>JAAEOI010000675.1 GCA_024244665.1 Bacteroidota bacterium | reverse complement strand
GATAATCCTCCCGGGGGAACAAAATACGGTGCACTGGCCATTGATCGGGCCAATGGGGTTTACTATGGATGGGCGCTTGATGCCGCAACCCTGGCTGAGGCAGAGAAGAAGGCAATCGAGGTATGCAATGAAAAAGGGGGGAATTGTAGCGTAGTGCTTTCCTATTCAGGAACTGCCTGTACAGCTTATCGTTTCATTACCGGAAATGTTGGCATGGGTTATGGATGGGGAATCGCCCCGACCGTGGAAGAAGCCGACGCCATCGCTAAAAAGGAGTGTGCTGAACGAAGCTATGGTTTACCTGCTCCGAATTCTGACAGCAGGTGCAGCAGTCAGAACGCAGGGGAACTGAAGGTCATTTATGATGCCCACGATGAACTAAAACTGGTCCTGCCCGGGGCAGCAAGCGATTATTAAGCCGCAGGCAGACAGGCTTATTGCTTTACAATTTTGCTTGTGATTCTGGATTCACCCTGCTGAACAAGCACCACATAAGTCCCCGGATTCAAGTCACTTAAATCGATATGCTCCGAAGTCTTAAAAGTCGTCTTCCTCAGGGACAATGATTTTACCAGCTTCCCTGAATAGTCATAGATCCTGAAATTATAATCACCGCTTATATCATTGTGAATCTGCAGGTTTACAGCATCAGAGACCAGCGTCGGATACACCTTGACCCCATTTGAGCTGTACTGCGGTATACCAGTTGTATTTCTGATAATGTATGATCCGTTTACCACAGAGCTCGGGACGTAACCATCCTTATAGGCGATTGCATTTAACACGCTGTTATTGCTTATGATAATTTCCCCGGCATATTGATCGGAGAATTGATCGGGGATTGAACCATCCAGCGTATAATGGATACTCACGTCTTCAACTTCAGACTCTATTTCAACTACCACGCTATCATTATAGGTACCGGCGGGGACACTGAGCCTTAATTCGCCTATATATTTCGTTCCCAATGCCAGCAATTCGATTCCCTCGCCTGTCCCCAGGTTCCGGCTGTATTGTTTAT
>JAAEOI010000674.1 GCA_024244665.1 Bacteroidota bacterium | reverse complement strand
CTCAATAGTGGGAGCTGATCCCGACCACGACCTGGCAGTATTACAAATTAATGCTACGAATCTTAATATTCCACCCCTGATGATCGGGAACTCCAGCGATTTACGGGTAGGGCAGAAAGTATTGGCCATCGGAAATCCTTTCGGATTGGATTCCACATTGACCACCGGCATTATCAGCGCTCTGGGCAGGACAATCCAGTCTATGACCAAGAGATATATTCATGATGTAATCCAGACAGATGCTGCCATTAATCCGGGAAATTCCGGGGGACCGCTTCTGGATTCATTCGGCAGGTTGATTGGCGTAAACACCGCTATTATGAGTCCCAGCGGAACATATTCAGGGGTTGGTTTTGCGGTACCTGTAGATACGGTAAATCGGATTGTAACCAAACTGATGAATTACGGGAAGGTAGGGCGTCCGGGATTTGGCATTTCCCTTATCCCGGAACACATCATGTCCAGAGTGGGTGTAGAAGGTGTAGGAATCCTTGAAGTATACAATGGCAGTTCAGCAGAAGAGGCAGGGTTGAGGGAAGTAAAACGTCTGCCCAATGGACGAATAGAAATGGGAGACATAATAATTGAATGTGACGGTTCTCAGGTAAGAAAAAGTTCCGACCTTATCAGAATTCTCGACAGACATGAAGTTGGTGACGAAGTAGATATTGTTATTATCAGAAGTGGTGTCAAAAAATCAGTTCGGATAGCCATTCAATCAATCAATTGATTTTTTTGTACCGAAACATACAAAACCGTTTTCCCTCCGCTTCAAATACTCATACCCGTGTTCATCTTCCTCTCTTTGTCCTTGACAAACT
>JAAEOI010000673.1 GCA_024244665.1 Bacteroidota bacterium | reverse complement strand
GGGTGAGCCTTCCGAAAAACGCCGTGAATACATCCATGTAGGCTCGGTCATAGCATCCCTGCTATGAACGTTTTCGGAAGGCTCACCCTCCTTCCTACCCTCAGAACGCACTTGGAAAGAGGGGGGGGAGTGAACGGTTACCTAGTACCTGTATCAGCTCTTCTGTATCGACTCCAAGATCATGCTTTTGCTGACTACCGTACTTCCGTTGGTTCTTCACCGAGGCTGGTAATATGTGGATCAGTAAGCAGGCTAATAGATCCTGGTTACGCGCTCAAGATTGCTGAGTTCTCATATCCTATTGATTTTACTTGATATTATTTTGTGAGGCGATAATTGGGAATATCAATGACTTACAACCTTGGTGAATTAGATTGATCGAGAACTCGGCACTCTCAAGTTATGCGGTAATCGTTATTGTATTAGTCTACATCCAGACATCCTTGGCCTGAACTTATACATCAATCGTTTTCACCAGCTATCCGCCCTGCAATTATGAATTTAGATTAGAGTCCATCAGCTAAAGAAATGGCGCTTAAAATACGTGGGTAGTCAAATGAATCCAGATGATTTCTTATCATGGATGCCAGTTCAGAATTCGATTCATTGATATCACTTATCAAGCCCTGAATTTCCTCCAGGTCAAGCTCTTCTACAGCTATATATAATTTCTCACGGAATTCATTTGGTAATTTGCTTAAATCCATAGCAAACATTCTTGATTCATCCTCTTCTAACAGTGCCGGCGCTGGTACTGAGCCGGACACAGGTTCAAACTCCAGTCCCAGAAGCTTATTCAGTGTATTGTAAATTTCTTCAGTTCGATATGGCTTCCTAATGTAATTATTGAATCCCGCAGACATAATTTCTTCAATTTCCTCAGAAAACACGGATGCCGTCACCGCAATAATCTTAACTTTCTCGCTATTTGCAACTTCCCTGATTCTACGGGTAACTTCAACACCGTCGATCAATGGTATCCGTCGATCCATCCATATCAGATCAGGTTGCCATTCTTCAAATAACCGCAAAGCTTCAACCCCATCGACAGCCGTTCTATAAGGAAGTTCCAACATATGCATCAGGTGTTCAAGGAGTAACGCACTATCCTCCTGATCTTCCACTATCAAGATCCGGTACTTTGGTTGATTTGGTAGCAATTTGGCAAGCTGAACAGTTGTTTTAATACTAGGTATAACCCGACCGGTTGATTTTTGCGCTAACACGGAAAAACTGAAAGTTGAT
>JAAEOI010000672.1 GCA_024244665.1 Bacteroidota bacterium | reverse complement strand
TTCAAATTCTCAACTATATCGTTACATTACACATCCATTTATTGGTGAAAGATGGAGCCAAAGAGGTAATCCCGAAGAGCCTCCAGTTGATTGCTGGAAAAACAGCACAGGAATTCAATCGCAGAAAGGATCGTAACGGAGCATATTGGGAAGACAGGTATCATGCAACTGCGGTTGAGACGGAAGAACATTTGGCGAAATGCCTAGTGTACGTTGATATGAACATGATCCGGGCGGGTGTCGTACACCATCCATCCGAGTGGCCGTTCAGTGGCTACAATGAAATCCAGCTTCCACCGGATCGTTACTCCCTGATTGACCGGGAAGGACTAATAGCTGCATGTAATCTACAAAGTGACGAACAACTGCGACGAGAGCACAGACAATGGATTGAGGAAGCTCTTAGTTATGGTTCTCAACACCGACAACCGGAATGGACAGAAAGTATTGCTGTCGGAAGTCAGACGTTTATAGAAGGGATCAAGGAAAAACTCAATTCGAGGGTGAAAGGCCGAAAGGTAACGGAATCTACTGAGCATTATCAACTGAGGGAACCGTCAATGGCTTACAATGCCCATTTTGGGGGTGAAAAGGGGCATCTAAGCATTGAAAACACG
>JAAEOI010000671.1 GCA_024244665.1 Bacteroidota bacterium | reverse complement strand
CCTCACTGCCAACGACAATGATTACAAAGATGTATTCATTGACATGAGTGCACTGGATTACTGGAATGAAAACCTGGTGTTGGACGGGTTCCGTCTCGCACCCAACAATGACGGGGAAACAGGTGATGTGCACATCGATTTCATCCGTTTCATCTCAAGCAGTGTTTCGGTTAGGAGCGAGGGCGATGCTACCGATATCATAGGATTGGGCAACAAACTGCAATTGTATGCCGAGGAAATCCCTACTTTTTCGGCCATGGAAGTGGAATGGTCTGTCGATAAACCATGGATTGCAAGTATTGATGCTACTGGATTATTGACCGCAGAGGAAGAAGGGAGTGTGAAGGCCATTGCTACAGCCGAGGACGGTAGCGGCATGACTGCCTCCTTCAGGATTAATGTCGTGAATACAGAACAGGTAAATGCCTGGAATTTCGATTATCATATTAATGGCTGGGATATTCAGGTACACAGTGGTGAGGTGTCCCATTCAGAAGGCGCCTTGAAATTTACCGTTTCTGGAGGCGACCCGTATGCAAATAAGGAGGTGTCGCCCTGGAAAGTGAATGATGTGAAATATGCCTGGATGTCGGTTAAAAATGAAACCTCTGGCACTGGGGGGGCCATATACATTTTTCTCAGCGAGGGCGGCCATGATAGGGCAGGTTTCACCCTCACCCCCAACGACACAACATACCGTGACATAATAGTAGACATGACCAAAATAGAGGCTTGGAACAAGAATTTGGTGCTGGACAGAATAAGGTTCGACCCCAACAATGGGGGGGAGCCAGGTGATATATATTTGGATTTCATCCGTTTTTTGGATGAACTTATTGACATTACCACAGAAGGGGGAGTGACAGAAATTGACGGTTATGAGAAAACATTACAGTTATATGCCGATATTGTAATTTCTGATGAAACAAATGTAACCTGGAAAGTCGATAGTTCCGAAATTGCTACCATTGATGCCAATGGACTTCTCACCTCTGCTTCACACGGTACAGTAATTGTAACTGCTACTGCGAGTGATAATACCGATATTTCCGGTTCTATTGCGATTACCGTTATTGATCCCAATGAACCTGAAGCCATAACGATACGAAGTGAAGGAGATGCTACAGAAATTAATGGAATAGGTTCTACACTTCAATTCTATGCTGAAGATGCCGATAACGGGAATGCTGCTAACGTTTCCTGGTCAGTGGATAATATTAGGTCAGCATCTATTAATGAAAGTGGTTTATTAACTACAAAATCGACAGGACTAATTAATGTGAAAGCTTCCCTGAGCTCTAATCCTGAGATTAACTCTTCGTTTCAGATAACTATAACAAATAATTCCACAGATATAACCAGGGCTTCTTCTATGGATTCGGATGTGCAAATATACCCTAATCCTGCCAGGGGCATCGTCAATATAGAAACAACAGAGGCCTTTGAAGTCGTAGTTCTTAATGTTGTGGGACAAGCAATGTATGACAAGCAGTGTGCGGACACTTCATGCAATATAGATGTCAGCAATTGGAAAAGTGGGGTATATTTCGTGAACATCCAATGTGGCGGCAAGGTATTTAATAAAAAATTAATTGTGGAATAGAATAATTAAAAAACATTATGCTTGACTTAAACATTTTTAAAAGCAGCATCCATCGCCGTAATTTACGCATGGTCATCTCCGCTGTATACCTCATAATAGCTTTGACCATAATCCCGGGTGTCAGGGCCCAGGAATCCATCCAGCATGAACTTCCCATTGTCACCCACTGGAGCAATGAGACCAAGGCCTTTGAGTATATGGCCAGCGACAAACCTGACTACAGGGTGCCAGCGCCCGATGAGAAATACCGGTCTGGTGACTCTTATTATTATTACCGGGAAGGAAACAGCAATTTTTTGCCAGATCTGAACAATTACGTGGGCATGAATTTCAGCCTGAAACCCTACAGTGAGGAAAAGGTGAGAGCGGTAGCGGGAAGGGTAGCCAAAGCAAGCGGTGTTGATATGAAGTTTTATCGCCCGGATGCCTTCACAGGTCGAAATGCTCCCACCAGGCTCAAAGATGCTCCCGGTTATGTCCAGGTTGTGCATGCCAAGATCATCAAAACCAGTGAGGATGATCCTGGCTGCCTGGCGACCTTCTTCCTCCCGCCAAACTGGAAGCGCGATGCGCCGGAAGGCACCTATCCGATCGTTACCGTGGGGCACTACGATCTTAATGATCATGTGTTCCAGCCCACGCCCAACGGCAGGGGGGATGCCTTTGGTACCCTCGTTGCCAGAAGCGGCATCAAGGGGCGCACCGGTGCGATCGGAGTGATCTGGAACGGGGGAGGAGCCTGGGCCACCTATACGTCAAATCCACGGGCATTCAGGCAATATGGGAAGATCA
Organism: Bacteroidota bacterium; assembly: GCA_024244665.1. Next base: position 608 of record JAAEOI010000671.1, on the reverse strand, counting down.
TTGATTACGTGTCAGAAGAACTTGGCGGGAACCGTCACTGTGTCATGGCAACCGGCAATTCCAGAAGCGGGATATGCGCCGTGAGCATGGCAAGCAACCCCCTGAACCTGGATTACACCACAAAGTTTATTTCTGCAGGTTCTTTCGCCTCGAACCGGGATAACAGAAAGTTGTCTTTTTCAACAACCTATCCCAAGCAGCTCATGAATCTCTGCAGGATGACCGGGTTTCACGATTCCTGGAAACCGGGATGGAGATACCCTGCTACAGATGGAATCCATGTCCGCGCGGAAGACGTCAACCGGAAGGCGCTGATCAACACGCATTTAATCGGTATGGATGCGATTGAGGCAGCGGGTTATGTCCAATCGGGAAGAGAGCGCACCAATCCTGACTGGAATCCCTTCTCGGACAAAATGATGGACGGGATACTGGATGCGGGAACGGCGGTATTTCTGGAAGTAAAAACGAATGATATCCTGCCGCACTTCAACATGCTCGAATATGCGAATAAGCTGGAAGAAAAAATGAAGAGCAGGGGAGCTGTTCGGCTCCACGTCGATTATATTGCTCGGGCGGGCCACGCGTGGCGAAGAACACCCCAGGGT
>JAAEOI010000670.1 GCA_024244665.1 Bacteroidota bacterium | reverse complement strand
GATGAAAAGATGGCCGGATCCTGGAGTGAATGTGATTACCAACAAGGAGCGGCCCAGTAACTTGTGGACCCGGGGCACCTATTACCCCGGATTGATGGCCCTTTACAGTATTGATCCCAGGGACGAGTATTATGAATATGCTGTTAACTGGGGTGAAGCCCATGAGTGGCATATGAGAGACGGCATTAACCGGAATGCCAACACACACTGTGCCGGACAAACCTATATTGACCTCTATAATATTGACCCAAAACCTGAGCGAATTGCTAAGATCAGGGTGGCCATAGACATGATGGTCCATTCCGAAAAAAAGGACGATTGGTGGTGGATTGATGCCTTGTATATGGCCATGCCAACCTTTGCCAAATTGGGGGTGATCGAAGAGGATGAAAAGTATTTTCAAAAGATGTATGACCTGTATCTTGTTGCCAAAGAAACACTCGGGGGAGACGGTCTGTACAATGAAGCAGATGGATTATGGTGGAGAGATGAAAACTTCAAGCCACCTTTTAAAACCCCCGGCGGAAAGGATTGTTACTGGTCAAGAGGAAATGGATGGGTTTTCGCTGCCCTGGCCAGGGTACTTGACATTCTCCCTGAAGATGCCGTTGGATACGAGGATTATAAAGTAAGCTATCTTGAGATGGCTGAGGCCCTGGTCTCAAGGCAGCGCAAGGATGGCTTCTGGAATGTGAGCCTGGACGATCCTGAAGATTTCGGTGGGAAAGAATCCTCGGGGACTTCCTTCTTTGTTTATGGCATGGCATGGGGGATCAACAACGGACTGCTGCCGAAAAAGGAATATATGTCAGCTGTGAGTAAGGGCTGGCAAGCCCTTATCAAAGAGGCCGGGCATAAGGATGGCTCTATTGGTTATGCGCAGGCAACAGGAGACAAACCCTCCGACGGACAGCCCGTTACCTATGATTCCAAGCCCGATTTTGAAGACTATACCATCGGTGCCTTCCTGCTGGCAGGCAGTGAAGTTTATCACCTGGCTAATTAGGAGACATGAAAACTGATTTAATGAGAAACACTAAGCAACTAAACCTTTTAGCTCTTCTCCCAGTACTGACCCTGGGGATCATCTTTGTAACAGGAATTTCCTCCTGTTACAATTCAAAAAAATCAGAGCTTGTAAAAAGGCTGGAAGCCATTTTTTATGACCCATCATTTGCGAAAATCCCGAGTGTTTCTTTTCATGTGGCAGATTATGGCGCAGCTGGAGATGGAGAAACGCTTGATACAAGAGCCATACAGGACGCCATTGATGCGGCTGCCGAAGCCGGGGGCGGAGTGGTCTCTTTCCCCCAGGGAGTATTCCTCTCCGGGGCGATATTTGTAAAATCAAACGTGGAATTGCGTATTGATGAGGGTGTGACCATTAAGGCCGTCCAGGATGACAGCCAGTACCCTGAGATCTGGAGCCGCATTGCGGGTGTGGAGATGGATTGGCCCGCTGCCCTGATAAACATTTATAAGGAAAAAAATGTGCGCATCACAGGAAAAGGGACCATTGACGGAAACGGTAAATTCTGGTGGGACAAATTCTGGGGAGATCCACCCCGAAGTGGAGGCATGTATACGGATTATGTGGCCAGGGGACTGCGTTGGGCGGTCGATTACGACTGTAAGAGAGTGCGGGGAGTGGTGGCCTATGAATCGGAGGATATTATGATCAGGGATTTTACGATTCAGCGATCCGGATTCTGGACAGTGACCAATACCTACTGCAAACGGGTTTTTATCGATGGTGTGATTGTCCGGAACAACATTGATGGTTTCGGGCCAAGCTCGGACGGGATCAATACGGATTCCTCATTGGATGTCCTGGTAGAGAATTGTGACATTGATTGTAACGATGATAACCTTTGCATCAAGGCGGGAAAGGATGCAGACGGATTGAGGGTAAATCGACCTGCCGAGAACATCGTTTACCGGAATTGCATCACCAGGTCAGGGCATGGACTTTTCACCCTGGGTAGTGAAACCTCGGGAGGCATGAGAAATATTGAGGTCTATGGACTGAAGGCCATGGGGACCTCTATGGGGCTTCGCTTCAAATCTGCAAAGGTCAGGGGCGGGCTTATGGAAAACATACACTTTCACAACATCGAAATGGCAGGAGTTACCTATCCCTTTCATTTTGAAATGAACTGGTATCCAGCCTACAGCTATCCCACAATCCCTGAAAGCATCCCGGAAGACTCCATTCCCGATCGCTGGATCGCTCTCACCAATCCAGTCTTGCCACCTGAAAAGGGCATTCCGGAGTTCAGGAATATTTCCTTCGCAGATATTACCGTGACAGATGCACAGCAAGCTTTCTTTGTCAATGCTTACGAGGAGAAACCCATGTCTGATTTGTATTGGAAAAATGTGAGTATTCAGGCCGAAAAAGCAGGAGAGATTAACCATGCCCTTGATTGGACCATGGAGGACGTGGCGCTGCACCTTCCGACATCAGAAAAGATTGAGTTAAATAATGTTGTCAACGTACAGCTGCCTGAATACTTTATTGAAGAAAACAGTCAGTTGGAAGAAGAGAAAGTCCTGGTAGAGCTTAATGAGATCTTTTCCCTTTCTGAATCAGGAGAGGGAGCAGCCATGATTGCCATTGATGAAGAGAATGGTCTTATCAACAGTGAGGATACCCTCTTTTCAGAAAAGATCACGCTGGTCATGCGGCCCGAAAAGGAAAATACATTCAGGTTTTATGAACCCTGGGGAGATGGGGTGGTTTTTTCGCCTGTGGATATTAACCTTTCCGTTCCCTCCAACCAGCTTATCATTTCGGGTGAAAAAAGCCATATCTGGACTTTCTATGTGAAAATCACAGAGAAACCCCTTGCGGTAAACGGGGCCGACACCTGGGAATATTACCCCGACAATCAGTGGTTGAAGCTAAATAAAACAGGCTCAACATTCACCATTCAGGTCCGCAGTATTAAATAATTTTTTATGGTGAAATTCTTGTTTAAAATACTGCTCCTCCTTCTGATGTGTTTCCAGTGGACAGAAAGCTCGGCATCTGTATATTATGTCGCTGTCGATGGCAAAGATGATCAATCCGGGACCCGGGAATTTCCCCTTGCCTCGATCCAAAAGGCCCAGGAGTATGCCAGTCCGGGAGATACGGTTTATATCAGGGGTGGAGAATACATACTTACAGAAGAAAACATCTCAAGGGTTCACCAAAACCTTTTCGCATGTATTTCCTTTCTGGATAAAAGCGGTACACCTGGAAATCCCATAAAATACTGGGCCTACCCTGGCGAAAATCCGGTATTTGATCATTCGGCGGTAATACCCGCTGATAAAAGAAATGTCGGAATCTATGTCACAGCTGACTATATTCATATCAAAGGATTGGATATAAAGGGCATACAGGTATCCATAACGACCCATACGGAATCATACTGCGTTTACAGCTGGGGTAACCATAATATTTTTGAAGAGCTAAGCCTGCATGATGGGCAGGGAACAGGCCTGCGACACAGGAAGGGTGGAAACAATCTATTCCTGAATTGTGACGCTTACAACAACCATGACTATACTTCAGAAGGCGGAAGGGGAGGAAATACAGACGGATTTGGCTGCCATCCTCATGCAGGCGGGACCGGCAATGTGTTCAGGGGGTGCCGGGCCTGGTTCAACAGCGATGACGGATACGACCTGATCGGTGCCATGGAAGAGGTGCTTATTGACAGTTGTTGCGCCATGTACGCAGGTTATTCCACAAGTTTTAGCAGCCTTGGTGATGGGAATGGCTTTAAAGCAGGAGGACATGCAACCCTGTCGGTGGAAAATTTACCCGACCCAATTCCCAGGCACACAGTCAGATTCTGTCTTGCGGTAGGGAATAAGGCAAGCGGATTTTATGCCAATCATCACATCGGGGGAATAAACTGGTACAACAATTCGGCATACAGGAACCAGTATAATTACAATATGCTTAACCGCCTGGCCGATAATGCGACAGATGTGCCTGGCTATGACCATGTGCTAAAGAATAACCTGGGATACAGAGGTGAAACAGAGATCAGGAGCATCGACTTCGATCAATGTGATAACTCTCATAATTACTTCGACCTTGATCTTTCCGTCGCTTATAATGATTTCCTCAGCCATGATGAAGCCCTGCTGGTAAGGCCCCGGGAAGCTGACGGAAGTCTTCCTGAAATTGATTTCATGAAATTGAGCCCCGGAAGTGACCTTGTTGACAAAGGCCTGGACATTGGTTTCCCTTTCTATAGTATAGCGCCGGACCTGGGCGCATTTGAACTCACTTATTTTGCTTTCCCCCAATCACATGCTCTATGGTACCAGTACCATTACCCCGAGAACCAAAGTGAGG
>JAAEOI010000669.1 GCA_024244665.1 Bacteroidota bacterium | reverse complement strand
GCCAACATCCCCTGTTTCACTGACGCGCCATACCCGATCCAGCCGTGAATCCAATTCTGCGGGTATGTCTGTTGTTTCTGATAATAGTGCATCGCCATTATCATGCCCCCAGAGAAGGAATTCGTTATCCTCTAACCCGGCAGGATTTAATATCCATACGAGTCCTGTTCCCTGTGCTTCATCATGAATATTGTTGAGATCTGTACGACCTATTCCGGCAACATCAAAATCGTAATCACCATTGACAATGTCATCCTCATCATAAACGTCATTATTTGCCAGTGAAATGTCGTATTTCGCAGCCAGATAATTCGAGATAATGATCCTCTGTGCATCATTCACGGCAACATTATACACAATGACCTCTTCAATATCGCCTGTTAGGTAATATGCCGGCCCTCCGTCGTTCGGGGCAGTACCAATAAGTAAATCATCGTTGTCGCCCAATTCATTGCGGATTGGGCCGCTAAAGGCATCGGTACAACCATCTTCACTTTTATACCCATAAATCCGATTATCAGCCGTGTTGAAGATCAGGTTCCAAACATGATCTGAACCATAATCTAAAGCGTTCATAGAACATCCATAACCCCAATCATCAACATGGAACAATATTTCGCCATCGCCGTCATATTGTGCTATGCCCCAACCGTCATCCCAGCTATCATCATCAGCTGTGGAGACTATTCCGCACCAATTGTCACTGCTTCCTTCGTAATTCCCTGCAACAAAAACTGAGACTTCAATGGTTGGCATTATCTCTACATTACCGGGAACATACATGTACTCAAATGCAGTCTGGTCAAATGTAAGTGCAGGCATACCATTCCCTCCGCCAGTTAAAGAATAGCTGGGAGCAGTTCCAATAAGAGCATTGTACCCATTTCCTGATAGATCATCCCAGGTCCCTGACATGTCAGCGCCATCACTTATTCCGGTAATAGTGCCTGCATCCAGCCACAAGGATAGATTTGAAGCCCCATCCGAGGTGCCTACACCTCCAGGTCCTGTTTGGCTAAAGGAAATTTGATGCGATATCACCAACAGCAGAATTGCCGGTAAAAAGGATTTGAAGAATCGATGGATAGAAGAGATGGCAGCAGGGCAGTCCTTTCCCGTACCGATCTTGGCCGGCAGAGTCTTTAGGTTGTTAATACTGATCCCGGTTTTGGTGGTGATCACCTTGCTATTAAAAAATTACATCCAGATACCCAGGGATATCCGGATCAAAAGTAAATACTACATCCTGCTTTTACGACTCAAAACCTTTGAGTTTCGTTGCTTATACGCATTATATAAGGTGTAGGTTTCCCTAAACTAAACAAATAAAACGGGATATTCGAATCACAAATTGTGGAAAAGTGTATGAAGTACTTCAAGCGACTTGATCTCCCCCAATCCTTCCACATGATTCCGGTAATATTTCACCTGCTGATCCAGCACCTTCTTACGCTGGTTACTGTTAAAGTCAACCGCCCCGACTTTCTGGAAATCGAGCTCTAAATAGTTACTCCACAAAACACTGGTCTCTTCGTCCAGCTGTATATTTGAATCTGTAAAAACGGATTTGAAGCGGCCGCTTACAAGGTCAAAATATCGCCTGGATTCATCAAAATTGTTTTGTGGATAAAAACCGAGATGACGAGAGAGGTGAAACAAAAATATTATGTGAAAATCGGGCATAGGATCCTCCATCGCATCCAGGTAGTTGATGGAGTTGATTAAAAAGTGGACAAGCATGGGATTGGGCTCCTCCTCCCTGACCACCCTGTATAAGACCTCAGCCATGAAAATAGCCTGGGTACTTTTGGTAATGTCGTAGGGGATGGAGTTGATAGGAATGGCCCTTGACACCTCCTTTACCAGGTGCATATCCCTTGACACCTTGTGGTAGATTTCAAAATCGAGGATGAAGAGAGGCTGAAACAGGTTGGAACGGTTGTTCCGTCTCGACTTCCGCACCCCCTTTGCCATATAAGTCTGCCGTCCGAACTGCTCCGTATAACAGTGTACTACAAGGCTTGATTCGCCATACCGGGTGGTATGCAGAATAATACCCCTTGTTTTCCGGATCATGACTAATGGATAAAAAGCAGTTTCGTCACATGGGAAAGTGTACCATCGGAGTTGGACAGGAAGATCATGTAGACCCCGGTGGCAACCCTCTCTCCCCGGAAATTGGTTCCGTCCCATGTGGCCTGTCCGCCAAGCGATTCAGTTTCGTATACAAGATTGCCGCTCATGTCCTGTATCTTTACAACACTATTAGCCAGGAGCCCCTTTATGGCAATGGGGCCATCATAGGTTTCACGCACCGGATTGGGATAAACCACCACATTATTGTAGAGAGAGCTTCCTGACAGGGCATCGCCCTTGTAGGATATGATCCCTTTGTCAGTGCCAAAGAACACCTCACCCGATTCATCATCAACACAAATATCAATGATGTTATCGGAAAGAAGAGGACTGTTAATCTCGTTAAACTGATGCACCTGCTCAAGGCCGTCATCCGACACAAGGTATACTCCGCCGCCGGTCGTTCCAAGCCATTTCCTGTTTGCTCCGTCCACCTCGATTGCTGCTACCACCTGCTCACCAAGAAGCACATCACCCGGAATTGTCCCGTCCTCCCCGGGAAGTTCGTCGCGGGGTACAATAATTGCCTGGGCATAAACCGATCCGTCGGTAAAGAGGCGGTGGGGACTGTAGATCACAAGGATACCCTGGTTGGTCCCCAGCCACAGGTTCCCGTTGTGGTCCTCTGCCAGGGAACGGACATCATTGGTAATCACCTTCCCGTATTTATCGACTATACTCACACGTTCATAGATATCATCCGAAGCATCGTCAATGGTACCATTGTCGTCCATTGCAAAAAGCCCGTATCCCCTGGGAATAATTCCCCATTTATGCCCGGTCCTGGTCACCAGGATAGATCCAAGAGCATCGAAATCGGTGAATTTATCGCCGGCCCTGAAGCTACGCCAGGTGCCGTCTCCCTTAAGAACCGAAATGGGTTCATTCACATTGGAATTGGTCATCCACAGGTTGCCCGACTGGTCATATGCAACTCCGCCAATCCTTATGAATTCAGATCCCGGGTAAATGCTCTGAAGTGAGCTGTTTGATTCGTTATATTGCTCAACTTCCTCCCCATCAAGGAATTCGTGCAGACCGTACCCCCACGATCCGACGAAAAGATGATTCGGATTTGCAGGATCAACTGCCAGGGTCACCAGGTCACGGCTCGATGTGTATTCCCTGAAATCCCAGGCCTCATCACTAAATGTTTCAAGGACCGCTATATTGAACATGTTATTCCATGATCCGGTTACACCTCCCGGAACGGTGTAGAGGATATTCCCGGAAGCCGCCATTGAATATGCGCTTGTGGATTGAGGTCCGTTGGGTATTATTTCCCAGAGTTCCCCGTCCTTATTGGTGATCAGTCCGTTTCCATAATCGGCAATCCATACGTCCTCGTCCGGATCAATTGCGGCAGAACGGGGAGAAGAGGCGCTCAATTGCTTGATTACCAGGTAATCATTACTAATCAGGTTCACAACATACTCATCCACAAGGGTCAGCATATCACCCTGGTTAAGAAGCTCCTGGCATTTTTTTCTGGTGAAATAAGGATAATCGATCCAGCCTGTCCCTCTATTATAATAGACCTCATCCTGTAGTCCCGCCGGATCCTTGTACGAGGCAAAAAGCGCAGAGCCAAACCAGGCTATGGTATTAAATGCCCCGGAGGCATTTGGGATATCTGTCAGAATCTCCCATGCATTGAAGTCAACCAGGAAAGGGTCGTCAAGCCTTCCCCTCCTGATCCCCTGGTCTGTCGCAGCGTAAATGTAGGTGCCGTCGATAGTCACCTGGTTCACTT
>JAAEOI010000668.1 GCA_024244665.1 Bacteroidota bacterium | reverse complement strand
GTTAAAGAGACTGCCATTGTGAACTTCCAACAGGTTACTAAAAAAATGGCGGATAAGTTCATAGAGATGGGGGGAGATGCACGGTTGAATCACAAGGTAATAGCGTTGAACGAGTCAACTGATGATGTTGCAGTTGTAGCGTTGCACAATGGCAAAAAGATAACATTTAAAGGCCGCTTCCTGATCACCTGTACCGGACTGATGTCAGATCGCACCACTAGGATGCTAGGTATACCGACTGACTTCCGGATAATTCCGTTTCGTGGTGAGTACTATCAGCTGGCAGCTAAGTATAACCAGATTGTTAATCACCTGATCTATCCGATCCCTGATCCTGATCTACCTTTCCTGGGTGTACACCTAACCCGGATGATAGATGGCTCTGTCACAGTAGGGCCAAATGCCGTATTGGGTTGGAAGCGGGAGGGGTACGGCAGGATCAATATAAACATTCGGGATGTCTGGGACATGGTGACATTTGGCGGTTTCTGGCGAGTATTGAAATCCCATATCAAATACGGATTGATAGAGACCAGAAACTCCCTATGGAAACCGGGCTACCTCAAGCTGGTGCAGAAATACTGTCCGCAACTGAAGGTGTCAGATCTGAAACCATACCCTCCCGGTGTTCGTGCTCAGGCAGTAATGAAGGATGGATCGATGGTTCACGACTTTCTTTTTGCCGAAAGCCCTCGCAGTCTGCATGTGTGTAACGCGCCGTCTCCGGCGGCTACATCGGCGATACCGATTGGTGGTTATATATGTGACAAGGTTATAGAGAGAAATGTTTAAGGACATTGCATAAGTGGTGACTAAGTGACAGGCCAGGTACCTGATTTATTCAAAAGGGGAATAAGAATCCTGGTGATCCTTATTCCCCTTCTGTTTTTATTAAGTAT
>JAAEOI010000667.1 GCA_024244665.1 Bacteroidota bacterium | reverse complement strand
CCATGGTCGGATTACTACAAACCGGTTCCGCTTCATATGTATTGGCATCCAAAGAGACATTACATCAGGCCGGATTTAAGTGCATTTAAGGACTTAATGGACAAGTTTGGGGCTGAGGATTGTGTGGGTTGCCATGAGGAGGTGACACCTGGAATCGTGCGATCCTGGAAATCTTCGACTCACGCAAATCCCAGGAAAAATGCGATGTTTGCAGAAAAGACACGGGCGATTGAGGAGGCATCTGGTGAAAAGATAGACCAGGTAACGTGTAATTACTGTCATGGTGAAAGTCATGATGAGCTGTTTTTGCCCGTAGCTGATGATGTATGTAAAAAGTGTCACAGGCAGCAAGTAGAGGAGTTTGCCTCAGAAATTGAAGATGGAAGACCAAGCCACAGGGCATCGTGGATATCGAATGTTGTAGTGCCGTGGTACATTGAAGGCTTCAGGAAGGGAGAGGGTTATTCATTTATAGGATGTGATCAGTGCCATCCTGCGATGGAGAGGTGTGATCCTTGTCATACGCGACATAAGTTTAGTGCAGAAGAGGCAAGGAAGCCTGAGGCATGTTATTCGTGCCACATGGGTGCAGACCATCCAGATGCTGAAACCTACAAAGACTCAAAAATGGGTGTTATTTATGGTATGGAAGGTGACACGTGGGCATTTGACAAAGGATTGAATGATTTGGAGCTTGGTGGGCCTGAAATGCGAGCTCCCACATGTCAGATCTGCCATATGTACAACAATACATCAGGAAAGTGGGGACATAATGTAACATCCAAAGGGCGCTGGCGTATGGGTACTTTCCCGCCTGTTCAGGTAGAGTACAAGTCCAGCATGAAGGATTACCCTTATGGGATTACTATTCCTCCATTGGACAAGAAACTGGATATTTATGATGGTGCAAACAAGAGGAAACTCGAAAGATGGTTAGAGGTTTGCAGTAATTGTCATAGCGGACGGTTTGCAAGATTGTGGTTTGAGGCCCTTGACGAATATATGTTTGCCGCATATCGAAAGCGTGATGAAGCTCAGCTACTTGTAGAAGAGTGTTTTGAGAAGGGCTGGATTGATGTAAATGCCAGGGCTCCTTATCCAATGGGTGATGTGCTTGCCGACAAGCTGGGTGTAAAGCTGCTTGGTGAAGGAGTTTTTAAGGCTCTAAAGATGTCTAAAGGTAAGATTCCTGTGGTAGGTCCTATTCTTGGTGTATATGCTAATTTCAGACATGATGATGGTAATCCTAGCCAAATTGAAACGGAATATGGCAACATGTGGTTTTGGTATGCGCTTAAAGGTTACAAAGGTGTGGCGCATGGCCAGCAGGACTATGCATGGTGG
>JAAEOI010000666.1 GCA_024244665.1 Bacteroidota bacterium | reverse complement strand
AATCGATTTTTTTTTTTTTTTTTTACAACTCGAGGTAACAAGAACAGCACAAAAAACAATAGCAGGGATCAAAAATCTAAACTTCAAAAATCTTTTCACAATTAATTGTTTATGAATGAATGCCAACGCAGGTGTATAAAAACTTTATGGATTATTCTCGAGAATAAATTGCTGCACATAAACCTCTAATTTGGTGCAATATATACACATTTGATGTATAGTAATCATCATTAGCGTAGTTATTAACCCTCATGGTAAAATCCTCTAATGATTCGACACAAAAAATTATCAGTTAATTGTTCTGATTGAAAAATTGTGAGTTCCTAAAAAAGGCGCCAGTTTTTTCGCCAGCATTTCAACAAATCCATGTAAACCAGTGTAATATTTTACATAAAATGAATAGTTAATTTTAATGTCGAGAAAGCATAAGTCTCTGTCAATGTTGAGGATAAGTTAAACACTACGTCTTTTTAGGACCGAATATATATTCGTAAAAAGAATACTCATAATCAGGGGGTCGTACTCAGGCCCCCGCGTCAATCTAGCCCTCGCCTAAATTGGTCCACCGGACCAATCATTAACGGCGAGTCTAGGTTCGAGCCCAGCTGGGCCCACTTAATATCAAGGAGTTACAACGTAAAAATTGTGACTCCTTTTTTTTTCGCCAGTTTGGTGCCAGGATTTGACCTAAAACAGGGAAGATTATATATGGTTATGAGAATTCTATCCGTATATCCTGCTGAGGAAGATAGGTCGGTGTAAAAGGCCACCTATCTTAGTTATCCTTTTGGATTGAATCCGCTACCGACCTCTTTGTAAATGGTATATGCGACAAAGGCAATGCATATATGAGATTCGATCCTATTTTAGTTGAACAGTAGTGATTTATTTTCACTTGCTGAAAACCTGAGACTCTTATCCTGCATACAACTCAGAGAGAACCGATTGTATTATTGTGTAGGTCTTACTCAAGAAACCTTTGACATTTCGGTGAGACTACCGTATATTGTATTTTTCATGCACCTTTTCACCGGAGATGAGATACAAACTGCAATACCTGCTTTTTGCATGTTTATTCATCTGTTCGCCTGTCTACTCCCAGGTATTCAGTGAAGTGGCTACCTCCATTCCGGGGTATTCCAGAGCAGATGCTGACTGGGGCGATTATGACAATGACGGGGATCTGGATATTCTGATTGCTGAGAGCAGTCAATCCCGGGTGTACAGAAATGAGGGTAATGATTCTTTTATCGAGCAGCCCGGTATCGCACTCCTGGGTGTCTCTGGCGGTATGGGGAAATGGGTTGATTATGATAATGACGGGGATCTGGATATTGCCGTATCCGGAAGATATTACGAGAGTGGATATCAAGATAAGACAACGCTATATACCAACAACGGGAATAACTCCTTTTCCGAGCAGACAGCCTTCTTCTTCCCGGGAGCCTACTACGGCTCCATGTCCTGGATAGATTATGACAACGATGGAGACTATGATCTGCATCTGACGGGACGGGATGAATACAACCAGCCGTTTTCAAGACTGTTTAAAAACAGTCAGGGCGCTGACTTCACTGAACAAACAGGTGCTGGTATACCCGCAACCTATTACGGAGAATCTGTCTGGGGCGATTATGATAACGATGGAGATCTGGATGTTCTGCTCACCGGGATGGGAGAAAATAATGAGTATATAGGTGAGATTTTTGAAAACAACGGAGATAACACCTTCAGTAAAAATACATCGGTCCATCTGCCGGAAGTCGAAGCCGGATCTGTATCATGGGGCGACTATGACAATGACGGGGACCTGGATATACTTCTTTCCGGGAATTATAGGAATAACAGATATTCAGGGGTATATAAAAACAATGGAGATAAAAGCTTTACTGAATTATCGGGGAATTTCCTTCCCGATGTGCGAAACTCATCTGTGGCCTGGGGTGATTATGATATTGACGGTGACCTGGATATCCTGATCACGGGCGATTCTATCTATGTATACCCCTCCGAATATTATGTTTCAAGGATTTTCAGGAACGATGGTGATGACACTTTTTCTCCCCAGTACCATCTTAATCTGACTGATGTACAGAACGGTTCAGCTGACTGGGGTGACTATGATGGTGATGGTGACCTGGATATTCTCTTAACCGGTTATAACGAGGATTACGATGCGGTTACCCTTCTGTATAAGAACAATACCGCTGGCAGTAACTTACCGCCCGGGCAACCGGGCAGCCTGTCTGCCACGGTCCAGGGAAACCGTGTAAACCTGTCGTGGAGCAAACCATCCGATTCCCAGACCCCGCAGGATGGATTGTCCTATAACATATACCTTGCTACAACTACCCAGGGTACTGATACCCGTTCGTCCCATGCTGAAATACCTTCGGGCCGGCGGATGATTGCAGAGCGGGGCGAAATACAGAATAACAGTTATACTTTCGGGGCCCTTGAGCCCGGCAGCTATTACTGGAGCGTCCAGGCCATTGATGCCGGCTTTGCAGGATCGGGATTCACAACGGAGGGCAGTTTCGTCATCAGTTTCGATAATAGCATCTCACCAGCTGAGGATCAGTATATCCCTCCGGAGACAGACGGAACAACCCTGACGGTGAGTGAGACTGAAACTGCAGATTCGCGTCAATGGATGTTATCATTGCATCCCGGGGGACCCTATGACAGGACCCTCAGCGGGGAAACCTCCACTACCTATACTCCGCGTATCGCCGATGATTCCATATTTTATGTGGTTTGTGTCTCTACCCAAAGCGGTATACAGGTGACCAGCAACGAGGTGAAGATTCAACTGTTCCCGTTTGAGGAACAAACCTCTGTTTCTTTGGAGGGTGTCTCTCACGGTTCTGTGGAGTGGGGCGATTATGACAATGATGACGATCTTGATATTTTGATGTGCGGTCTGGATATTAATTCCAACAGCATTTCAAAAGTGTACCGGAACAATGGCAATAACAGCTTCACAGCAGAGACCGGAATCGTTTTGAAAGGGATCCATTACGGTGAAGGTTCCTGGGTAGATTATGACGGTGACGGGTACCTGGATATACTGGTAGCCGGACTGGACCAGACCGATATTGCAGTGTCAGGATTGTACCGGAACAATGGAAACAACACATTTACTGAGCAAACGGGAATCAACTTTGGAGGATACTCTTATTGCTCCATGGACTGGGGCGATTATGACAATGACGGGGATGCGGATCTGCTTATTTCCGGAAGGAATTTAAGTGCTGTGCAGGTATCAAAGATTTTCAGGAACAATTCAAATAACTCTTTTACGGAGATGACGGGGATCAGTCTTGCGGGAGCCGACAGGAGTGACTGTACCTGGGAAGACTTTGACCGCGACGGTGACCTGGATATCATGATTGCCGGCTATAACACCAGCCTGGGAGCTTTCTCAAGGTTATACCGCAACGAGGGGAGTAGTGTTTTTACGGACCTGGGTGCCTCGGGGATTGCAGGGGTATATTACTGTAAAATTTCGTGGGGCGATTATAACGATGACGAGCGCCCCGACATTCTCGTCAGTGGCTATAACGGAGGATCACATACCACATTGTATAAGAATACCGGCAGTGGGACTTTTGCAGAACAGGCAGGAGCCGGTATCACTGGAATTTTCCGTGGGGATACCGACTGGGGCGATGTTGATAATGACGGGGACCTGGATATACTCCTTTCAGGATACAACTCCACTGTTGGCATGGTATCTGAAATATATGTGAATGATGGTGGGAATCAATTTCATAAACAAAGCTCAAACAATTTTCCCGTTGCCCAATACAGCTCAGTGGAATGGGCCGATTATGATGATGACCTTGACCTTGACATACTTGTTTCAGGCTATAACGGGACAAGGATTACCAGGATCTTCCAGAATCTTTGTGAGAAACCCAACACACCTCCCAACCCACCGAGAGATCTGAGATTAGAAGTGAATGGTACGGATGTTACCTTTTCTTGGTACACTCCTGAGGATAATGAAACTTTCAGGGATGGTCTGAGCTATGATATAAGAATTGGGACCTCTTCCGGAGCCAGCGATATTAAGCAGGGAGCCATCAATTCAGCAACAGGTTTTAGAAAATTAACTGAAAAAGGGAATGTAGGATCTGTCAATAGCTGGACCCTCAAAAACCAGCCCGCTAATTCCACCTTTTACTGGAGTGTTCAGACCATAGACCATGGCTACCTGGCCTCTGAAGTTATTGCCGAGAGAGCCTTTTCAGCGTGTTTTACAGAAACGGGATACAGCTACGATGGGGACGGTACTCCATACCTGGGTGATTATGACGGGGATGGTGATCTGGATATCCTTATTGGCAGCAGTTCGAATACGACCATATACCGCAATGATATTTCTCAGGGAGGAGGAATTGTTGATATAGGTACAGCTATACCTGATATATACGGAGGGGATTCGGATTTTGCATGGGGAGACTATGACAACGATGGTGACCTGGATTTTGCATGTAATTATTATGCCGGGGAATTCTGGACAAAAGTTTACCGCAATGACAATGGCACATTTATAGATATCGATGCCGGAATGGAAGGTACCTGGATGGGGACGCTTTCCTGGATAGATTATGATAACGACGGAGACCTGGATCTGGCCGTTTATGGCAACCATGAGAATTCCGATGACGGAGAGCCACTGGGTCTCCTGTACAGGAACGATGGAAACGATACATTCACAGATTCGGAGCTGGAAATTGAAGATGCAAGAAGAGGATCGATCTCCGTGGGTGACTACAACAATGATGGATATTCAGATATACTTACCTGTGGATATAACTTAAGTCAGAATATTTTTACTTCTGTGTTAAGGAACAATGCGGGTAGTTCGTTCACAAATATCGATGCAGGAATTGTAGGCTATAGTTATGGTGGACTCTCCTGGGGGGATTATGACAGCGATGGGGACCTGGATATTTTTATTACCGGGGGGCTTTATGGTGGGGGTGGGAGCACCCAGATCCTTCAGAACCAGGGCGATGAAACTTTTCTGGACATAGGTGTCGGAATACCCGGAGGAGACTGGACTTATCAAAGTACAGCTGAATGGGGGGATTATGACAATGACGGCGACCTGGATCTACTCACTTTCCTTAGAGATATCATTATACGGAACGATGGCAACAATAAATTCACCTCTGTCAATATTGGGTTTGAAATATATGCCGGAAAATGGGGCGATGTTGATAATGATGGGGATCTGGATATCGTTGCTAATAATACTATATACCTGAATGACACCGAGAACCGGACAAGTGCCCCTTTCACTCCGGAAGGACTACAGGCAGTGGTGTCGGCCAACCAGGCGACCCTGAGCTGGGATCCGGCGGACGATGACCTTACACCCTCGGCAGGACTCACCTATAATGTGGTTATTGGAAGCAGTCCGGGGGCCGGTGACATCCTTACTGCCATGGTGGAGCAGGGTGGATATCAAAGGGCCATTCCTGCCATGGGCAATGCCAATACCAACACCTTTAAGATTATCCGGGATCTGCCCATAGGGACCTACTACTGGAGGGTTCAGTCCGTCGATAATACTTACAATGCTTCGCAATTTTCTGAAGAGCAGTCTTTCGATATCAATCCGATGTTTACAAATATCCTGGATGATTGGCAGATCAGTTATGAAGGATTCTGGGGGGATTATGACAATGATGGCGATTTAGACTTGCTGGCAAGTTCAGTGTTGCGAAATGATGGAAACAACAACTTCACCACCGTATCGATTAACATATACCCGGGCGAGAACTATCAATGGGTGGATTATGACAATGATGGTGACCTGGATGTACTCTCCTCCGATTCCATTTACAGAAACGACGGGAACAACGTTTTCACCAACACAGGCTTCAACTTTGTTCCTTCACTGGGGCTTTTTAATACAGGTGACTACGATGCCGACGGGGACCTTGATATTGTTTCAGAAACGGGTATATACAGAAATGATAAAAACAATCTTTTTACCAGGATTGAAGATGAAATTACCGGCATCTACTTCTTTGATTACGATAATGACAGCGATCTTGATATATTCAATATGGGATCTGTTATTTACAGGAATGATGGCGATGATCAATTCACCGATATCAATGCAAACATCGTTGATTTAATATATGACGCTGTTTCATTTGCAGATTATGATAGCGATAACGATCTTGATATCCTGTTGGTTGGACAGGATGATGCGCACAATAATATTTCCAAAATCTATAGGAATACCGGTAATGATCAGTTCGTAGATATCCATACCAACATCAGAGGGTACAACAATGGGTATGGAGGTGGACTGGATATTTTATGGGGGGACCATAACAATGATGGATTTATCGATGTGATCATAAGCGGTTATAACAATGGCAGACAAAGAAACCTGTTATATCTGAATAAACTGGATGGTACTTTTACCGAAGTTCGCATTGATGATATCATTGAAAGAATGAATCTCTACAATGTGGGTGACATTGATCAGGATGGTGATCTGGACGCCGGCACTGATGAGGGTATATTCAGAAACAACACCAATCCTGGTTTTGAAGCACCTTCAGTGTTGAGCAAGCTGAGTTCGGAACTGAAAGGCCTGGATTACCTGGTATACTGGGATCGACCGGACGATGCAAAAGGGGCCGGTTACTCCTATAATCTCAGGATTGGCACCTCACCGGGAGGACATGAGATTAAATCCGGCATAGGTGTCGCAGGTTTTGGAAATGTCCCGGTCGATACCAGCTGGCTGATTCACAACCTGGAACCCGGCACATACTATTGGAGCGTGCAGGCTGTGAACCAGAAATACAATAAAGGGCCGTGGGCACAGGAGCAATCTTTCTTAATAACTGATGTCAGCCCCGATTTTACCTTTGATATTGTTTGCCAAAGGGAGCATACCAGTTTTACCGATCTCTCGGTAACAACCGATACAATTATCAGGTGGCGCTGGGATTTTGATGATGGGACCACTTCCGGAGTTCAACATCCTGTTCACCTTTTCCAGTCAGCCGGCACATTTGATGTCTCTCTCTGGGTTTATTCGCAATCAGGAGACAGTACCGAAAGAGTTCGCCAGGTCATTGTAAATCTCTCACCTGATGCATCTTTCAGCGTGTTGCCTGTATGCAAGGATCAGCCCTCCGTTCTTGAAAATCACTCCGTCGTCAATGGAACAACCATCGACTCATGGGTGTGGGATTTTGGCAATGGTGAGCAATCATACATTCAGAATTCAATAGAGAAAATATATGTAAACAGTGATACCGCAAGGCTGACAATTTTTGCAGATAATGGATGCTGGGATGCTGATACGCAGCTTGTCATTGTAGCAGCATATCCTGATGCTTCTCCCTCACTCTCTCCTGGATATAGTAATATCTTTTGTGAAGGAGACAGTGCAGTTCTCAATGTGGCATTTCATGAAGATTATAGCTATCAGTGGAAGATTAACGATGTAAATATCTCATATGCCACAGAGCCCCAGCTGACAATACATGGACCGGGAGGTAGCTATTCCGCCGAGGTGGTTAACCCTGTTGCCTCATGCACTTCCATGGACAATATTCATGTAACTGTGAATCCACCCCCATCCCCTCCTGTAATTGAACTTGAAGGCAGTGCTGAATTTTGCGGAACGGATAGTGTTATGCTGAGGGTTGAATATGGCGAGGGTTATTCTTATAGCTGGAAAAAGGATGGTGGCCCTTTACATATCAATTCTAATGAGTTGACTGTTTCAAAAACAGGAGGCTATTCCCTTACAATTCTTAACCAGTTTAATTGCAGCAGCGAGGCTCGGGATACCATAGATATACTGGCCCTGGAACACCCCTCCAAACCTGTAATTCAAGGTACCAACCAAACTGCATTCTGCACAGGTGAAAGCTTGCAGCTCTCTTATGATATCCTCAATTCCGGTGAATACTGTATCTGGAAGAAGGATAATTCCACAATCGAAAGCTACGTAAATCAGATAAGTATCGACGAGACCGGAGATTATCATCTGGAAATTGTAAATGACATAGGTTGCCCGAGTCCTCTCTCCAATATTAGAAGCATCACATTTTCTAATAAGCCGGCGCTACCGGCACTATCCATCGGGCAGGACACCCTTATTGAACATTGTCCGGATGAAATCATAGAAATCGCCATTACAAACTCAAATGAAGATTATAGTTATCTCTGGTATCATAATGGAGAGGTCATTTCAGATCTGGAAAAGGATGGCTTAAACGGGCCAATGGCACCAGGCAATTACCAGGTAAAAGCATCTGACCAAGGATGTGAATCGGAATTAAGGAAATTCACTCATTTATGGAAAGATGCTCCTGATAAGCCTGCTATATTTGCAAACAATGGTCCGGTAGTCTATTATCTGTTTTGTGAAAATCAAAATGCTTCCACATACCAGTGGTATTATGATGGGGACCCAATCCCAGGTGCCAGCGATTACTTTTACGTGGCAAATCAAAATCTTGGAACGTACCAGCTTGAAATCGGCGAAGATGATAAAGAATGTCCCATTAAATCGAATTTAGTTACCATTCCTGAGGTTCAAACCGGACTTCCCTCAAATGTTTTAGCCCAGATGTTTAAGATTTATCCAAATCCTAACAATGGTGTATTCTTTTATGAATTCAGTCACGATTATCAGGGAAGAATGGTACTGAAACTAATTTCCATCGAAGGTAAGACCATAAGCAATGAAGTACTCTATAAGAACACCTATACACTGAAAGGAGATATTCAGATACATTCAGCTCCGGGTGCATACCTGATGATCCTGGAAACCGGACAGAATGTATATGTAGAGAGAGTTCTGGTTAGATAATAATGAAACTGCTTAGGCCGGAATGGGATGAACTTGTGTCCAATAGCAAATCCAAAGAGGGTTATATCGGACTCCAGGATCAGCAATTTTCAGTGTACACAGTAATTCAGCAATTCCACCATTCGGTGTTTCCAGTCTGAAGAAACTCAAGCTTGATCCTCTTTAACATCTTCATCATACAATGTGCCAGTTTTTTCGCCAGTATCTCTGCAAATCCATGTAAACCAGTGTAATATTTTACACTAAATGAGCAGTTAATTATTTTGGTGGAAACACATAAAACCCTGTAAATGTGAAGATAACTCAAATATCCCGATTTTTTCGAAGCAGATACTATATCGAATAAAGGAAACTCATAATCAGGGGGTCGAGCACGGGCCCCCGCCACAGGCTGGCTCCTCCCTGAAATTGTCCACTGGACCAATTATTAACGGTCGGCCCGGTTCAAGCCAAGCTGGGCCCACAGTAAATCAGATACTTACAAGACCACTTGTAGGTGTCTTTTTTATGCGCCAGTTTGACGCCAGGATTTGGGGGAAAAGGTTGGTGGGAGTTGACACCTTTCTATGGTTCAATTCCGATAACGTCTGGAGGTATAGAGGAACTCCTCTTCCCTTGTAGCACAAAAAAGGTAACATTCTATCTTAACAGTTTTAATTCTAGCTACATTTTAGGAGTATAGTCCGATAAAATTATATTAGTCATCCAAAGTATCAGGAGTAGTTCCTAATAATTTATAGTTAATGTATTCAAAGAATATAAAACCTCACAGTATGCTCATTAAGGAAATGGTATAAGGTAGGTTAATCTGATTTATAGAACTTCTTGTTTTCATAAAACAAGTAGAGACGACCTTTAATGGTCGTCTCTACTAATAGTGTAATAAATTCTAACTATTGTTATTTATTATAATCTTCTACCATTTTAGTGAACGCCTCTAAAGCATCTAGTTGGAAGCTGGATTCAAAGACGGGTCCTT
>JAAEOI010000665.1 GCA_024244665.1 Bacteroidota bacterium | reverse complement strand
TATAATCTGGATTATGCGTTTAAATACCTGAGTTTGCGTTGATCTTCGGGTTCATCATCTAAAGTATTTGCAATTCTGGCTCTCGTCTTGGCCCATTCTTTTAAAGATTGAACATCTTCTTTCATTGTGCGTGATAAGGGAATTAAAGCATCCAATGCTTTTTCAAGACCATCAAATAATGAATCTTTGGCCAGCTGCTCAATTTCAGCACCGGTATACCCATTGAGTTTATCAGCATGAGATTCAGGAATTTCAGATCCCCACTTGCGGTTCATAATGTTGATGATATCGATTCTTTCTGACCGGCAAGGTAGATCCACAAAGAAGGTTGCATCAAAGCGCCTGATTAATTCCGGTGGCAGTTTGCTGATGTCATTTGCAGTGGCCATGATAAATACAGATGAGGTTGTCTCCTGCATCCAGGTGAGCAAATGACCCAGCATGGATGAGGTGGTGCCCCCGTCTGTCTCACCGCTTGATTTTGAACCTGCCAAAGATTTTTCAATCTCATCACACCACACCACACAGGCACCGAATGCGTCAATTATCTGAGTTGCCTCCCGCATACGCCTTTCAGATTCCCCCACCAGGGAATGTTTTAAAGATCCAATATCAAGTCGTATCAATGGCCATCCCAGCATAGATGCAGTCGCTTTAGATGATAACGATTTTCCAGTCCCGGGGATTCCAACCAGCAACAGTCCCTTGGGATGGGGAAGCTTTACATTGTCCGGTGCGAATGCTTTGGCCCTGTTTTGAATAAACGATTTTAAATTCCCAAGACCGCCCACGTCATTTATATCCGCAGGGCTCCAAAATTCCATCAACCCTGATTTTCGAATCATCTGACTTTTAGCTTCTGAAATAACCCTGGTTGAAAAGTGACCTTTCCTGATAAGCGACAGTGCGTATGCTGTTTCTGCTTCAAACTCGGTTAGTCCCATGGCAGCGCG
>JAAEOI010000664.1 GCA_024244665.1 Bacteroidota bacterium | reverse complement strand
CAGGATGGTATAGGCTGCAATGGTATAGTAAAATTTCCCACCGAGCAGGATAATCAATAAAAGGGTGATCCCGAAGGCCCAGGCAAAAACCCGGAAATCGCGGTGTTTCTTGTTAAACACCAGCCAGGTCAGGCCCCACAGCCACACGGGCAGTGCGGGGAGGTGCATGAACAGTTGAGCAAAGAGAAAATCTTTCAGAAGTACGTTCCCAAGCTGGGTTTCCTGCAATTCACTCATGTGGGAGAATACCGGCCAGTTGTGCTGGAATTGCCACAGCAGGTTGGGAAGGATTATCAACAGACCTCCAAGCAGTGTGACAGGCAGGTACCAGCTCCATAAAAGTCTCCTGTGGCGACTGATCACCATGGCGGCAAGTAGGGCAGAGCCGTAAAAGATAATGGAGTATTTGGCCATCCAGCCAAGCCCCAGCACAGGGATCATCCAAAGCAGTAACTTTGGATCCTGTTTGCGCACCATCTGGAGGATTACCACGGCAGCCAGGAGCCAGAACAGGTGGTTAAATATGACCGGTTGAAGCAGAGTTGCAGGTCGAAGGAAAGCGGGGGAGAAGAGGTATGCAGTGAGACCAATGATCTGTGCAAGGGCACCCCCTTTAAGCTGTTTGATGAGCCATCCCACAATGTAGATGCTTGCTGCTCCCAGTAGTGCAGGAAGCAGCCTCACTGCCAGAAGAGAGTCTCCCCAGATGAAGGTATGGATCCGGGTAATGAAAGCCACCAGGGGAGGAGTGCTGAAGAATCCCCAGTCAAGATGCCCCGACTGAGCCAGGTAGAGGTATGCATCCCGTTGAAAGCCATACATTGTGGCAGTAAACAGGTGGATCAGCAATTTGGTCAGTGTGAAGACCAGGATAATCCAGTTGGCCCTGATCCATTGGTGAATCCTATCCATTGCGTTTGGTTTTCAGTCGTTTGAAGTAATCTTTTGAGGCTCTGATCACCGAGGGTGAGAGCAGCAGGGCGGAGATCATGGTGGGCAAAGCCATCAGGGCATAGGCACCATCGAAAATGCCTACCACGGTGCCTAGTGTGGCAGTGGCTCCCAGTGGAATGGTGATGATGTAGAACCACTTGTAGAGGTAGCTTCGCCGGGCCCCGAAGACAAAGGAGTAGCACTTGGTCCCGTAATAAGGAAAGGAGAGCATTGTGGAGATGGAGAATACGAATACGCAGAGGGTGAGAAGGTAGGCCCCGATCCCGGGCAGGGCGCTCTCAAATGCATCGGCAGTCAGTGTAATTCCGTCCGACTCCCCGCTGTTCCAGACACCGGTCATGATCAGTGCCAGGGCGGTCATGGTACAGACCAGGATGGTATCCACTACCGGCCCCAGCATGGCAACAAGTCCTTCGCGAACAGGTTCATTGGTTTTTGCCGCCCCGTGTGCCATGGGTGCTGTCCCGATCCCGGCTTCATTGGAAAAGGCGGCCCTTCGGACACCGGTTATGAACAGCGCCCCCAGCGATCCACCCAGTACTGACTGGGCGCTAAAAGCATCCCGGAAAATCAGTGCAAAACTGGGAATAATCCTATCAGGCTGAGAGAAGATGATCACAAGGACTGAGATGACGTAGAGGACCACCATCACCGGTACCATCCGCCCGGTAACTTTGCCGATCCTTTTAATCCCGCCAAAGATCACCAGTCCCACGAGCACACTGACCACCAGTCCTGATGCCAGGTCGGTACCAAATCCTGCCATCACACCGTTGGGAATCAATACCACGTCGCGCACAATCTGCGTGAGTTGGTTTACCTGGAACATGGGCAGGACACCGATCATTCCCATCAGGGAGAAGAAGACAGCCAGCGGCCTCCAGTTTTTTCCAAGCCCCTCCACAATCACATACATGGGTCCGCCCTGCAGTTCCCCCTTGCTGTCCCTGCCACGGTACATAACTGCCAGGGTACAGGTGAAGTACTTCGTGGTCACACCCAGCAGGGCGCTGACCCACATCCAGAATATAGCACCCGGTCCGCCCATGGCAATGGCCAGGGCAACACCGCTTATATTTCCCATCCCCACGGTCGCAGCAAGTGCAGTGGAGAGTGCCTGGTAGTGGTTGATCTGTCCCGGCTCATCGGGGTTGTCATATTTTCCCCTGAGGATAGCGATGGCGTGACTGAAGTACCTGAAGGGCAGAAGACGGGAATAGACCAGGAAGAATAGTCCGCCCCCCAGAAGGAGGACCAGTAGCGGTGTTCCCCAAGCCAGGTCAGAAAAACCTGTGATGATCCTTTCAATGGTGGAGATCTCCCGTGTAGCTTCCTGCATTTGGATGGATTAGTCCATAATCCCCATCTGTTTCATGAGGAATGAGGCGTTCATATTGGTTGCGATCCCTTTCCGGATGGTGTAGTCAAAGGTCAGCTCCAGCTCTTGAATGTAGCTCTCAAAGCAGTAGTTGACCACCTTCCCGGGAAGCATTTTCTCCAGTTCGCCCAGGGAGAGGTCGTGGGTGGCAATGAAACATTTCACCGGGTAGGGGAGCGATCGTGTGATCAGTCCCACCGATCCAAGCTTCTTATCTGTGGTGTTGGTCCCTTTCAGTACTTCATCCAGCAGGATCAGCATGGGGTGTCCTGCCTCCATTCGTTTGACGATCCGCTGCAGCCTTTTAATCTCTGCCAGGAAGTAGGACTCCTCATCGGCCAGGGAATCAGCTGTTCTCATGCTGGAGAAAAGCCCAATGAAACCCATCCTGAAGGTGGTGGCACAGACCGGGCAGCCTGTATAGGCCAGAAGGGTGTTTATGCCCAGTGCCCGGAGAAAGGTGGATTTCCCTGCCATGTTGGCCCCTGTGATAATTACCACCTGCTCATCGTTGATGGAGAGGTCGTTATCCACCCTTTTATCGGTCCGGATCAGAGGGTGTCCCAGTCCTTTTACCTCGATGGGTCCCTGTTCCCCTTCAATACGGGGTGTGATGAAACCGGGATGGTTCCATGCAAATCCTGACAGGCTGATCAAGGCATCGGTGTGGCCGGTAATGTGGATCCACTCCATGATCATATCCCGGTTTTTTCTCTTCCATCGCTCAAGCAGATGGAGCATGATGAAGTCAAACAGGAACAATCCGTTGAAAATTATCCCCAGCAGCATATTTAGCCGCTGGTCAAACAGGTTCAGCAATTTTGAGAGCCGGACCACCTCCCTCATGCCACCCTTTGCTTTCATCTGGTTTTCCATTAGTTCCTGATTCTCAAAGGGCGTCTCTGCAATGAGCTTCAAGAGCAGGGCGTACCCCTCCAGTAAATTATGTTTCTTGGAGATCGACTGCTGGTAGCGCCCGGTGCGTGCAAGGAAAGGGGAGAGCACCGCAAAGTTAAACAGGAGTGGGTAGAGCAGGTAGCGGGTCCCGCCCGGAACAATAATTCCGTAGACGATGATGAAAATGGTCAGTGCGCTTATTCCCAGCGCCAGGTAAAACAGCCACCTGTGCTTTGTGATGTAGGCTGAAGAGGTGAGCCACTTTTCGATGCCGGCGATATCACCCTCCTGCTCTTCGAACATGGCACCCCTGGCGGTGAAAGTCTGCCGAAAATCGATCCTTTCCTTCAGGTTGCCGATGACCCTCTGCCGATTTTCGATTACCTCCTGGCTCTCCGGTTCGGTGGTGAGTATATTGGCAAGGATTGTTTTGCCCTTCAGGGTGGAGGTACGATTCAGGTACTGGTAGAGTGATCCCCGTCCGAACAGGTCCAGGTCGTGTGACCAGGGATGAGAGGGATCTGCAAATTCCATCCCGTCGGGCATATCCCTGAACTGGTGATTCAGACAGGCGGTTTCCAGCTCATTAAGCTTCCGCAGACGGGTGTTCAGGTTCCTCAGATCCTTCTGAAAAATGAAACGCTTCACCAGGAGAAGGAAAATAATTAGCATCACAGCGGAGCATCCGTAGAAGACGGGGTTATGATGTTTTATTGCCAGGACTATGAACCAGACCATGGCAACAAGCGAGAGGAGGCGGATCAGGGAGAGGTAGTTCATCAACCGGGTATGGTGGCTCACGGCTGATTGAAAGCTGGTGATTCTTTGTGAATATATATCGTGCAGTTGCTCTTTTGACATAAAAAAAACGGGTTTTCCCAAAGATAGAAAAACCCGCTGATATCCTGCCGCTCCCGGCTATAGCCATTTGGAGCAATCCACCCAGTGGATCATTAACTTGGTAAGCTCTTCGGGGAAGACCTCGATATATCCTGGTTTGCGAGAGCTCATGAAAGCATCCAGGTAATACCCTTGTTCCTCCTTTACCAGGTAGAGGTACTCTCCCTCTCTAAGTTTTGCCTGGAAGAAACCATCGCTGTTGGAACGTACTACCACCTTTGGCTCTTCGGAAATCATATCGAATCCGATGTGACAACCCATGGGGGCAAAAGTGTAAAAGGAGTCAAGCAGGTAGCCGGGGAAAATGCAAATGTCCCTTACCAGTGGTATCATGGCATTGACTGAGTCGGCCCAGGCCTCGTCCGGGGAGGCAGTTATCCGTCCGAAAACACCCTGGCTGATGGAGGGCTCATTTAATCCCTCAGGTGTGATAATCACACCTGAATCCTGGCTTCGGTGGATAACCAGTCCCGGTGAATCGGGTGAGCATCCGTATTTCCTAAGCTCGTCGATGTGAAAATCCTGTTTAAAAATGGTAGTGCCATCGCAGGCTGTGGCCATGACCAGGTACCATTTTGAAACCAGGGGCAATTTGTATCGGTTGACTCCCGGTATCATGGGCTTATCCAACACTTTGCGGTCGCCGGCAAAGACCAGCAGTCTCGATTGGTAATAAGGGATCGTTGACCCATCGGGTCCCATGAGGCTGTCTATTCCACAATCGGGCATTCGTGTGGCGTAGTTGACCTTCAGGCAGAGACCTTCCACGAAATGAATGTTGAATTCCGCATATCCGAAATCTGCGGGCGGACGCTCTCTCACCCTTACCACCTGGATGTCGACGCTGGTGGTTTCCTGTGGACCTATCCTGAAGGAGTGCGGCAGAGGTTTACGAACCAGCCCGGCCAGCTTTGATCCTTCCTTGGGGGTGGCCCACAGGACCGTTCCTGAGGTGTCGGTGAGCATAAACCCGGTGAGCTTATATCCACCCACAGGGAGAGTCAGAGACCGGGTAACCAGTCCTGTGCCGAATCTTATCAGTTCAAGAGGTTCCTTATCATAAACAAGGGAACCATCCTCACCCATGATAGTTATCAGTGCAGTGGAGAGGTGGTCCATGGTCGCAGCAGCTTTCAGAAGGCCCTCCTCAGTAAGTTCAAATCCCATGGAAAGTCGCCCGGATTCCTCCTCCTGGTTGCAGGCCGAGAGGGTCACAAGGGCACACACAATGGCGGTGATCAGGTATCTGTTGATTTTCATGATGCAGGTTTTATATTGGTTTTCATATATAAAGACGTTCAATGGCTGTTCCGGGTTGCGTTTCCTGGTAAAGAAATATTATTTCTTTTTTGTAAGCCTGACACAATTCTGGCGGTCGTCGAAACTCATGGGAATCTTTATTCCCACATCAAAGCTCCAGCCGCTGCCGTGATACGCCAATACCCCCGTTGTTGCTCCGCCGGAGAGTGTGGAGGTGACACTTACTTCTTCTGCGGCCATGAATCCCTGCATGTAGTTGATATACCCGGTTACGTATATGGGGAATTCCATGGGGAGCAGGTACTCAACTCCTGTACCCATCCTGAGAAGCGGACGAAAACTGGATAGTCGCTCCACAGAGGAGCTTGCCGTGGCATTTGCGGCTGCCTGCGTGGCAGGGTCAGTGTAGGTGAAATCATCTCCGGGAGAGGCATAGCCCCCGGAGGAGAACTGTGTCAGGAGGGAAACCCCTGTGTAGACCACAGCAAAGACCTTCTGCTTATGCAAATCGTAAAAGTACCTGAATCTCAGGGGAATCTCCAGGTACATGGGGGCGGTGGTTTTTCCCGTGAAGTTGACTTCGTGATCAAACATCAGGGCATAATAGGTGTTGGAGCGCTGGTAGTTAATCCCCAGGTCAATTCCCAGTTCAGGGCTAATCATGTAGCCGCCGTAGATTCCCGTATGCAGGTTGGCATAACGGAACAAGCCCCTTCCCTCCATGGGCCGTGCCCCCAGGGCCGGATCGGAGGTGTAAAAGAGGCGCCAGAGCGCTCCCACCTCACCGCCGAGGTACAACTCTCCCTTTCGCTCAGTCGATTTCCCCTTGTAAGCAGAGTTCTCGATCCTTGAGTGGATCCGGTAGTTGCGGTTCTGCCAGATCTTGCTTACCGGGATGTTGAAGGAGAGTGTGCTGTAAATACCGTTGCTCCTGGAGTTGTAACGGGCAGTGTATGAACTTCCCTGCTGGTCGGTGTAGGCCAGGGAGGCTGTTGAGGAGGTGTTGCTGAGAACCCCCGACAGGTAGGAGAAGTTGAAAGAAGCCTGCCACAGGCCTGAAAACCTGAGTCCGATGCTCATCCCCAGTTCCAGCAGGTGTTTTGCGGGTTCATCCAGGCTTTGATCATGCACATAGGAAAATGCAGGTCCGTCGGGTGCCGAAAGCACTCCGGAATTTGAAAATGCTGCATCGGGGAGTGAGTTTATGCAGTATAGATAAGTCAGGCGGGGGGAGAAGAAGGCCGGGTGCTCGGTGGGTTGTATTCGGTACTGCAGCCTTAGCGGGATCATCAGTGCCGTGTGAGAGGCGGCCTGTGACTGCATCCTCCGCTGGTCTTTCATGTGCAGGCCTGTTTTATAGGGTTGGTAATAGATCCCGGTGGCCACCGAGAGATTTGAGATAAGCTCCTGTTCCAGGGTTATACCGCCTATGATGCTGCCTGCACTGACCGGCTCGAAGTAGTGGCCCTGATCATCTACCTTCACGCTGCTCCAGTGTGGACCGGCTTCCAGGTTCAGATAGGTTTTTAGTTGTGCCTTCAGGGGTGAGAGCAGGAGTGCCAGTGCCAACAGCAGAAAGGACCTTTTTATATGCATAAGAAATTATCTAGAATGTCATGGTGAAGATGGTCTCTTCGTCAGGAATACTCTGGGCTGTGATAGATCCTCCGTGGAGTCTTAGGATCTGTCGGGAGAGGCTGAGCCCGATGCCTGAACCGCTTCTTTTGGTAGTGAAGAAGGGGATGAATATCTTATCGATCACATCGCTCAGTATTCCCTGCCCGTTGTCTGTAACCTGGATGGAGGGTCTTCCCCTTTTGTTATAGAATCCACGGATATGGATAACCCCGCCCTTGATCCCGCCCAGGGCCTGGACCGAATTTTTTACCAGGTTGATCAGTACCTGCTCAATCATCTGCTCATCGATATGCAGCTCGATGCTCTCCGGCTCAATGGCAGCTGTCAGCACGATTCCCTTCTCCTGTACCTCCTTTTTCATCAGGGTGTGTACATTGTAGATCAGCTCCTTCATGGTGGCCACCTCAAAATCGGGATCGGGGATCTTGGTCAGGCTCCGATAGGTTTCCACAAAATTCATCAAACCTGTACTGCGCTTATTGATGGTCTGCAGGGCAGCCTGGATCTCACTTATGGTTTCCATGTCAATTTCAGGTACACTCTTTTCACCTTTGGCGTAGGGCCTTACCATATTCTCAACCGTTGCGGAAAGGGAGGAGATGGGAGCAATGGAGTTCATGATTTCGTGTGTAAGCACCCGGATCAGCTTCTGCCAGGCGGCGGTCTCCTGTTCCTCCAGGACACTCTGGATATTCTTGATGGTGGTCAGTAAAATCGTCTTTTCTTTCACCTTAAATTCGGTGGAGAAGATGGCCAGTTGCAGGATGTCCTCGTCGTCCTGAACCTTAACCAGCTTGTTTTCTCCCGGATTGATGGCGAGCAGGGTGTTGGCCAGCTGTTCACTGAGTGGCCTGAGCTTGTGTATGCTCCTGAGGGTGTTGACCTGAAATAGTTTTTTGGCGGCCGGGTTGATCATCTCAACAGTGCCGTCGCGCTGGTACGCCAGGATGCTGATATCGACATTTTGTACGATACTCTGCAGGTACTGAAAATGTTCTTCCCGCTCTGCTCTCACCTGCTGGAAATCTTTCATCACATCGTTGAAAGCGGTGTTGAGCTCGTCGAACGAGGTGCCGCTGTCGCTGATCTGGAACGACCGGGTGAACTCTGAGTATCTGATGCTTTCAAGGAAACTGGCCAGTTCCCGGTTAGTACGGTCCACGTACTTGATCAGTGACCATACCTCGTAGATAATCAATCCCGCCACCAGGATGGGAGTGAAGGTATAGGTGCTGCTCAGCGTGATAAACAGCGCCAGGCATGTGGCTGTGAGCAACAGTACCCTGAGGATAATATTGAACCGGAATTGTTTAAAGACCATGTTTTTCCATTCTCCTGTATAAGGAAGTGCGGGTCAGGCCAAGCTGTGTGGCTGCCTGGGTCACATTTCCCTGATTGGTTTTCAGTACCTTCTCGATAATTGTTTTTTCAATATCCTCGAGGTTGTAAGAGTCCAGTTCCAGACCGCTTCCACTCTTCACACCAGAGTTGAGGATGAAGTCATCCGGGCCCAGACTGGTGCCTTCGCACATAATCACTCCCCTTTCGATGGAGTGCTGAAGCTCCCTGACATTTCCGGGCCAGTTGTACTGGTTCAGTTTCTTTATTGCTGAAGACTGGATGTTGCGGATGGGCTTGCGGTATTTACGGCTGTATATCTTCAGGAAGTGATCGGCCAGCAAGGGGACATCGCCGGTCCGGTCCCTGAGGGCAGGAAGGTGAACCTCCACTGTATTGATCCGGTAGAGCAGGTCTTGCCGAAAGATCCCTTCGGCAACATCCTGGTGGATGTTGTTGTTGGTGGCACAGACCAACCTCACATCGATGGGGATCGGTTTGGTGGATCCCACTCTCATGATCTCTCTTCTCTCCAGGACAGTGAGCAGTTTGGATTGAAGGGGATAAGTGAGGTTCCCGATCTCATCGAGAAAGAGTGTACCGGAGGAGGCGATCTCGAAGCGTCCCTGTTTCATTTTATGGGCATCGGTAAATGCACCCTTCTCATGACCAAATAGTTCGCTCTCAAAAAGGGTTTCAGGGATCGATCCCAGGTCAACGCTGATAAACACTTCATCCTTGCGCAGGGAATTCCTGTAGAGGGCTCTTGCCACAAGCTCTTTACCTGTTCCGTTTTCTCCCAGGATCAGGATATTGGCATCTGTGGCAGCCACCTTCTTGATGGTATTGAATACCTCGTACATCTCGGGCGATTGTCCCACGAAGTCGGTATAGGGCTGGTCGAGTACTGCACTGATCTCCTGCTGCTTCA
Source organism: Bacteroidota bacterium (assembly GCA_024244665.1). The sequence continues at coordinate 11,040 of JAAEOI010000664.1, read as the reverse complement.
TCTTCAGGTTCTGTGCCTGTATGCGAGTGCGACGGAGGCTGATGGCCGAATTGATTGTGGCCAGGATCTTCTCGTTCTGCCACGGTTTAAGAATGAAATCGGTGGCACCCATCTTGATGGACTTCACCGCCTTTTCGGCATCGCCGTATGCGGTGATAAAGACCACCACAGCATTGGGGTCAATCTCCAGGATGGTGGAAAGGGCATCAAAACCCTCCTGACCGCTTATGGCATCCTTGGTGAAGTTCATGTCCAGAAGGACAACATCCCAATCTTGTTTCTGCATCATTTCCGGAAGCTTTTCCGGACCGGTAAGGGTTTCGATGATCTCCACGTGAGGGCGGAGCAAAAGTTTCAATGCAAAAAGGATGTCTTCATTGTCATCCACTGCCAGGATTCTGCCAATTTTCTCTTCCATTATATCGGATTTATTTCTATTGAAAGCAAGATAATGCAAAAAGAGTGCCTTTGCTATCAAATCATTATCATTCAACGTATTTCTCTAAAAGTAGTAACAATTCAGGCATATGATATGTTCGTTTTCGAACGCAGAAATCCCAAAATCGAACACTTTTTCCAGGAGAAAGGAAAGGATGCAATTTCTAACCCTGTGGAAATCAATTTTTTGCTTTCTTTGGCATAATAGTGGGAAGGGAATGGGGGTAACTTAAAACTTGACGAATGGACAATATGGATGGAATGGACCGGAAGCTGGAGAAGAAAAGGGGGATTACCAAGAAAAATATCTGGTACATCCTCTTTGGGGCGCTCATGATCACCGTACTGGCGATCATTATTTTTGGAGACAAAAGCTCCAAATACAATGTGGATGTATCAAGGATTACCATCGAGGAGGTGAAGCATGATGTGTTCCAGGACTATATCACCGTGCAGGGAACCGTTGAACCCATCACCACCGTTTACATGGATGCTGTGGAAGGCGGCAGGGTGGAGGAGATCCTCATTGAAGAGGGCAATATGGTGAAGAAGGGTGATGTGATCATCCGGCTGAGCAATGATAACCTCCTGCTGGAAATTACCAACAGTGAGGCCCAGGTGGTCAGGGCCATTAACGAATTGCGTACCGCCCGCCTGCAGATGGACCAGACCAGGTTAAGCAATAAGCAACAAATAATTGAACTTGAGATCTCAGTAGCTCAGGCCAGACGGATGTTTGCAAACAACAAGGTTCTCAAGGAGCAGGAGCACATCTCCAGGGAGGAATTCGACCAGTCACAGGAAGCCTATGAAGGATCCAGTGCGCTGCTTGACCTGATGTTAAGGAACTTCAGGAACGACTCCATCTACCGATCGATCCAGATTGCTTCGCTGGAAACCTCAGTGAAAAGTATGGAGAAGAGCATGGTGATCATCCAGAGGCGGATGGAGAACCTCAATATAAAAGCAACGGTTGACGGGGAGCTGGCATCGCTCAATCCCGAGATTGGCGAAGTGGTTACCTACGGAACAAGGGTGGGAATTATCAATATTCTCTCCTCCTATAAGCTGAGGGTGGATATTGATGAGCATTATATCGCCAGGGTTCAGAGGGATTTGACCGGTGAGTGTGATTTTGCAAGTACACCATATAGCGGTGTGATTAAAAAGATCTACCCCGAGGTTCAGGGTGGCCGCTTCGCAGTGGATATGGTTTTTACCGAAGAGGTGCCGGCACAGATCCGTATCGGCCAGACCTCCAGAATCAGGCTGCAACTGGGTGAGTCCAAGGAGGGCATCCTGCTCACCAAGGGTGGTTTCTACCAGACTACCGGCGGACAGTGGGTCTTTGTGTTGGATGAAACAGAAGAATTTGCAGTGAAACGTGATATCAGTATTGGACGCCAGAACCCAAGGTACTACGAGGTGCTTGGCGGACTGGATCCGGGTGAGAAGGTGATTGTCTCCTCCTACCAGAACTATTCCGACCACGATAAACTGATCCTGAAATATAACCGTTAAGACCAAGCCATGAGAAAAATAATGATAGTTGCCATTCTTGCCGGACTGGGGGCACCCGGAGTTTACGCTCAGGCTGACAGTCTCTGGTCTATGGATCGCTGTATAGAGCGCGCCATCCAGTATAATCTGGAAGTAAAAAGGCAGGAGTTGATGCTGCAATCGGCCTCCCAGGATGTGATGCAGAGCAAAATGGACCTGCTTCCCAACCTGAACGGAATGGTGGAACACCAACTGGGAGAGGGACGCGTGCTGGACCGGGGAGATTATGCATGGAAGGATGCCAATGTGAGCCAGGGAGACCTGGGATTACGAAGTAACCTGACCCTTTTTAATGGCTTGCAGGGATACAACAATATGAAGATGAACAAGGCCAGCTACCACATGAATCTGGAGGAATTGGCCAGCATGGAAGATAACCTGACGCTGAATGTGATGACCTACTACCTGAACCTTCTTCGCAACCAGGAGCTGGTGGAGGTGGCAGAGCTGAACGTGGAGGTTACCAATCAGCAGGTGGAACGGATGAAGCGGCTTGTAGAGGTGGGAAATGAAGCCAGGGGAAAGTTGCTCGAAGTGAAGGCCCAGCTCTCAACGGCGGAACTGGCCCTTACCAGAGCTACCAATGACAGGGAGATCTCAAGGCTGAATCTGATGCATCTGCTGAACATCACGGAGCAGGTGGAGTTCGAGATTGAAAAGCCGCTCTTCCCCGATCCATCCCTATCGGATGTTCCCTCCATTGATTCGGTATTTCTGTATGCCCTGGCCAACAGGCCCCAGATAAAGAGCGCAGAGTATGGAATTGAAACCCAGGAACGTCTTCTGGCCATCCGAAGGGGAGCACGCTCCCCCAGACTCTATGCAAGGGGGGCCCTCTATACCAACTACAGTGACGGACTGACTAATCCGGATCCCACAAGTCCCACTACGGATTACCCTATTTCCGATCAGATCGCTAACAACCAGTACAAACAGGTTTCCATGGGCATCGAGATCCCGTTTTTTAACCGCTGGCAGGTGCAGACCAGCATCAACAAAGCCAAACTTTCCCTGCTGGATGCCGAATACCAGTACAGCAATACGGTATTGGAACTTCAGAAGTCAATCCAGCAGTACCATACCGAGGCACTGGCCTCACTGGACAATTACAAGTCGGCCCGGGAGTCGGTGACCAACAGTGATGAGGTCTACCGCTTTGCAGAAGAGCGGTTCAGGGTGGGAACAGGAACTGCCCTTGAGATGCAGGAGGCCCGCAAGCAACTCTTTGAATCTACCTCGGAAATGATCACCTCGCGCTATGTGTTGATCTTTTATGCGAAGATCCTCGATTTTTATATGGGGAAGGAGATTGTTTTTTAGTAAAGAATTTCTGAAAATCTTATTTTTGTTACCCGGGTACCTTATTAGTGCCCGGGTTTATATTTGCAACCCAAACCCTGATCGGATGTAAATCTATTGCCCCTGACTATGAAAAGGTTTCTACTGCTTCTCTCTATTCTTATTCCGGTGATGGCTTCCGGACAGGTGGTTAATTATGCAAAGACTCTGCCTGTTCGCTCTTTCAGTCTGGGAGTAGCTCCCGCATATTTCCTGGATAATGCAAGTGTCGGACTTCGCACCATCGGTGTGGAGGCAGACCAGGGCGGGGCGTTTGCCGTGGGTGTAAGTGGGGGGTACGGATTGCAGTATTCTCTGGATTTGAATGCAAAATTCGTCTACGTGATGGGAGGGGAGCCCTTTTTCGGGGCCGATCTGCAGTACCTGATCCATGAATCCAGGAACTCTTACTTTTCGGTGATCGGCGGATTGCACTACTGGGATAATTTCGGGGTGGACCTCACCGGATTGTTTACCTATTCACTGAGCTACGACATTAACGTTTCGGCCGGACTTGACCTGGATGTAAACTACGACCCGGCGATGTCAAACAATGTGAGGACCCGTGTGTGGCTGCCGCTGAATATTGGTTTCAATATCAGCGATTACACTTTCCTCTATGCCGAATTCGACCTCCAGGTCTCACAATGGGCATGGGGCATTGTGGCCGTTGGGGCAAATTTTATTTTCAGGTAAGCTTGCTTCGCAAGCTGTAAGTAAGTAAGTGGGGATGGGAGATGACATGTTGTAATCGTCATACTCTGTGTTGTTCTATGTGAAGCTGACCGGTGTAGCGGCGAACGTGCCAGTGTTTTATTCATAGCCATTGTTCCACGGACACCCCTGCAGCATCAGCACTGGGATTACAAGCCAAAATTTTCTAAGTTTTTTCATTTTTATTTAGAATTTCCCACTTTCCCATTTACCCGCTTACCTATTTGCTTTTTTGTAAACCAACTCTCCGCCCGAGTAGGTGGCCTCCACCATGATAGAGAACAGCTCCTCCTCGGGTGCGGTCATCAGGTCCTTGCCGGTGATCACGAAGTCGGCCAGTTTGCCCTTTTCGATGCTCCCCTTGATATCCTCTTCGAAGCCCGATTTTGCCGCCCAGATAGTCATTCCACGCAGGGCCTCCTCGCGGCTGAGGGCATTCTCAACCTGGAAGCCGTCTTCGGGCCAGCTGGACTGATCTTTCCGGACTACTGCAGCGTAAAACCCAAATAGGGGGTTGACATGCTCTACCGGGAAGTCGGACCCGTTAGGGATCCACCCGTTTTCCTCCAGTAATTGTTTATAGGCGTAGGCCCCTTTCATTCGATCGGCACCTACCCTGTCTTCGGCCCAGTACATGTCAGATGTGGCATGGGTGGGCTGTACCGAGGGAATGATGTTATAGTCCCCGAAGTAATGGAAATCGTCGGGGTGGATAATCTGGGCATGTTCGATGCGCCAACGCCGGTCGTTTTTCCCTCCCAGGATGGAGGCATAGATCTTCAGGGTCTCCCTGTTGGCTGCATCGCCGATGCAATGTGTGGCTACGGAAAAATCATTTTCATATGCCAGCCTTGAGAAGGCTTCAAGCTTCTCAAGCGGGGTTACCAGGAGTCCCCTGTTACCTGTATCATCGGAGTAATCTTCAATCATCAATGCACCCCTGGAACCCAGGGCGCCGTCGGTGAAGAGCTTGATGGTATTCACCGAGAGGTGGTCGGTTCGGTAGGAACCTCTCTCCACGTAGTGTGTGAAGTTCTCTTCGGATGGACTCAGCCAGGCGTTGATCCGGATCTTCAGGGCACCACTCTGGTGCTGCCGGTCGATGAGTTGTATTACAGATTTGGAGAGACCGGCATCCTGTATGGAGGTAAGTCCCACCTGAAAGCAGTTTTTTTCGGCCTCCAGCAGTGCAAATACAATCTCCTCCCTGCTGGCTACCGGTATGATGGAGCTCACGAGTGAGATGGCGTTGTCAACAAGGATGCCGCTGGGTTCACCATCTTTCAGCATCACTGTTCCTCCGTCCTCTTTGCTAAGGGCAGTAACTCCTGCCATTTCAAGGGCCCTGGTATTGGTCCAGGCGGCGTGACCGTCGATCCGACGAAGCAGGACGGGGGTGTCGGGGAAGTGCTGGTCCAGCATGGCACGATTGGGGAACTCCTTCACCTCCCAGTCGTTCTGATCCCAGCCTCGTCCTGTAATCCACTCACCCTTCCTGGTCTCCTGGTGCTTTTTAAGCATGCCGATGATCTCCTCCACAGACGAGGTGCCGGCCACATCCACCGTGCTCAGGTTCATGCCGTAACCGAAGAAGTGGCAGTGGGCATCGATCCAGCCGGGGTATACGAATTTTCCTTCCAGGTCCAGGATCTCATTTGCCGTATATTTCTTCAGTATCTCCTCGTTGCTCCCCACCTCCACAATCCGGTGATCCATGACAACAATGGCTTCTGCCGTGCTGAACTCCTGGTCAACTGTGTAGACTGTTCCGCCTGTAAGGATCAGGTCGGCCTCTTTCTTTCCGGTGCTGCAACTTAAGATTGTCATCAGGATGATTGTAATGATTGCGGTCTTCATTTGCGTGATCAAAGGTTTGCAACAAAAATAGCATTCTCATATTATTTTCCCCATTTTTGCGTTCTTAACAACAAATCTCCAATGGTGATACGGAATATTATTCTTTTATGGTTTGTCTCGCTGGCCCTTTTCTTATCGTGCCAGCCTGAACGCTCCTATATTGAAGATTCCGATGCAAAGCTTGCCTTCACCCTGGATACAGTCTTTTTTGATACGGTTTTTACCACCATCGGTACGGTTACCGAATCGTTCAGGATCAAGAATCCATACAACCACTTTGTTAAGATCGATGAGATCACCCTCGCGGGTGGGAGTTCGTCGGTGTTCCGGATCAATGTGGACGGAGTACCGGGCATCAGTTTTACCGACATAGATATAGCCCCGAAGGACAGCATGTTTGTGTTTGTGGAGGCCACCCTGGATCCCAATGAGACTTCTGATATCCTTCGGATCCAGGACTCCATTGTCTTTCTGACCAACGGGAACCAGCAGGATATTGACCTGGTGGCCTGGGGGCAGGACGTGCATATTATCAGGGAAGGATGGATTGATGAGGCGGTTACCTGGACGTCTGAAAAGCCCTACCTGGTTGTAGACTACCTTTATGTGGATTCGGTTTCAAGCCTTAGCATAGACCCGGGTGTGAGGGTGCATTTTCACCGGGATGCATTCTTCTATGTGGATGGTACCCTCGAGGTGAACGGTACCCTGGAGGAGCCGGTTACGTTCCTGGGTGACAGGCTGGAGGAGTTTTACAAGGATAAGCCGGGGCAATGGGGATTTATCTACCTGACAGAGCAGAGCCACAGTAACCGCATCGATCATGCGGAGATCGTTTGCGGAACCATGGGTATCCTGATCAGTGCATCACCTGAATCGGGTCTTCAGCCCGACCTGGAGATCAGGAACAGTATGATCAACCACATGAGTTCCAACGGAATTTATGCCCTGAACGCAAAGGTGTCGGCTGCCAACCTTGTGATCGGCGACTGCGGGGGCAGCTGTGCCGGCCTGATTTACGGCGGGGCATACGATTTCACACACTGCACCTTTTATAATGCCTGGCCCTCATGGTACTCCAACCGTCAGTTGCCGGCACTTTTTTTGGCTGACTACTTTGCCAACTATGATGCAGATGGTAACCTGGCGATCTATACGGGCGGGGAGTATGAAAAGGCCGAGTTCCGGAACTCCATTATCTACGGGAATGAAAGAATGGAACTGGTGATTGACAGCTATGATGGTATGCAAATGAATTACCTATTTGACTACTGCCTGACAAAGATCGATACCGACAGCCTTGACTACACCAGCGATCCGCTGTTTTCCAACATCATCAACAATGAGAATCCAAAGCTGGATTCAGTTCCTGTGCTCTATTCGCTTGATACCCTCTCGCCGGCCATGGATGCCGGGCTCCCGGCCCATGCCATTGGTGTTCCCTTCGATTATGAATGGAAGAACAGGCTGAATGACATTGCCCCCGATCTGGGAGCATTCGAGCGGATTGAAGAGTAATACTTTTTTAGATTTTCCAGACCGATTTTCTTAGGAGAAACACATTAAGCTGTGTGGGCATATTATTGTCCTCCAACTGCCTGTGTTTTGTATTCATCTTATGCGCACTGGAGCTATCGTGTGGATTCCAACTCTCCTGACCCTGTTGTCCGGGTTCGTTAAGGCACAGGATGGCACTGACCCGCTGCATGTTTCCGCAAGGGTCCGGGATATCTGGGCTTCGCCATGCAGGGGCTATGAGGCAGCGCGGGGTGAGCTGCGCCTGATGTGGTACAATGCGGAGAACCTTTTTCATCCATCGGATGACTCACTGGCGGGTGATGATGAGTTTACCCCGGAGGGGGTGCGGGGCTGGAGCCAAAGGCGATACAGGCAGAAACTCACCATGGTGGCAAGGGTAATTGTGGCTGCAGGGCAGTGGGAGCCCCCTGATGTGGTGGGTTTCTGTGAGGTGGAGGGCGCACAGGTGCTGGAAGACCTGGTTTCGCATCCTGTCCTGGCTCCATACGGCTACAGTTATCTCCACAGGGAGAGTCCCGATCACAGGGGCATGGATGTGGCCTGTATCTTCCGGGGAGAGCGCTTCAACCCGGTAAGCTGGGATTATATCCCGCCCGTGGAGGGTGCCGGTTTTGATGCCACTCGTGAGATGCTCCACCTGAAGGGGGTGTGGGGGCGCAGGGATAGCCTGGAACTGTTCCTGGTACATTTTATCTCCCGCTACCGCGGATCGGGAATCACAGCAGAGTACCGCAGAAGGCAGTCTGGCCGTCTTGCCGGACTGATGGATTCTGTGCAGATTAGCTCGCCCGGCTGCCTGGTGTTGGCGGCCGGGGATTTCAATGACAACAGTCGGGCATGGTCCATGGAGCCCCTGGGGCTCGGGGAGCCGGGAAACGCTTCAGTTTGTTTTATTCCATCTGGGATTGGTGCAGCTTACAAGTACCATGGTGTGTGGAGTGGTATCGATTTTTTTATGGTGGGAGGTGGACAGGAGGGGTACCGGATCAGGGGTGCGGTTTTTAACCACCCTTCATTGTTGGTGCCGGATCTGACATACGGGGGCGTGAAGCCCTTTCGGACCTTTGACGGCTACCGGTATGGAGGCGGGTACAGCGACCACCTGCCAGTGTTGCTGGATATCAGCCGGACTTTAATGGGCTCTTCACGGTGAGTCCGAGCTCCTCACCAATCGAGAGCATCTTCTGGTATGCGGCCTCGAATTCATTGGGGATCTCCCCGTCGAGTACGGCTTCCTTGATGGCATTCTTGATGACACCTACGGGGCGTGAGGGTTCGATGCCGAACACATGTTGGATATCGTCACCCGAGATGGGTGGCTGGAAATTGCGGACGTGGTCCTTGTCCTCGATCTCAACGATCTTCTCTCTGACAATGGCGAAATTACGGAGATGCCTTTTTACTGTACGCTCATTTTTGGAGGTGATATCGGCCTCGCAGAGGATCATCAGGTCCTCCAGGTCATCGCCCGCATCGAAGATCAGCCTGCGCACTGCCGAATCGGTGACCACATCCTGCGACAGGACGATGGGGCGCAGGTGAAGCTGTACAAGCTTCTTTACATACTTCATCTTCTCATTGAGGGGCAGCTTCATTTTCCGGAAGAGGCCGGGGATCATCTTTGCCCCGATAAATTCGTGTGCATGGAAAGTCCACCCGGTACCCGGCTCAAATTTTTTGGTCCGCGGTTTGGCGATATCATGCAGCAGGGCCGCCCAGCGCAACCACAGGTCGCCGGTCATTTGTGAAATATTATCAACCACTTCCAGGGTGTGGTAGAAATTGTCCTTGTGGAACTGTCCGTCCACCTCGTCGACCCCTTTCATCATTTGCAGTTCGGGAAAGATGATCTCAAGCAAGCCGGTCGACTCCATCAGTTTAAATCCCTCGCCGGGTTTGTCGCACAGGAGGATCTTGTTGAGCTCATCGGAAATGCGTTCCATGGAGACGATTTCCATTCGCTCCCTGTTCTCAGTGATTGCATTGAGTGTATCCTGCTCAATCCGGAAACCGAGCCTCGTGGCGAACCTGATGCCCCGGAGCATCCTCAGGGGATCGTCGGAGAAGGTCTCCCCGGGATCAAGCGGAGTTTTAATCAGCTTCTCTTCAAGATGTTTTATCCCGTTAAAGGGGTCCGACAGGGTGCCAAATGTTCCGGGATTCAGAGAAATTGCCAGGGCATTGATTGTAAAATCGCGCCTGTTCTGGTCGTCCTCCAGGGTGCCGTTCTCCACCACCGGTTTCCTTGAATCTCTGCTGTAGGACTCTTTTCTCGCACCAACGAATTCAATCTCGGTCTCGCCCCATTTCAGCATGGCGGTCCCGAAGTTTTTAAAGACGCTGAAATAGACCTCCTCACGGATCGCTTTCTTTACATTCTCGGCCATTCTGATGCCGCTGCCAAGCACTACAATGTCGATATCCTTCGGTGCTGCCTTTTCCCCATACAGCAGTAAATCACGAACATAGCCTCCAATTAGATAAGTTTCCACTTTTTCCAAAGCGGCCACCTCCTTCAGGACCTTAAATACCTTATGTTGCAGATGTGATGAGAGATCCATGTGTGACTATTCTGCCACAAAAATACAATTTATTTGCTACCTTCGTAATGAACTTCCCTAAGGGGGTGCCTTAAATTCCAGGCTGAGATTATACCCTTAGAACCTGATCCGGGTAATGCCGGTGTAGGGAAAAAGAGGCTCGTATGTATAACTATATTTCATAAGAAGATGAAGCGAGTAGCACTGCTGCTGGCCATGCCTTTGTGGGCTATGGCTGCAATGGGTCAGCACACTGTATCGGGTGTGGTGACTGACCAGGAAAATCAAGCTTTACCAGGTGCCAACCTGGTGATTTCAGAATTGAACAGGGGCGCGGTCTCATCGGTAGACGGCAGTTTTGAAGTAAAAAATATTCCGGGAGGAGTCTACGATCTGCGGGTGACTTTCGTGGGGTATGAAACACTTACCAGGAGCATATCTGTGGAGGGCGACCTGGACCTGGGGGAACTCTTACTGGTGCCGGCTGCGGTGAAGGTGGAGGAGGTGATGGTGACCGCTACGCGTGCTGGGGATAAAACCCCGGTGGCCTATACCAACATAGACCGGGAGGAGATCCGCTCCCGGAACTTCGGTCAGGATGTCCCGTTCCTGCTCTCCATGACCCCGTCTCTGGTGATTTCTTCTGATGCCGGTCACGGGATCGGCTACACATCCATGAGGATCAGGGGAACCGACGGCAACCGCATCAATGTAACGATTAACGGTATCCCTCTCAATGATGCCGAATCCCACTCGGTCTACTGGGTGGATATTCCCGATATTGCCACCTCGGTGGAGAATATACAGGTACAGAGGGGGGTAGGGACTTCCACCAACGGGGCTGCTGCCTTTGGGGCCTCTGTGAACCTGATGACCCGGATGGTTGAGAAGGAGCCCTATGCCACTTACGAGGGTAGCTTCGGCTCGTACAACACTTACCGGAACTCCATTTCGGCGGGAACCGGACTGATCAAGGATCATTTTTCTGTGGATATGAGGCTTTCCGATATGCATTCGGATGGCTATATGGACCGTTCATGGACCGATCTGCAGT
>JAAEOI010000663.1 GCA_024244665.1 Bacteroidota bacterium | reverse complement strand
ATTTCACCTTTAGGGAATACCGGTTTATTAAAGGTATCCGTGTCTTTACCCACATTATCAACCAATCTTCCCCATAGATCGTAAAGTGTATCCATCATCACACCACATCGCACTGCCCTAGCTGCATGTCGTCCAATAGTAGAGTGCACTGCTGCCAGTGGAATATCCGGTGTTTTGGAAACAGATTTCAGAATGTCCATGGTCTGGTTGAGGTACTTTGTGTAACCTTCATGGCCTGTACCAACACCAACCAGCACATCAGCAAGAGGACCCACTTCTGCTCTTTTACCATAGAAGGTTGGTGCCTTGACCCAGGAATATTTACCATCATCCTGAAAATCTGTGTATTCTGGATTAGTTTCTCCCTGCCAGGGATGTAGTGCATCAGAACCCGTGTACCAGGAATGCTTGGAACTTTCTTCAACACCATCTCTGAAATATTCATCATTAAAGGTATTGATCGGTTTCATTGTCGATAAGTCAGCGTTTTCAATAAATCCACCAGGCAGCAGGAATTCAGTTCCTTTCTCATCAATGGGACAATCAGGAACTGTCAGGTAGTTATTGACGCCACCGCCGATACCAGCCCAGTCCAGATAAAATGCACCAATGGCTGGAACATCCGTCATGTAAGTGGATTTTACAAAGTGATCCAGCTTATCAATAAAGCCTTTTATCAACATCAATCTCTCAATATTCAATACTGATGGGGCGTCATGACTAATGGAGTTACTCACTCCACCTACGGCTACATTCTGAATATGGGGACTCTTTCCCCCAAGAATGGCTACAATTTTGTTGGCATAGTTTTGTACATCCAGTGCCTGCAGATAATGGGCAACGCCCAATAAATTGACCTCAGGTGGCAATTTCATTGCCGGGTGACCCCAGTAACCACTGGCAAAAGGTCCCAATTGACCACTGCCAACAAATGTTTTTAATCGCTCCTGTACAGCCTTCATTTCATGTGGTCCATTGAGTGACCAGTCAGAAAGTGATTCTGCCAGTTTGGAAGTGGCAACAGGATCTGCATCCAAAGCGGATACAACATCAACCCAGTCCACAGCAGACAAATGGTAAAAATGTACAATATGATCCTGTACTGCATGAGCCGTCTGAATAATATTTCTTATTAATTGGGCATTTAATGGTATATCCATTTGCAGAGCATTTTCTACAGCTCTGACAGAAGTGATAGCATGAACGGTTGTACACACTCCACAAAACCGTTGTGTGTAGGACCAGGCATCACGGGGATCACGACCTATTAGAATTTGTTCAATACCCCGCCACATCTGCCCTGAAGACCAGGCCTTGCTGACCTTACCTTTATCAACTTCAACGTCAATACGCAGGTGCCCTTCAATTCGGGTAATTGGATCAACTGTAATACGTGTAGTCACAATAAAATCTCCTAATTT
>JAAEOI010000662.1 GCA_024244665.1 Bacteroidota bacterium | reverse complement strand
CTTTTGAATCCCGTTTCACCAATACTTCCGGGAACCAAAACAACCGATTCGTGACCGGCAGCCTTAGCAACATCCAGCCCGCACAAAAGTGACACCTTAAATGAATCTAGAGACATTGGCCTGACAATACCGGTAGTCCCTATTATGGAGATACCATCAACAATACCCAATCGTTCGTTGAATGTCTTTTTTGCCAGCTTTTTACCTTCAGGCACGGTAACACGAACATCTAGTCCTCCCGGAGTCCCAAGGACCTCTTCCAGGGATTGTTTGATCATAGATCGTGGTACAGGGTTTATGGCCGGTTCACCCTTAGGAACCTGAAGCCCAGGTTTTGTTACCGTACCGACACCATCTCCTGCTATGAACCTGATTCCATTACCACTTGACCTTTCGACTCTTACATGAATCTCACAGCCATTAGTAATATCCGGATCATCACCGGAATATTTACGAACAGCACATTCGGCAAAGCCGTCACCCACCTTACGGTGAAGAAGGTTTAATTGCAATGTAACATCGGCAGGTGTTAATAAATCTACAGAATCGGGTATTGTCCCCTGAAGCAGCCCGTATGCAGCACCCTTCGCCGCACCGGCAGCACAGCTTCCGGTAGTATAT
>JAAEOI010000661.1 GCA_024244665.1 Bacteroidota bacterium | reverse complement strand
TGCACATTGAACAGGCTGTGAAAGATGGAAAACCTGATATTATTGCCCTGTCATTTCTTTCAACTACTTCATACCTTGTTATGAAGAGTATGGCACAGAGGCTGAAGAAAGCAGCGCCGGAAATCCCCATTATTGTTGGAGGTGCTTTTGCGACGGTAAATGCGGTTCAGATATTGAAGGATGCACCATACATCGATTGTGTTGCCAGGGGTGAAGGTGAAGAGCTGATCCCTGAGTACATTGATAATCTGGATAATCTGGGAGTGGTGGGGGGGCTCACCTGGAGGTCCAATGTTGAGGTTGTCCATAACCCTGATCGACCCCTGATCAGTGATCTTGACCAGTTTCCTTATCCTGACCGTAAAAGCCTGCCCATCGAATACATCGAATCTATGCCGCTGGATGTGCCGGCTGTTCTGTCTCTCGATCGCTTTTGCACTATGCAGACGACACGTGGATGTCCATTTAAATGCGTCTATTGTGATATACCATCCCTCGGGCATGGTAAGTGGCGGAGTCGCTCTCCGGAGCATGTTCTGGGTGAAATGCAGCAGTTGAATGATGAAGGTTACAGGTCAATCTTGCTGACCGATGACCATTTCCTGATGCAGCGCAAACGTATAAAGGCTATTTGCAGCGGTATCATCGACAGGAAACTTGAATTTCATTGGGGGTGCGAGGGTAGAGTTGATTCACTGGCTGTTGAAGAATTCCCTCTGATGGTAAAAGCTAATTGCACTTTTCTTGCCTTTGGCATAGAAGCCGGAACAGAGAAAGTACTCGATCGCCTTAAAAAGAATCAGGCCC
>JAAEOI010000660.1 GCA_024244665.1 Bacteroidota bacterium | reverse complement strand
TGGACAGCCAGCTGGAGCAGATGAAGGCACCCTGGACTCCGGGCCGGGTTCCCGAGCTGAATTAAATAGAAAGGAGGGTGGCCGTAAGGTCACCCTCCAGGTTTTGGAGGGTGGATATTAGAGTGGTTTTACCGGGATACAGATTTCGACTGTGAAGATTGGCGGGGGTCCCTCTTCATGCTCCTCTGGGTAGAATTCATAGGGGTAGCCATCGGAGGGCTGATAGCCGCTGTCGGCCAACCAGCGGCAGACCGCATCCCAGGCTTCCCCGAATTGGTGGGGCATTACCTTGAAGCTTCCAACCACATATTTGCCCCCCGGGATGTGCATTTTCCCGAACTCTCCATCAGGCTTTGCATCCTCATCCACGGTGATGCAGGCGCTCTGGCGCATCTTATCCATTTCCACCACCTTGGGATCGTCATGGTAGACGGTGACGGTTTTAGTTTCGGGGAACTTTAGCAGCCCCCTGGGGCCGGCCCATTTCATTAGTTTACCAAAGGCTGCACCAATCTGGTCAAATGGTCCGACATGCCTGCAATAGATCAGGTCCATGGCCGGCATCTCTTTTACTACAATGTTTGTTTCCATGTTTGTGTTGCGATTTAGATTCATAAATTCATCGCTAAAGTAGGTGCTTGCCTCATGTTGGGATTGACCATTTTTGCGCTCCGCTTGACCATTCTTGCGGTCTTGCTCCTGGTGGTAGTTCCGGAACTCACCTGTGCTTTTTCCGAAGTGAGATCTGAATGCCCTGCAGAACACCGCTGTGCTGTTGAAGCCGCACAGGGCAGCCACATCGGTTACAGGCCTGCGGTAGTCAGTGAGCAGCATGCTCCCTGCCTTCTGCAACCTGATCCGTTTGACATAATTATTGATGGTCTCCCCGGTAAGTGCTGTGAAAATCCTGTGAAAATGGAACGGGGAGAAGTGAGCAACCTTCGAGAGGTTTTCAAGAGTATGTTCGTCCTCAAGGTGAGCCTCTATATGGTCCACTACCCGGTTGATCCGCTTGAAATACTCATTCCTGGATTGTAGCTGTAGATTCATTGGTTAATTCCTGTACTGATTTATACTGCTATAATAATAGATATGCAGCAACTCTTTTTGACCATTCTTGCTTAACATTTTGTTGCGCCTCAAAATGCAATTCAAAATCTTTTTTGGAAATTTATATTTTCACAATGTTGAATTACAGTCTGGTTCTGGCTAAATTGGTAATTAGCAAGAAGAAAAACAAATGTTAAACCACTGATGGTTTTGAGGGCTTCTCCCGTTTTTTATTGGCAATAATTATTCTGATAGTTCTGCAGTTCTTCGATACAGACGGAGAAACCGAATTTATTGAGCTGATAAGTGATAAATATTATATTCTGATGGTGATTCTATACTGGTTATTGTTTATCCTGGTTATCAATTATCTGTTGGGCATTTTAGATACCAACCTGCTTAAGATATTGAAATCAAAGAACATCATAGAATCGGGCATACTGGGGATGGCACTTATTTTTGCCCTGAGTTGGCTCTATCACAATTACATCAGGCCTTCGCATGACTAACCTGACCCAGTCGGTCCTGGCCCGGGAAGTGGGTGTAAGGCGGGAGACCATCGTCTTCCTGGAGAAAGACAAGTACAATCCCTCGCTGAAGCTGGCTTACGAAATCGCACAGGTGTTTGAGATGACGATAGAGGAGGTATTTATATTTAATAGCAAATAAGTTCCTTATTTACCTTCTTCGAATTCAATCCCCAGCTCGTCAGCAATCTCTTTCATCTCCTTCTGAACGGGAACAAGAACATCGATGCCCTCTTTGCTGATGCGCTCCTCGTTCTCCCTTTCGGGATCGCCAGGGATCAGTACACGGTCATGGCCCTTGCCGGGCTTGGCGGCACGGAAGGTCTCTATCCATTTGTCCATCTGCGATTTGAAGACCTCTGGTGTCTGGAAGGCATCAATGCGCATGGCCCCGAAGAAGTGGCCGGTTCCCTCTCCAACCTTCTCCTCCTTCACCGGGAGGTAGGCCACTGACGGCGGACAGAAGGGTCCGAAGTTGGCGCCTGAAAGGACAGCGGAGAAGATGTCAACGACAGCACTCATGCAGTATCCCTTGTGACCGCCCTGCTCTTTTGTTCCGCCGAGGGTCACCATTGATCCGCCTTCTTTGAGGATGTCGGGATCGGTTGACGAGACTCCGTCGGCATCCTGTACATATCCTGCGGGTACGCTCTCGCCTTTTTTTGCTGCCACTGCCAGCTTGCCACGGGCGATGGG
>JAAEOI010000659.1 GCA_024244665.1 Bacteroidota bacterium | reverse complement strand
TGAGAAGAACTGGTCATTTGAGAGGGCCGAGCGCAGCAAGGATGGTAAAAAGGGATCGATGTATAAGGATCTGATGAATGCTGTTGCTGAAGCAAAGAGGATTTCTCAACCTGAGTTTTGCGGTTTTGTCTGGAAACAGGCAGCTGCCGATGGAAGAAAAGGCCTCGCAGAGGAGTATTATGATAATTTCAAACAGCTCATTTCGGACCTGAGCGCAGACCTGGGCGTCTCGAATCTGCCGACATTTGTTCCGTCCTATGCGACAGATGAGGATTTGCTCAAAGGTGTTCTTTCCTTCCTGAATGAAAAGGAGGTGCTCGAAGCTAAAAATTCGGCAGGCAAAGGTTCCCTTGGTGATCAGGACCTGCTTAAAGCTGTTTTGTCCTACATTGATAACAAGGGCATATTGCAAAATGAAACACCGGGGCGCAAAAAAATGCGCTACATGGCAAGCGTCATATCAGCCCAGAACAGAGCAGGTCGGGAACTACCCAATGTTACCATACTCTATCCCGGAAGGTTGCCTATTGGAGACGACGGAGTCCACTACAGTTCCGAAGGCTATATCACTCTCGGGAAGATCACGGCCTCTGCTGTAGAGGAGTTTTACAAGGCAAAAGAGATTTTAAACGATGAGTAAAATTGATTAAAACAGGATATGCTAAAACAACTGACACTGATTCTCCTTTCTGTTTTCCTTTTCTCCTGCACAGAGAAAACAAGCGAAACAAAACCCAATGTGATCATTATCCTTGCCGACGACCAGGGCTGGGGCGATTTAAGTGCCAGTGGAAACACAAACCTAAGTACTCCGAACATAGATGAGCTGGCAGAAACCGGGATCAGTTTCGACCGCTTTTATGTTTCACCTTACTGTTCGGCTACGCGTGCCGAGATGCTTACAGGCAGATACTATGTACGCGGGGGGGTGAGCGGTACCTCTGCAGGAAGGGAACGACTTGACCTTGACGAAACCACCATGTCCCGTGTGTTTAAGGATGCCGGTTATGCCACAGCGGCATATGGAAAGTGGCACAACGGCATGCAGCCTCCCTATCATCCCAATGCCCGTGGCTTTGACGATTACTATGGGTTTTGTTCCGGTCACTGGGGCAACTATTATTCTCCCATGCTGGAACACAACGGGGAGATTGTGCAGGGAGAGGGTTTTATTATCGACGATTTTACCGATCACGGGCTCGCCTTTATGGAAGAGAACAAAGACCATCCTTTTTTTCTGTACCTGCCTTATAACACACCACACGGTCCCTTCCAGGTTCCCGACCGGTGGTGGGAAAAATTTGAGAACATGGACCCGGCAATGGTCCATCGCGAGCCCGGGCAGGAGCATGTGCAGATTACCCGTGCTGCCCTGGCCATGTGCGAGAATATCGATTGGAACGTAGGGCGGATTACCGATAAGCTTGAAGAACTGGGCTTGTCGGAAAACACCATCATTCTCTACCTTACCGACAATGGTCCTGCCTCATACCGCTGGAACGGGGGCATGAAGGGGAAAAAAGGAGATACCGATGAAGGGGGGGTGCGCTCGCCCCTGTTCGTAAAGTGGGAGGGAACACTGGAAGCCGGGAAGACGGTTCCGCAGATTGCCGGGGCCATGGACCTGCTGCCCACACTGAGCGACCTGGCGGGTATTGACTATGAACCGCAAAAAGACCTGGACGGGGTGAGCCTCAAAGCCCTGATGCTGGAGGAAAATCCGGAATGGGAGGAGAGGCTGATCTTCAGTCACTGTATGGGCAAAACCAGTGCTCGCAGTCAGCAATACAGATTGGGGCATGAAGGGCAACTCTTTGACATGCTCAAAGATCCGGGGCAGCACAGGGATATCTCGGATCAGGAGCCCGAAATAAAAGAGGAGCTTGCCCTGGCAAAGGAGAAGTGGGAGCGGGAGGTCCTGTCGGAACTCCTGGGAAAGGACAGCCGTACTTTCCCCATCGGGCATCCGGATTACAGCTTTACCCAGATCCCTGCCCGTGATGGTACGGCACACGGGAATATCAAGCGTTCCAATAAATTTCCCAATTGCTCATTTTTCACCAACTGGACAAGCCTGGGCGACAGCATAACATGGGAGTCAGAGGTACTGGAAAGTGGGGATTATGAAGTGGAGCTTTATTATTCCTGTCCGGCCGAAGATGTGGGATCCGTTTTCGAGCTGAGTTTCGCACAGAGCAAGCTCAGAGGAAAGATAACAGAAGCTCACGATCCCCCCCTGACAGGAATGGAACATGACAGAGCTCCCAGGGGCGGATCTTTTGTGAAAGACTTCAAAAGAATGCCTTTGGGAAGCATTCATCTTGAAAAAGGGGAGGGAGTATTGACATTAAAGGCCCTGGAGATCCCGGGTTCACAGGTGATGGATTTTCGTTTGTTAATGTTAAACCGAATTTGAAATGATCAAAAACACCTGCCGGAAGTAAATCTGGCGCAGATAAACGAAGAATAGATTATGAAAAACAAGTTGTGCATTTGTATCGCGCTGATCCTGGGATCAACGCTATGGATGGGGGCTGCGGATCGGGGAAAATCCGACAGTCCCAATATCATTCTCATCCTGACCGATGACCAGGGATGGAGCCATGTATCCAAAGCCATGGACCCCAAAGAGGCCGAGTCCTTTTCGGAATATTTAAGTACCCCCAATATCAATAAGCTGGGGGATGCGGGCATGCGCTTTACCAGTGGTTATGCCCCTGCACCGATCTGTACGCCCACACGACGCAGCATTTTATGCGGGGCCAGTGCGGCACGCAGCGGAACCGAATTCAGGAGTGAATATGTGCCTGCGGATCACATGACCATTCCCAGGGCATTAAAACAGGCCAATCCAGCATATTACTGTGCACATTTCGGCAAATGGGGAGAACATATGATATCCACACCTGAAGAGTGCGGTTACGATAAAAGCGATGGAGAAACAGGTAACCACACCGGGGGAATGCCTCAATCACTGGGAGTCAGGAGCCATGACCAGGGCCCCGATTATTTCATCGATGAGGAGAATCCGAAACTGACCTTTTCGCTTACCGATTCAGCCATAGGCTTTATACATCATGCGGTGAAGGAAAAGCGACCCTTTTATCTCCAGGTCAGCTACTACGCCACACATCTTTCTATTGTTTGCAGGCAGGAAACTCTCTTGAAATACTATCAGAAAGGTGTACCCGACCGCATGTACCCCCGGTCTTTTGCTGCCATGCTGGAAGATCTGGACCAGGGTATCGGATTGCTTCTGGATGCCCTGGATCAAAGCGGAGTGGCAGAGAATACCTATGTTGTTTTTATGTCAGATAACGGGGGACAAAGGTTTATGCCCGGAAATGATGAAGGCAGAAAGCACCTGAATGCTCCTCTGACCGATTTTAAACAGTCGCTTTATGAAGGCGGAATCCGGGTGCCCTTCATGGTTCGCGGTCCTGGCATTGAGCCAGGGTCTTATTCACATGTCCCGGTGGTCGGCTATGATCTGCTGCCCACTTTTTACGAACTGGCCGGAGGGAAGAAAGATCTCCCGGGAGAAGTTGATGGCGGAAGTATCTTCACCCTGTTCCAAAATCCCGAAAGCGGAAAGGTGGAAAGGGATGCAGGAGCCCTGATTTTTCACCGGCCCATCAAAAAATCGGCCTCAGCGGTCAGACAGGGTTCCCATAAGCTGATGCTCAGCTGGAACAAGGAAGGCGAGATTACAGATCGCCATTTGTATAATCTTGATGACAGCGTGGTAGAAAGTGAGGAAACCGACATAGCCGGGCAAAATGAAGAAAAAGCCGACCAATTGCAGGCTATTCTTCTGGATTTCCTGGAAACACTGAACAAATAATTTATAATTGATCCGATGAAGACCTGTTCCAAAATCTTGAATGTTTTTCTGTTTCTGGCCGTATTTGGCCTGCAGCCCCTTACTGCACACGAAGGCCCGCACGAGGGTCATCACGGTGCACCCGCAGATGGGGAAGGGGAGTTCCAGGACTTTCCCTCCATGTGCATGAATGAGAGGGGAGAGGTATTTGTCGTTTATGTGGATCGCCCCGACAATGCGGGCCCGCAGCTGATTGTTGCCTCCCGAAAACATGATGGGGAGCTTGCAGTCATTGAAACGGTGCGGGGTGATGGGGTGAGTGCCTTTGACCGTCCCTCGCTTGCCCCCCTGGGAGAGGGCCTGCTGCTTGCTTTTTCCGCAGAGATAAAAGGCAGCTGGAAGGTGGCCTATATGACGATCAAGTCAGGAAAACCCGCCGGCAATCCTGTTTACCTTGATCCCGGCGGAACGGTCAATATCCGGCCTGCAGTAGCCGTTTCCGGGGAGACTGCCTGTATTGTATGGGAATCCAACGCCGGGAAAAAACGCAGGATATACGGCAGTCTTATTTCCAGGGGGATGGCCGGCCCTGCCGTGCCTCTTTCACCGGCCGGGATCGCTGCCGGTAATCCCGCTGTCACAGCTGCGGGAGGTGATGGGGACTTTTTCGCGGCCTGGGAAGCATTCCAGGATGAGAATGCAGACATCTACGGACGTCTCTATTCCGGGGGAAGCTTGCACGAGGTCGAAAGAATAAGTGACGATCCGCGCATGGACCGGAATGTATCACTTGCCGCCGCACCCGACGGCACGCTTTGGCTGGCCTGGGAATCAAGTGCGAGTTCACATACCCGGATCAATAACTACGATGAACAGAAGATCGTAGTTGCCGAGCGAAGCGAAGAGGGATTGCGGATGCCGGAGAACCTCTTCAGTGAAAACGGTCCCCAGGCGGGGGAATCGCTTTGTAAGCGGCCAGTCATTCTTATTGATTCCGCCGGGCGTATCCATCTGAGTGTGCGAAAAACGGCCTTCACCCACGAGGGGGAAAAGGTCCTGGTGGGCCCTTTCTGGGATGCTGAGATCTGGACCTGTGCCGGCGATGCCTGGTACGGCCCGCTATCCCATGATCTTGACTGGGGATGGTGGCGCCCGGTAAGCATGGGCATGAAGGGGACGAACACGCTCTATGCTGCGATCCAGGAGGGGATTGGCATGACCTACCTGCTGGCAAAAGAGTCGGGTTCAAAAACGCAGGTGGAAACATTTAAAATAACGGCCCCGGCCAGGAGGGCAGAGACCGTTCCGCTGGAGATGCCGGAAAGCGATTTCGATCTGAATGCCTATATCGAGAAATACAGCCTTCGGCTGCCCCGGCAAAGCCTGGATCACGGGGAGCAAAAGCTGAGCCTTTACTGGGGGGATCTGCATGAGCACACGGCCATGTCGCAGTGTGCCAGGCAATTCAACCCGCCGGCAAGGGACCTTTTTCTGAATCAACGTGATATCGACGGACTTGATTTTACCGCCCTGACCGATCATGGCTACAATCATTGCAGCCGAACCTGGGCCTATACCCGTGAACAGGTGCGGACCCATTTTGATCCACATAGCTTCATCCCCTTACTGGGTGTCGAATGGACCAGCGAAAATTACGGGCACCACAATCTTGTTTTCCAGGAAACCAGCGTCAGTGAGGTTTATCATCGCAGCTTCCAGGGGAAATCGCCTGTGGAGCTCTACGAATACATCAGCCAGAATGAGCTTTGTGATTTTATCAGCCTTCCGCACGGGCTGTCCGATTGCAGTAAACATTACCGCCAGATCGACTGGAGCCAGGTGCATGAGGAGCACCAGCCCCTGGCCGAGATCTTCCAGGCCCGCCAGTCCTTTGAACATGCTGGCTGCCCAAGGGAGTCGCCGACTGCAAAGGCCAGGCCAGAACTGGCAAAGGGTTTCTATCTGCAGGATGCCTGGGAGAATGAGATCATTATAGGAACCTCGGCCAGTCCCGATCACGGGGGGACGTCCGGACGGACCGGAGTGTGGGCAGCCGACCTGAGCCCAGAAAAGCTTTTTGAGGCATTTCACAAGCGCCATACCTTTGGTACCAGCGGGGCCAAAATAGCCCTCTACTTTGCCTCGGGTGATGCCCTCATGGGAGATAAGCTGGAACGCAAGCCCTCAAGAAAATCCCTGGATTTCACCATCAAGGTGGTCACGGAGAGTCCCCTCGACAAGGTGGTCATCTTCCGCAACAACCAGGTGGTCCATGAGATGCCGGCAAGCGGGAGTACAATGGAAATAAACTGGACCGATCCTTCGCCCCTGAAAGAAGACCGCCTCTGGTATTATGTCCGTGTGGAGAGGGCCGACGGGGAGCTGGCCTGGTCGAGTCCCATCTGGTTCCTGTCGGCAGAGGAGATGCAAAATCCGCCTACCCATACCCTGGCACGGCCCAAGAAAGAGATTATCGAGGAGCGGGAGAAGCAGGCAGATATTAATTAAAAATAGAGGAGTATCACATTGCCTTCAGGCAATAACATAAAAACAACGGAAATGAAGAATCGACACAGGAAGTATCCCCTTTTAATGCTTTGCCTGATTCAGGCAATCCTTTTCAATGGCTTTACCGAAGTCACTGCCCGGACAGGCGGGGATCCGGAATCCTTGCCCAATGTGGTATTTGTACTGGCCGATGACCTGGGCTGGGCTGACCTGGCCTGTTACGGCAGTGATTTCTATCATACGCCCAATATTGATAAACTTGCTGAAAGCGGAATTAGCTTTACCGATGCCTATGCGGCAAATCCTTTTTGTTCTCCCACACGGGCCAGTATCATGACCGGTATCTACCCGGCCCGTATCGGTTTTCTTTCCGCATCGGGTCATGGCAAAGAAGTACAGGTGGAAAAGGTATTGCGTGAAAGCAGTGGTCCAAGTCGACGGCTCTTGTTCCCCCTGCCGGTTTCCCGCCTGAAGACGGAATATATTACCATTGCCGAAGTATTTAAGGCGGCGGGTTATGCCACCGGACATTTTGGCAAATGGCATCTCGGATCCAAACCCTACAGTCCGCTGGAACAGGGATTTGATGTGGATATCCCGAGTACCAATTCCGGATGGCCTCCCGGCGGATACATGGATGCCTCAAACCTGATGAGCAATGCCGGTCTGGAAGCCCGTCCCAACGAACATGTGGAGGACCGCATGGCAGAGGAGGCCATAAAATGGATGAAAAGCCATAAGGACCAGCCCTTCTTCCTTAATTACTGGGCGTTCTCAGTGCATAGTCCTTGGGAGGGGAAGGCTGAGTACATCAAGCGTTTTGCCGCAGAATCGGACGACAACTATGCCCAGCGCAATCCGATCTATGCTGCCATGGTCAGGAGCCTGGATGATGCAGTGGGTCGTCTGGCCGCTACCATAGATGAGCTGGGCCTTGGCGATAATACCATCATCATTTTTACCTCCGATAACGGGGGATATGTCAGAACAGATAAGAAAGCGGATCACTCTTACAAGGATATTCCCATTACCAGCAATGCTCCCTTGCGTAAGGGTAAAGGATCCATATACGAGGGCGGGAGCCGTGTGCCGACCATTGTATCCTGGCAGGGTAAGATTGATCCGGGTAGCTCCACCGATGCGCTGTTCAGTAGTATAGATTTTTTCCCTACACTACTCGAAGCCTGCGGGCTGACAAAGCCTGCAGACCTTTCATTTGATGGCGTATCCCAGATGTCTGTATTGGAAGGGGGGAGCAGTGTACGTGATGAGATCTATGATATTTATCCATTCGGGGAGGAAGTAGCCGCGAGCATCAGGCAGGGAGACTGGAAACTGCTGCGCTTTTTTTGCGGGAAAGAGGATTTTACAGACCGCCACGAACTATATAACCTGGAAAATGATATCGGCGAGACCACGGATCTTTACAGTAGTAATAAAAGGCTAGCAAAAAAGCTTTCAAAGAAATTGGATTTATGGCTTGAGGATACGGAGACGGTGATCCCTGTCCCCAATCCGGCTTATGTTCCTGATGCAAAACCGGCAAAATAAGTAATAGTGGAGAAACCAAATAAATGCCAGAAATACTATATTCTGGCATTTATTAGATTGAATGCTTGGGATATTTTTTCTCAAACGAAGCCAATGATAAAAACAACACACCTTCGCATCATAATATTATCACTTTGTGTCTTTTTGATTCAGGGTATTTCGCTCAGTGCCCAGCATAAAGGCAGCCTTCATACCAGCTTTGTGAATCCACCCGACGAATACCGTTCCGGGGTAAAATGGGAGTGGTGCAATGGAATGATTTCCCGGGAGGGAATTACCGGCGATCTGGAGGCTATGGAACGGGCAGGGCTTGGTGGCGGAAAGATATTCAATGTTGGAGGGATCGAAGGACCTGTTCGTTTTGCTTCGGACCAGTGGTATGAGCTGGTGGCTCATGCCTGCCGGGAAGCCAGTCGGCTCGGGCTGGAACTGGGCTTGAATATGACCGAAGGTTTCACGGCAGCAGGGGGGCCATGGATCACTCCCGAAAAGAGCATGCAGCATGTGGTCTGGAGCGAAACTACAGTGAGCGGACCGGGGAAAGTTTCTGTTACAGCGGAACAACCGGACATTATCCCGGTTGTTACGAATATTTACCTTCCCAAACTGGAAACAGGCTACTACCAGGATATCAAAGTGTTTGCCGTTCCTCAGATTGGTGACAGCAGAATTATACATGCCGAGATAAAAAGTGGCATCATGCCCCATCGATTCGATCGCCGAAAGACTTCGGTGCGAACCCGGGAAGACTCTGTTGCTGCAGCTGACATTATTCCGGGTTCAAGCGTGATTGATCTTAGCGACAGGATGGATGAAAACGGAAATCTGAACTGGGATGCGCCAAAGGGTAAGTGGACCATCCTGCGGATGGGGACGACCAGTACGGGTGCCTGTACCCGGCCGGGCAGTGAAAAAACCCGCGGACTGGAGGCTGACAAGCTCAGCCGTGAGGCAATTCAGTTTCATTTTGATTCTTTTTGCAAACCGCTTCTTGAGATGGACGGTGTAGAGCCCGGGAAAAACCTATGCTTTTTTGCCATAGACAGCTGGGAGGCGGACGGACAGAACTGGTCGCCGGTACTGCCCGCGGAGTTTGAAAAACGTCGCGGCTACAGTCTGTATCCCTATCTGCCGGTCCTCACGGGCAGGATTGTGGAAAGCATTGATGTATCGGAGCGCTTCCTGTGGGATTTTCGCAGGACCATCGCCGATTGCATTGTGGAGAATTTCTACCAGTTTGTCCAGGAATTGGCTGTTGAACAGGGTATGGTGCTTGATTCTGAGCCTTTTACCAGGGCTGCTTTTGATGGCATGGAGACCACCGAAGCCGTTGGGGTTCCCACCGCCACCTTCTGGCAGGGTTCGATAAACTCAAGCTGGCACAGGGCGTCAAAGGAGGGGCGCTGGGCCTCTTCTGCAGCGCATGTGACCGGAAAGAAAAAAGTGTCGTCAGAAGCCTTTCCCGCTACCAAAGAGTACAGTGGCTGGATAAATTATCCGTGGAATTATAAAGGCAAGGCTGACTATGCCTACGCCAGTGGGGTCAATCATTTATCTTTCCACTGTTTTCCCTTGCAGCCCTGGGATGAAACAAATAAGGCGGTATACCAACCCGGCATGACCTTCAGGCACTGGGGCTCGCAGTACAGCCGGCACAATACCTGGTGGAATCAGGGAGCCGACTGGCAGAAGTATCAGACCCGCTGCCAGTTTATGCTGCAGCAGGGGCAGTTCCAGGCAGAAGCCATTTTCATGACCCCGGAGGCGGTGCCGGGACTGGAACTAAATATGGATTTCAATCCCCTGCCTCTTGGATACGACTGGGATATGACAAGTGCTAAAATGGTCAGGGAAGAACTGCTTGTTGAGAACGGAATGATCTGCGCGCCCTCGGGGATGAAATACCATATCCTTGTTCTGCCCGAAATCGATGATATCTCTGTTCCGCTTCTGAAAAAAATCCGGAAGCTGCTTGCCGGGGGTGCGAACATCGTGGTTTCGAGCCGGCCGGAGACTTCACGCGGACTGGAGAATTATCCCTCCAGTATCAGGGAGGTGACAGCTATGGTGAGCGAGATGTGGCAGGGACTGGATGGCCGGAACGTGAAAGAACAGCCCTATGGAAAAGGGAAACTCTACTGGGGTTATTCTCCCGAAGATGTCCTTGTAAAGCTGAGCGTGGAGCCGGATGTCATCGTGGAGGCGGAAGGAGAAAACAGCAGAAAGCTCCCGATCAATTACCTGCACCGCTATACGCCGGATGCTGACTTTTTCTTTGTTTCCAGCTCATTGCAGAAACCGGCATCTGGACTTCTTAGTTTTCGGATTACCGGCAAGCAACCTGAATTCTGGTATCCGGATAATGGACGCATTGAAGCGTGCCCGGTCTATGAGGAGAAAGATGGACGCACGATTGTGCCGATGATTTTCGATCCCTGTGGCTCGGTCTTCGTTGTATTTCGTGACAAAGCGGATTCCGCGCCTGCTGCTGGTAAAGTTTCCATAGACGGCAGAGTTGTGCTTTCAGCCTCGGAGCGGATCAATCCCTTTGAGGCAACAAAGGAGCTTTTTCAATCGGGCGGATCCTGCAAGCTTGAAATGCCGAACCAGGAGATCGTGGAAGAAAAGATCGCCGCATTGGAAATGCGTTCCCTCGATGAGGATTGGAAGGTTTCTTTTGAAGGCCTTGCTGCTCCACCGGAAACCATCTTCGAAAATCTCGTTCCGTGGAACGAGCACCCCGACGATGCCATTCGCTATTTCTCGGGCGATGGAATCTACCGGAAAACAATCGATGTAAAAAAGAAAAAGGGCAGGCACATTTGGCTTGACCTGGATGAAGTCGAAGTAATTGCGACGGTCAGTGTAAACGGCAAAGAAGTGGGTACGCTCTGGAAACCGCCCTTTCTTATGGATATTACCGATGCCTTACAGAAGGGAAAAAACGAACTCGAAATCCGGGTCAGTAATCTGTGGGTAAACCGCCTGATCCGAGACGAACAGTTCCCTGCTGATCTGGAATTTGACAGCAGGGGAGAATTGAAAGAATTGCCAGGGTGGTTTGTGAATAATACACCCCGTCCCGAGCAGGGGCGAAAAACCTTCACGACCTTCCGACATTACGAGGGTACAGAAGCCCTGTCGCCCTCCGGTCTGGTCGGGCCGGTCACACTGCTTACGCTTGAGGAAAACTCCGATCCTTTGATGGACCAGATTACCAGGCGTTTGTTTATGTATAGCCGAAATCCCGATTTCCTTTCGTACGGGTGGCATCGCGAAGCTCCGTACTGGAAAGACATTGTGAGAAAGGGGGATAAAAATAAAGTCAAGCATTAGAAAAATGGAGAAAAGATGAAAAAGTTGTGTTGTACTGCCATTGGGTCTCCAGTGATCCTCAGCGTGCTTTGTCTGATGCTCGCTGCGGGCTGTTCCTCTGGGGGTGGAGCGTCACACTCCCCAAGTGTGTTGTTCATTAATGTGGACGACTGGAACGATTGGAATGAGGTGTTGCAGGGGCATCCGCAGGTGATTTCGCCCAGTATCAAAGGGCTCGCCGAGCGCGGGGTGACGTTCAGCAACGCCATTTGCGCCTCGCCCTCGTGCAAACCTTCGCGTCCCGCATTGTTTACCAGCATTGCGCCCGCACGTTCAGGTAACATCTCAAACGACAATAAGAATGGGTGGCGCTTCTATTCGGGACCGGATGCGGTAACGATTCCTAAACTGTTTTCGCAGAACGGCTGGAAAAGCATCGGTATCGCTAAAAACTTTCACAGCGGGGATGCGCCGGAGTTTGATACCTATATTCCCCCCTTCAAAACACCGAAAAAACTCAAAAAGGTGGGAATAAAGTTAAACGCCTCCGCTGTTTGGGATATCGCCGATATGCCCGCCTCTGAAATGGGCGACTATAAAGCGGCGAGCGAGGCCATCAAAACCATCCGGTCGAATACCGACCCGCTTTTCCTTTCGCTGGGCATTTACCGTCCGCATGTGCCGTGGATTGTGCCCCAGGAGTATTTTGACAAATATCCGCTCGAAACGCTGCAGCTCTCCCAACGACGTGTCGACGATCTGGACGATTTGCCGGAACGCTTCAAGCTGGTCGCAGGCTTTGAGGCGAAGTTTGGCAAGGGCTACCACAAGATGCTGGTCGAAAAAGGCTATGACAAACAGTTTGTGCGCGCCTATCTGGCGAGCGTGACTTTTGCCGACGAACAGGTCGGGCGCGTGCTGGAAGCTTGGTATGCCAGCCCCTTCGCTGAAACGGGCTATGTGGTGCTCTGGAGCGACCACGGCTATATGCTCGGCGAAAAAAATGCGTGGTCGAAAATTAAGCCGTGGTACGACTCGTCGCACAGCAACCTGATTATCGCCGGCCCCGGCCTTCCTAAGGGCGTGGTGTGCAACAAGTCGGTTTCCTTGCTCGATATCTATCCGACGCTGATCGAGCTGCTCGGCTTGCCGAAGCCGCCCCAAACGCTCGACGGAAACAGCCTGGTTCCGCTCCTGAAAAACCCGAACGCCGAGTGGGAGCGCCCCGTGCTGATGACCAGCCAGATGGACGGCGTCTTTTTTGAGTCGGTGCTGGATAATGACTACCGGATGACCCGCCTGATTACGGGCGAAACGGAACTCTACAAACTGTCCGGCGATCCGCACGAATTTACAAACCTCGCCGACAATCCGGAATATGCGCCCGTGATCGAAAAACTGGAAAAGCACCTCTCGTTCAGCTATCCGGAAATCCCCACAGACGGCTGGATCGAGGCTGAATCGATTCCCGCGCAGACCTCAGCGGATTATAATCTTCGCGGGAACTTCCATTACGCGCTGTCGGACGCGAGCGCATCCGGCGGGCGGATGGTTTGTACAGAGCTACGCGCCGGAGCGGGGAGCTACATCGAATTCGTGTTGGATGTGAAAACGCCCGGCACCTACCGCCTAGGCGGAACGATTGCCGCGGGCGGAGCCTGTTCGGTGCAGGTGGATGATGTGAAGAATGATGCGGCGCAATCGGACTCCGGTTATCCAATGAAGACCGTCGGCAGATTGGAGGCTTCCGACACGCTCAAAGAGCTTTCATTGGGCGTAGTCCGGTTTGATGAACCCGGCCTCAAAATTTTCCGCTTTGTTTCCACCGCAGGTAAACAGATCTTGAAATTCGACCGGATCCAGCTGCTTAAAGATAATGCCGCGCAGGTGACTGATGCGGAACCAGCTGTCACAAATTATTGACTTATGTATACAAAACGATTCGTAAAGCCAGTATTAGGGATTCTGATTTTTTCAGGATGCTTGCTAAATGGATATGCCTGTTTTATGGGCGGGCCGAATTCAGAGTCGGACGAGATAGTGGCGATGGACCTGCTGACCGTCAAGGAACCGCGATCACAGGCTGAGTCACGCCTGCGGGTCATCCGCCTGACCACTCGAAGCGGCAAAAGGGGCTATGGGGATTATCTTGACTACGGTTTACCCGCCAGGCATGCGGAAGAGACACTTGCACGCCTGGTGAACCGTTATGCCGAACAGGATCACAAGACAGATATCTTCATGACCGACCCTTCAACGCGGGCCGTCGGGGGAGGTGGCACCATATTAGGTCAGACTGCCGAACAAATACTCAATGCCCAACCCGTCACCCATTTGCGTCATCCGACGGCATTGTTCACCAGGGAAGGATTTGGCCCTATGTGGCAGGGCCCGGGAAAATCAGGACTGGTCATCGCCCTGCAGGCTGCCCTGCTCGACCTCGCTGAGGAAAACGGTCCCTGCCGGGTGCGGCTCTGTCCGTCGATTTCCATAGACCGGGAGGCAGACGGCGTGCGGCGACTGTGTACAGCTGAGGAAATACGGCAGAGGGTTGCATCGCTCAGGAAAGCTGGCTTTACCGCAGTCCGGCTGGAACTGGCCGGCGCCCTGGGGGATGAGATGACGGCGCGCGGCGAATGCGCACCCTACCGCTACCCGCAGGAAGTGCTGGGCCGTATAGACAGCCTGGTGTTGGCTTCAAAAGAGGCAGCCGGCACGGAAATGGACCTGCTTGTTGCCGCCAACATGAACCTGAGTACGGATGGCATGACATACCTGGCACTGCATTGCCAGAGGAAGGAGGTGACCCTGCTCGAGAACCCCATGGCGCTCCGGCACCTGCACGAACAGTGTGAGGCGCGTAAGGAGTTCAGCTTGCCTCTGGGCTTTGGCGGAGATTATCATACGATCGAAGACTTCGTCCAGGGCATCAGGAAGCAAGCCGGCACGGTCCTGGTACCGGATGCCGGCCGCATTGGCGGGGTAAGTATGCTCGCCCGGACGGCGGAGCTGGCCGGGGAAGCCGATCTAATGGTGGCTCCGGTGGTGCAAGGGGGGCCACTTTCATTGCTGGCTGTCGCACGCTCGCTCTCCGGACGCGATGAAGTGCTGTGGGTGAGCTCACCAAACCAGGAGCAATGGTTGAAGGAGGACGGTGTGCTGAAGCTACCCTTGCGGATGACGCAGGGATCCCTTGTTGCAGAATCGTGTGAGATTGATGAGGGGAAGTTTCAGGTAAGGCGTATCGCCCAGGTGGAAACAAAAACCAAGAAGAAGTGATGAACTATCAAGGAACAAGCAATCAACTGAATCGTCGGGGATTTCTCAAAAGATCTGTCTTAGGGCTAGGCGCCCTTGCGGGGCTGCCATCGCTCTGCCACCCGCTATTTGCAGCTGCCCCGGACAAGACAAGCCGCATCGAAGCACTGGAACTGCTCGTGTTGCAACGAAATGGCGAGCAGCGGCGCGTGCTGAAAGTCATCTCAAGCACAGGTGCAGCCGGATATGCGGATTTTCCGGACATCGACTACGCACCGGCACTGGGCGGGGTCGCCAGGAACCATCTGATCGGTGCCAATTCCTATGCCATAGAAGCCATCTGGTCAAAGATGCGGGAGGCAGGTATCCTGTGTTCGCATCGTACCGCCCTGGATTATGCCCTGTGGGACCTGCTGGGCAGGGAAACCGGCAAGCCCGTTTACGAACTGCTCGGCGGTCCGGTGCGCGACCGGATCCGGATATACCACTATGGCAGACCGGGCCTTAAAAAGAACGAAATGATTGATGACTCATGGCGCGCCTTGGGCCGGGAAATGGCCAAACATCCCGGTGCGGCCGTGAAGACCGATCCGTTTGAGCTTTTCGCAACACATAGCGGCAAGAAAGCCTGGGAGGATGGTGTCTGCGAGGGCGGTGGGAAAATGCCGACCGAAGAGAACATGGCCTATAACGAAATGGTTTTCCGTTCCCTTCGTGAAGGGGCTGGCGACAAGCTGGACCTGATCCACGGCGGTCACGGCCAGTGCTGTGCTGAAGGGGCTATTGCGACCTGCAAACGGCTCGAACCTTATGACCTTTTCTGGATGGAGGAGCCGGTGGCAGCTACCAGCAGCATGGATGAAATGGCTAAAGTGGCAGGTGCCACCACGATCCCCATTGCTACGGGGGAAAACCTTCAGGGGCTTGAAGACTTTTCCCGTCTGATCGATAAGCGTGCGGCCTCGGTTCTCAACCTGCCGCCGCCCAATGTCGGCGGACTGACCGAAGCAGTCAAGATCGCAGCCCTGGCCGAAATAAGGGGCATGCAGATTGCGCCGCATTTCTTTTCCTATGGTCCTTTAACCTGGGTAGCTATGGTCAACCTTTGCATGGCCACACCCAATGTGTTGATTCTTGAAGCAAATGCTATGAGAGAAGTGAATCCGCCCGTGGCCACAAATAAAAGGCTGAACGCGAATCACTTTTTCAAAGAGCCGATCAAATTTGACGGCTACTACTTCGTGCCCTCCGGCAAACCGGGATTGGGTTATGAATACGATGAGAAATTCGTTGTAAGCCGGCAAAGCCTGGCATGAATAAGCTTTAAAACTGAAAAGTATGAAACAACCCATATCCCGCAGAACCTTTGTCAGGACCGCAGGAACAGCTGCAGCCCTGGCCCCTTTTGCTCCTTCACTCAGGGGCATGGACAGCTTTGCAAGCTACCCGGCAGGCCATATTACTCCCCAGGTGCCCTATGGAGCTGTTTATTTCAGAAAGTCCAATCCTCCACGGGAGGACTGGGAAAGGGATTACCGGACTGCTTCCGAAGATGGCTGCAATACATTCCGTCACTGGTTTATCTGGTCGGCCATTGAAACGGCCCCGGGAGTCTACGACTGGAAAGATTATGACCGCCAGATGGAACTGGCAGAAAAATACGGAATCAGTACGGTTATTGCCGAGATGACAGCCCTGGTGCCTCAGTGGATATTCGATCGCTACCCCGAGATCCTGTACGTCGATTCTAAGGGCAATCGCCCTGTGAGCGGAATTTCTCCTGCCACGGCCACAGGAGGGTATGCCAAGGGGAATGCCGGTGCCATCTGTATGAACACAAGGGTGGGCAGGGAACTGATTGGCAGTTTTCTCACTGTCCTTGCCGAACGTTACAAGGGCCATCCGGCCCTGATGGCCTACGATGTTTGGAACGAGTGCTTTTATCCGTCCGATATTTGTTTTCATGAAGACACCAGGCAGGTCTTTGTGGGGTGGTTAAAAGAGAAATATGAGACCCTGGATGCTTTAAGGAATGCCTGGAGAAGGTATTCGCTTAACTCCTGGGATCAGGTTCAGATTCCAGGGATCACCTGGCCATGGCCGGAATGCCAGGACTGGATATACTTCAGAAAGAGTAATTTCTATGATCATATGCAATGGAAGGTGGACACTCTGAGGGCAGTTGACCCCGATGTCCTGATGACCGCCCACGGGATCGGTAACAGCATCAACTGGGTTTTTTCCAGCGGTTCCGACCACTGGGAGGCTGCCAGCCATGTGCAATCCTATGGCTTCACTTTCGTACAGACCCGGGAAGGCAATGACCCGGTAACCCAGTGGCATTCAGTGGACCTGGTGAGGGCAGGATCCAGGGGCAAACCCTTCTGGCACTCCGAGGCCCAGGCCGGTCCCTCCTGGTACGGAAGTATGATGGGAAGGAAGAGGGAGAACGGTCGCATCGCAGAACCGGAAGATGTTCGTATCTGGAACATGATCACCTTTGCTGCGGGAGGCCGGGGCATTTTATATCCGCGCTGGCGACCTCTTCTGGATGGTCCCCTGCACGGAGCATTCGGTCCCTACAGCATGGACGGAAGCAGGAATGAAAGGAGCGCAGAAATGAGCCGTGTGGCGAAATGGGCCAATGATCCGGCAAGTAAATCCCTATTCGAAGCCGCCCCGGTAAAGGGGGATCTGGGGATATTATTTCTGCATGAAAGTGCATCGCACAGCCATCTTTCCGCGAAATCTTCCGGAGGAGACTGGTATCCACGGGCACTCTGGGGTGCCTGCCGGGGATTTCTCCATAACAACCTGCAGGCCGACTGGGTCCATCCGGATGATATGGAAGAATACCAGGTGCTTTACCTCCCATTTCCAGTGGCTGTTACGGAAGAGCATGCTAGCCAGTTGAAGGAATGGGTCCGCAAGGGAGGAACGCTGATTTCCGAGGCTTGTCCGGGCTATTTCGGGGGCAATCTGCATGTGGGCGAGACCCAGCCCAATATGGGCTTGGATGAACTATTTGGCGCCACGGAGAAGAATGTGGAGTTGATGCCTGATGTGGATAGCCCCTTCACGTTTGAAGGAAGCGAATCCGTATTCATGGGTGGAGGCTACAAACAGGAATACAAACTGGGAAAAGGGAAGGCAGAGGCCAGCTATGAAGATGGAACCGTGGCTGCTGTCAGTCATCGTTTTGGCAAAGGCCGCACCCTGCTCGTAGGCACTCATCCCTCCATTCATTGCCACAAAGTTAAAGGTGGGATCAATACTGCATATTTTCTGGAAGCATTCAATTTTGCCCAGAGGGAAGCTTTGGTTTCATCCTCAAATCATCTGGTTCAGGCCAGGTTGCATAAAAATGCTTCCCGTCATTACCTGTGGATCGTTAATCCGGAGAGGGAAGCCCAGGAGACCAGAATCAGGATTGGTGCCGGGCAAGGCAAAATGCATTTCATGGGCTCACACTGGAATGAGTTCCGGCCTCTTATAAAGGACAATCAATTTGAAGCGCACATTCCCGGCAGGGATGTGCTGATTCTTGAATTCGAAATGACATGAAAATGAAACGAATACAAATTGGAATACTTTGCTTATTTGGCACGCTTTCTGCGTTCGCGGCGGAAAAGCCGAACGTTGTGATTATTTACGGCGATGATGTGGGCTACGGGGATGTGGGTGTATATGGCTCAGAAATGATTCCGACGCCGAACATCGATAAGCTTGCACGGGGTGGTTTAATGTTTACCGATGGGCATTGCTCTTCTTCGGTTTGTTCTCCATCACGATATGCCATGTTGACGGGAGAACATCCGCTTCGTAACAATCTTAGTGTTATCTCACCTGAAGGTGGACTTGCCATTCCAACGGATAGGTTCACACTCGCTGATCTCTTCAGGAAAGAGGGCTATCAGACTGCGGTCATTGGAAAGTGGCATCTGGGGATAGGACCCGGTAAGGAGAAAGGCGGTGCTGACTGGAACGGCGATGTGAAGCCTGGTCCACTCGAGATAGGCTTTGATTATTCGTTTTTGATTCCCAGTACGAACGACCGCGTCCCCTGTGTCTATTTGCGGAATCACCGGGTGCTTAATCTTGACCCGAATGATCCGCTTTATATCAGTTCGCAGCCGATTACCGATAAGCCCGGAAGTACCCAGTATCCCGATGGGAAAATAAGGCCTGAAGCGATGACACAAATGAAACTTATTGAGAGCCACAGGGGCCACAGGAACAGTGTCATTAACGGCATCGGACGAATTGGATATATGGTGGGTGGAAAATCGGCGCTTTGGGACGATTACACGATGTCGGACGTAATCGTTGAAGAGGCACGGAAATATATTTCCAGCCGCACGAAAGATCAACCCTTTTTCCTCTATTTTCCCTCGCAGTGTATTCATGCTCCGCGCACGCCCAATAAGCGTTTCCAGGGCAAAACAAAGCTCGGTCCGCGCGGCGATTCGATGGTCGAGTTTGACTGGAAAGTCGGCGAAATTATGAAAATACTGGAAGAAAACGGGCTACTCGAAAATACGATCGTCGTGTTCAGCAGCGACAACGGTCCGGTATATATCGATGCATATGACGATGGATGCACCATTATGGGCAGTTCGGGTGAAAATGATCGCGGACACGATGCCTCAGGGCCCTATCGCGAAGGCAAGTATTCTATTTATGAGGGCGGTACGCGCGTACCGCTTGTATTTAGCTGGCCGGGGAAAATCAAGCCGGGCGTTTCCGATGCCCTGGTCGGGCAAATTGATTTTCTCGCCACTTTTGCTTCCTTACTCGATGTTGAAATTCCCGATGGCGAAGCCAGGGATAGCCGCAATTTGCTTCCCGTGTTTATGGGCGAATCAGAAAAAGGCGTAACATACCTGCTCCAGGGCTTCAGGACGCAACGTGCATTGCGTTACAAAAACTGGAAATACAGCATAAAAAAAACTCAGCCGGAACAGCTATATAACCTCGACCTGGATGTTGCCGAGCAAAAAAATCTGAGCGGGCAGTATCCGGAACTTACCCAGCATATGCACGAAATGTTAGAGAAAATTCTGGAAGCTGAGGCGATGAATGTTTTTGAATAGAGGATTAAAAAAAGCTTAAAACATAGATAGTGATGGAAAAAGTAAACTGGAAAAAAATTATGGCAGCGGTATTGGCTGCAATGATGTGTATGGGAGTGCTTCGGGCAGAAAAACCGAATATCCTCTGGATTGTGATTGAAGACACCTCGCCGCATTTTATTGGTTGCTATGGAGACCAGGATGCGAGAACGCCGAATATTGACCGGCTGGCAAGTGAGGGCATTCGCTTTACCAACGCCTATTCAACGGGCCCGGTCTGTTCGTCGAGCCGGTCGACCATCATCACGGGTGCAAGAACTTATGAGTTGGGAACCGGGAATCACCGGAGCTATTATCCGATCCCGGACTATATCAAGGGTTTTCCCTTCTACATGCAGCAGGCGGGTTACTTTACGAGTAACAATAGTAAAACCGACTATAACATCGCCAACATTGGGGAATTTATCAAAGAAGCGTGGAGTGCTCAGGGAAATGTGGGCTGGTGGGACCGTACAAGCGAGCAGCCCTTCTTCTCTGTTTTTAATTATAACGACTCCCATCAGTCCAGAACAATGTCTTTCACCTGGGACAAGTATGAGAAAACGGTGCTGAATCAGCTTTCGCCGGAAGAAATTATTGGAGATGACCAGTTTTCGATGCCGCCTTTCCTGAAAGACAGTCCGGCGATGCGCAAGCAGTTTGCCCGTGTATATAATTCGATTCACCTGGTGGACAAGCGGGTTGGTGATATTCTGAAAAAGCTGGAGGATGACGGGCTGCGGGAAAATACCATTATTTTCTTCTATGGAGACCACGGCGAAGGCATTCCGCGCGGCAAGCAGAACGGGGTCAACCTGAGTTATGAGGTTCCCTTCATTGTCTGGGTTCCTGAAAAATACAAGCATCTCTCGCCCTGGGGAACGGACGGGGTGCTTGTTGATGAGCTGGTGAGCTTTGAGGATCTGGCACCGACGATGATCAGTCTTTCAGGCGGTACCATTCCCGAACATATGAACGGGCGGGTACTGATGGGGGAAAATCGTTCCAAACCGACGGATCACCTGCTGCTCTCTACGGACCGGACGGATACCGGGATTGATCAGATGCGTGCTGTATGTGACGGAAAATATCTCTATGCCCGCAACTTTATGGCCTACCTGCCCGAAGCGCGGTATAAATCATACAGCGAGATAGCCGATATAATGAAACAGATGCGTAAAGACCTGGCTGCGGGCGAACTCAACGAGCTGCAGGAAAGCCTGTTTGTTCCTCGCGAACCGGAGTTCCTCTTTGACCTGGAAAACGATCTCTGGGAAACCGTCAATCTGGCAAAAGAGCCTGTGCATCAGGAAAGCATGAAAAAAATGCGCGGGCAAGTTGAAGCTGAAATAGGCTCGGCTCGTGATGTTTTGTTCCTCCCGGAATACGAAGTGGAACTGGTTTCGACCCAGTCCACACCCTATGAATTCCGGATGGATGATACGAAGTATCCAATCGCGGAAATTCAAAAAGCGGCATCCCTTTCCGGTTTCCGCGGTGCGGATGTCGCCCGGAAGCAGGTAAAACTGCTACAGAGCCCACACCGCGTGGTTCGCTACTGGGCGGCCATTGGTCTGCTCGCTCAGAATAGGAGCGATCTGGAACCATTCAAAAAAACCATTGCGAAGGCGATGGACGATTCATACCCGCCAGCCGCGGTGACCGCCTCGGCGCTTATGTGGATGAATTTTGAAACGAAGGCGGCAGAGAAAAAAGTCAAAGAATATTTAGCCTTCGATAACTGGTACATCAACCTGATGGCGGTTGATTATCTGCTCTACGCAGAGGCAAAGGAGCCGTTTAAAGACGAAGTTGCCGCACTGAGTTCCCGCTACAAGGGCCGGGGAATTAACAAGATGCAGGAGCGGGATGTGAGCGGTGCCTGTGAAATCTTTTTCAATATTCTTTAATTGGAAATACAGTATTACTGAAACTTCTGAAATCAGAAAAATAGTATTTAATTGAATGACCATGAAAAGAAATATCCATATCCTTTTTTTGATACTCTTTGCTATAATTGCAGCAAATGCGCAGTCGCTCGAAATTACAAAACTGAAGTGTGACTATAAAACAGATCCCATAGGTATTGATAATCTTTCTCCAAGCCTTAGCTGGCAGATAAAAGGAGATAAAATCCGGGATGTGGAGCAGACAGCTTATCAGATTC
This sequence comes from Bacteroidota bacterium, assembly GCA_024244665.1. The sequence continues at coordinate 4,227 of JAAEOI010000659.1, read as the reverse complement.
TGGTGGCTACGTCAGAGGAGCTACTGGCCGAAGACAAAGCAGATGTTTGGAACTCGGGAGTAGTGGAGTCAGGGCAGTCTGTGCAGGTGTCTTATTCCGGTGAAGCCCTTGAATCAAAAAGCAAGTACTACTGGCAGATCAGGGTATGGACCAACGAGGATATAAAACCAGTCGAGAGCCCGGCAGCAAGCTGGGAAATGGGCCTGCTGGAGCCCTCCGACTGGAAGGGAAAATGGATCAGCGCCCCCCGGGTATACAGCTTCAGGCACAGAGGAAATGAATTGCATACCTTAAAGTTGATGGATGCGCCGGCAGAGCAGACGGCCCCCAGCCCTTATCTGCGTGATACATTCCATTTAAGGAACAGCATCAAAAAGGCTCGTTTATATATTTCCGGCCTGGGATATTACGAGGCCTATTTGAACGGAAAGAGGGTAGGGGATCACGTACTGGATCCGGCCTGGACAAGCTACCATAAGCGGGTGCTCTATACTACCTACGATGTGACTAACCAGCTCAAAAAAGGAAAGAATGCATTTGGGATCATCCTTGGAGATGGATGGTACAATCAGCACAGTGTGGATATCTGGTCAGTAGACAAGGCCCCCTGGCGTGACGTACCCAAGGCGCTGGTGCAACTTGAAATCGAGATGGAAGACGGGACCATAAGAACCATTGTGACCGATGCAAGCTGGAAAGCAAAAAAGAGTCCCATTGTCTTTTCAAGTATCCGTCAGGGAGAAACCTTTGATGCGCGCCTGGAGGAGGCCAACTGGAATACCCCGGAATATGACGATTCGGAATGGACCAATGTATGGCATGCCATGGCTCCACAGGGTAAGATGCAGGCACAGGAGCTGGAGCCTATGAGGGTAAAGGAATCATTTAAGCCCCATAAGATTACCCACCCTACAGATAGTACTTACTTGCTTTATTACCCGCAAGATATTGCCGGATGGGTGAAAATTCGTGTAAAAGAGACAGAGGGAACAAAAATTTCAATGAAATATGGGGAGGCTATTCATGAAGATGGTACTCTGAACCAGGATAAATTGAGTGGGTTTACATACCATAAACGCTTTCAGACAGATGAGTATATCTGCAAATCGAGCGAATGGGAGGAGTGGCATGCCCGTTTTACCTATCATGGGTTCTGTACTGTAGAGATAAAAGGCTTGACGGGCAAACCTCTGCCTGAAAATTTCATTGCGCACTCCATATATACGGATATGGCCCATACCTCCACTTTTGAGTGTTCGGATGAAATGATCAATAATATCCACATGCTCACACCCTGGTCAGTCAAAGGGAATGCACATGGTTATGCCGAAGCCAGTCCGCATAGGGAAAAATTAGGATGGACAGGTGATGCTCATCTCGCAGGCGAGGCTACCCTGCTGAACTTTGATGCAAAGTTATTTTATCGTAAGTGGATTGGAGATATGGCGGCAGACCAACTTGCTTCGGGTGAGTTGTGTGCCATTTCTCCCACACCCGGCTGGGGATATGTCCATTACAACGGCCCTGCCTGGGATGCAGCATTTATTCTTATCCCCTGGTATCAATACCTCTATGCAGGCGATCTTCACCTGCTGGAGAGGCATTATGATCAAATGAAACTCTATTTTGACTACCTGGAGAGGAACTCTCCCGGATGTGTTGCAGACTTTGGTTTAGGGGATTGGTCTCCGCCCTATTCAAAAGGTTCAAATATCTATACAACGCCTGCGGCTCTGACTTCCACTGCCTATTTTTATATGGACGCTGTGATCCTCTCAAAGGTTTCAGCCCTGCTTGGATACACCGATGCCGCTGAACAATATATAGCAAAGTCCGGGGAGATCAAAGAGGCTTTTAACAAACGGTTTTTTGATCCTGAAACGGGATTCTATACCAGCAATACGCAGACAGCCCAGGCCTGTGCATTGTACCAGGGATTAACTACACCGGAAAACCATGATCTTACAGTAGAGAAATTGACAGAGCTTGTAAGTGCAAAGGACAATCACCTGAATACAGGCATACTGGGCACCAAATATTTACTGGATGCACTTTCGGAAAACGGATATGAGGAGCTTGTTTTTAGTATAGTTACACAGAAAACATTTCCCGGGTGGGGGTATTGGGTAGAGCAAGGAGCTACCACCATGTGGGAACGTTGGAGTGGGGAAAGTACGGGAGGTAGTGGGCGTAATTTTACTTTCTTAACGGAAGTGGATGTATGGTTTTATAATTACATCCTGGGTATAAAAATCATTGAAGAAAAACCTGCCTATAAACAGTTTGAAATCAGTCCCTATTTCTTTGACAGACTGGAATGGGCAAAAGGAAAAATAGCCACCATGTATGGTGATATAGAGGTTGACTGGTCAAAAACCGGGAATTCAATCACTTATAATGTAACAATCCCGGAAAACACATCGGCGATATTCAAGGCTCCGGATGGATATCACCTCAAAAGGACAAACAAAGACAAGAAGCTACGATCCGGAACTCATTCTATACAGCTTGAAAAGGCTAATCTGCCATAAATAAATGAAGAAAATCTCCCTGCAATTACATCGTGCATAATCATGCAAATTTGAAGGCGAAATGAATTATATCAATTAAGAGAAATAGTCACAACTTAATCTGACAGTGAGGCACTTAATCTGAAAATTGCTTCTCCACCCGGCAATCTTTCCTTTTTCAGGACAAGCCGTCGAGCGGACTCTGGATATTATACTTATTCCGATTTAGTACATGGGTATATACCATAGTTGTCCGTACATCTTTATGCCCGAGTAATTCCTGAACAGTACGAATATCACATCCATCCTCCAGCAAATGAGTGGCAAAGGAATGTCTGAAGGAGTGACAAGATCCATTTTTACTTATCCCAGCCAACCTGATCGCACGCTTAATCTCTTTTTGTAAATAACTCTCATGCCGCGAATGCTGCCTTAGAGTTCCTGAGCAGGGATCAATCGCCGGTTTCCTGGCAGGAAAGAGGTATTGCCATTTCAATTCAGTCGGAGCAGAGGGATACTTCCTTTCCAGTGCCTCGCGAATAGACGAGCCCATGAACCCTTCAATAAGACAGTTTTCCTCCAACCTGACCTTTACTTTATCAACCTGAACTTTCAATTGAGGAATTAGCGAAACAGGAAGAATGGTTCTTCGATCCTGATCTCCCTTGCCACTTCGTATAGTTATTTCTTTCAGACTAAAATCAATATCCTTGACCCTAAGACTCAGACATTCAGATAATCGCAAACCTCCTCCATATAAAAGAGAGGCCATCAAGTGATACTCACCCTGAAGCAGTGAAAACACCATAGAAACTTCCTCCCGGCTTAATACTACGGGTAACCTTTTCCCGGTATGCGCATACTTGTAATCAAATTCCCCAATCGGAATCTCCAAAACTCGTTTATACAAGAATGCAAGCGCATTCAATGCCTGGTGCTGGGTGGATGCAGAAACCTTCTTCTCCACAGCAAGGTCGGTAAGGAAATCAGATATTTCTTCTCTTCCCATCTCCCCGGGATGCTTTTTATTGTGGAAAACAATGTACCTGTAGATCCATCCAACATAGGACTTCTCAGTACTATAGCTATAATGATAAGTACGAATCACTTGCCTGACCCGGTCCAGGAATTTTGAACGTCTCATACCTTATGGATTTTTAGATTCAACTCCAGTATACCTTAGATCCATTGATGTGCTTAATACCCCGCAATCAGCTTGCCATATCACGGTTTTTTCATAACTTGAAGAGAATTAGCCGTGGATTTCAAATTCTGATGCACCCGTATATCAACAAAACGGAAATGCACATCTTAGAAAATTGTGTGCTATAGGCTCTCAGTCAACTGCAGGACCATCTTTGCACCTGCTCAAAACCTGGCTGTGGAATACATTGAGACCACCGGAACTCAGATTTGGAACATGCAAGTTATTACACCCAATAGCAACATCTCATTGGGAGTGACATGGCGAAGCAGTACAAAAATCCAGAGAAAGCCAAAAACCCATTATATCCCGGTTTTCCCCCCGGCCCCACACATCCAACACCTCCGTCATACCAGCACCTCCGTCCTATCAACATACCCGTCCTATCAACATATCCCACTCTTATATTCCTGTTATCCCGCCAATAGCAAGATAATAACCCAAGTATTAACCCATATACTCACATTACCATGCCATTGGCAGTAGAATATATGTTATGTTGTGCCACCATGC
>JAAEOI010000658.1 GCA_024244665.1 Bacteroidota bacterium | reverse complement strand
GCCAGCAAAGGAGGAAGCCCCTGCTAAAGAGGAAGCCCCTGCTAAAGAGGAAGCCCCTGCAAAGGAGGAAGCCCCTGTTAAAGAGGAAGCCCCTGCAAAGGAGGAAGCCCCTGCTAAAGAGGAAGCCCCTGCAAAGGAGGAAGCCCCTGCTAAAGAGGAAGCTCCTGCAAAGGAGGAAGCCCCTGCTAAAGAGGAAGCCCCTGCTAAAGAGGAAGCCCCTGCTAAAGAGGAAGCTCCTGCTAAAGAGGACAAGAAGAAAGAGGACTAAGACTCTTCCTATGACGGTCCAGGGAGGTGTAAAAGCCGGAAAAATCTCGAAACCGTATGGACTCCAGGGAGATGTTCATATTATACTTATCCCTGTCGTAGCACAGAAAATGAAACCAGGAATCCCGTTGTTCATCGATCTAGATGGGCAACGGGTTCCTTTTTTTATTGAGTCGGTCGACCTGGTGTCTGACGACCAGGCCATTGTAAAAATCGAGTTTATCAACTCTTTGGATGAGGCCAGGAAGCTTACGGGTCATGAGGTCTACCTCGATGCCCGGGATGCAGGAGGTTTAGATAGCCGGGCCAGCGAGACTGATGAAGTGATCGGTTATCGTGTATTTGATCTCAATCTGGGAGAGATTGGAATAGTATTGGACATTATTCCCAGCAAAATGAACCCGGTATGGGTGATCGAACATGACGGTGAAGAAATTTTGATTCCAGCCGCTTCTGATTTCATTCAGAAAATCGATCAAAAAAACAGCTCACTTCACCTGGATTTACCCGAAGGTATCACCGAACTGTAACATGCCCGTGTTTTCATCGTCTATTAGTAGACAAACAATCAATAACCAAAGTTAACGACGATGAAAAGAGTATTTGTATCCTTAACAGCTATAATTTTACTATTTCTGACAGGCGTTTTTTTTGCAGCCGATTTGAATGCACAGGAGACCCGCGACCTTGATCCCTTTACAGGCATCGGAATCGGTATCAGTGCGGATGTTTTCTATACACCCGGCAACAGTCATGAAATAAAGATCGAAGGTGATCCCAAGGATGTAAAGGACCTGGTCACAAAGATTCAGGACGGTTACCTTAAGTTAAAGTATGAAGAATGGAGGATAAAGCGATCCAAACTCACCATTTATATCACTTCAAAAGAACTTAATAAAGTAGGCCTTTCCGGATCGGGCGACTTCAAATCAGATAAGGCAGTCAGTTCGGAAGAGATGAGCATTGCCATTTCGGGAAGCGGGACGGTTGAATTCACTGAACTGAAAGCCGAGGATGTCGATGTAAAGATCTCAGGATCAGGCGATGCAATCCTTGAAGAGGGAAGCGCTGAAGAGGTAGTTGTGAAGATAAGCGGATCCGGGAAGCTTATTGCTGAGCACTTCGAAACTTCAGAGTTATCAGCAGCTATTAGCGGATCTGGTTCAATCAAGATCACAGTTAAAGATGAGCTGGATGCAAAAATTTCCGGAAGCGGAGGCATCTATTATCATGGGAATCCCCAGGTAAACAGCAGCTCATCGGGATCCGGGAAAGTAAGGTCCTTATAAGATACGGAGCGCCCCATCCTCAAGGAGGAAGGGGTTACAGGAGCGGTTGCTAACTGCAACCACCTGCGGCTGCCTGCGCAAGCGGGCAGCTTTTTTTTACGGCCTGATCACAATGATATTGCCCGAGTCATCCACTTTGAGGATTTTGGAGGCAGTTGAAGTGGTGGTTTCATCCTGCCTCAGGCCAACCACATAATCCACCTTCTCCCTGATTACAGGATCAATTTCGCTGAACATTGAAGGGGAGGGGTTCCCTGAGCTGTTTGCCGAGGTGGAGACAATGGGCCGTCCCAAGAGCCCTGTCAGCTTTATGCAAAACGGATCTGATGTTACCCTGATTCCCACTGAGCCATCCTCGGCCACGAGGCCGGAAGCCAGGTTCCGGGCCCCGGGGTAAATGATGGTGGTGGGTTTTGAGGCGTTTTTAATGAGTTCCAGAGCCTTTTCAGGTATACTTTCCAGGTAGGTGCTCAGCATTTCAACTCCCGGTACGATTACCAGCATGCTTTTGCTGTCGGATCGTTGTTTGATCTCATAGATTCGCCTGACAGCCTCCGGATTGGTAGCATCACATCCAATACCCCAGATGGTATCAGTGGGATAGAGAATAATGCCTCCCGAACAGAGGACTTCTTCTGCCTTTCTGACTTCTATTTCAATCATTCTTGCACTCCAGGTATACATTATAGAGTGACGGGATGGTCTGTTCCTCCCTGAACTTTAGGGCATGGGCGCCTCCTTCCCGGATCAGCCGGTCTCTGAGCCCGGTATCTTCCAGGACCTTCGTGATGGACTCAACCATCTGTTCCTGGTTGTTGGGATCGATCAGCAGTCCGCCTTTACCGGCGGTCTCCTCAAGGCATCCTCCTGCCGATGTGATTACAGGGACGCCAGAATTCAGAGCTTCCAGGATGGGTATCCCAAAACCCTCATAGGCGGAAGGGTAGATGAATCCGCTTGATCCCTGGTAGATGGAAGGCAGATCAGAAACCTGCACCTGGTCAAGAAAATGGATGTTTTTCATTCCGTTTTTCTCGATGTAGTTCTTCACCTGGTTATAGTAAGCGGTTTTACGGCCCACTACAACGAGGGGACAATAGATGTTACCCTTGTCGAGTGCCTCGACTATTTTGAGGAGGTTTTTGCGTTCCTCTATGGTGCCCACATAAAGCAGGTAGTCTTCGGGAAGCGCAAAGCGCTGGCGGGTGTATTGAAGTGCTTCCGGACTAACCCGGCTGTAGAATTGTCTGTGGCACCCCTGGTAAACCACCCTGATGCGTGATTCATCAACCCCAAGGAAGCGAATGATATCCTGCTTGGTCTGGTTGCTAACTGCAATGATCCTGCTTGCGTTCCGGGCCCCGTATTGCGCTTTCTTTTTATATACATACCTGTCGAAGGGCTTGTAAAGTTCGGGATGCTCCATGAAGATCAGGTCGTGAATAGTGATGACAGAACGGATCATGGTCCGGTGGATGCCAAAGGGAATTTCGTTGGAAAGGCCATGGTATACATCCACGGCATCATCGTTTAGCTGGTGTGGCAGCCCGAAGGTGCGCCAGTATGAACTGGAGTACTTACCCACCCTGGTTTTGGGTTGCTTAATGATGGTCCCCTCCGGCTCCTGAAACAGATCGGGATCGGCAATGGATGGGGTATAGAGGAGGCATTCATTCTCGGGATGGAACCTGCATACATTGGAGATAATGTACCTGCTATAGTTGCCTAGTCCGCTATAGTTAGTGAAGGCTCGTTTTGCGTCAAATCCGATTCGCATTATACAGCAACATTATATTCCCTTAAGGCATCATTTAATGAAGTCTTAAGATCGGTTGAAGGTTTCCTTTGTCCAATAATCAGAGCACAGGGCACCTGGTAATCTCCGGCTGGAAAGCTTTTGGTATAGGATCCCGGAATGACCACAGAACGGGCCGGAACCACCCCTTTCATCTCCACGGGAGAGCTGCCTGAAACATCGATGATGCGGGTCGATTTGGTGAGGACCACATTTGCACCCAGTACCGCTTCAGATTCTATCCTGACACCTTCTACAACGATGCACCGTGAGCCGATGAAACAGTTGTCTTCAATAATCACAGGGGCAGCCTGAACAGGTTCCAGGACTCCGCCGATCCCCACCCCTCCGCTGAGGTGCACATTCTTACCAACCTGGGCACAGGAACCCACAGTTGCCCATGTATCCACCATGGTTCCTTCATCCACATATGCCCCTATATTCACGTAGGATGGCATCAGGATGACTCCCTTTGATATGTAGGCGCCATACCTGGCAACGGCATGGGGTACTACCCTGATCCCTTTCTGCTTATATCCGCTTTTTAAGGGGATTTTATCGTGAAACTCAAACGGTGGAACTTCAATTGTCTCCATCTGCCTGATAGGGAAATAGAGGATTACTGCTTTTTTAATCCAGTCGTTTACCACCCATTGGGAGGCTTCCTTCTCCGCTACCCTCAGGACTCCTTTGTCCAGTTGGTCAACCACCTCCGAGATGGCTTCCCTTACCTCGGGATTCTTCAATAATTCCCGGTTTTCCCAGGCCTCTTCAATGATTTCTTTCAGGTTCATGTTAATTGTGATTTTTTGCTGGCACCAAAATTAATAACTTTCACGACTCTTGCTGCCAGGTACAGGACTACAAGTGTAAATATAATGGTTGCTCCTGAGGGAATATCCAGGTAATATGAGATTACCAGTCCCATGCAGGAGGCGATAAAACCGATGATCACCGATGCAATCATAATAATACCAAAGCGGTTTGTAAAGAGGTTGGCAATATTCTGAGGAATGGTTAATACGGATAAGACCAGGATGATCCCTGCAATCCGGATGCTCAGCACAATGGTGAGGGCCACAAGGATAATAAGGATATAGTTGAGAAGCATAACAGGAATACCCCTTGTGCGAGCAAACTGCTCATCAAATGAAACGTATAGGATTGGCCTGTAGAGCACTGTAAAAAAGATGGTGACAACGATTGCCAGTGCAAGCATCAGCCACAGATCGGTCGAATTCACTGTGATTATGCTGCCAAAGAGGTAGCTCATCAGGTTGGGTGCATATCCCGGGGTCAGGTAGACAAAAATAATTCCAAGGGCCATCCCCAACGACCACATAATGGCTATAATGGAGTCGTTTCGTATCACCTTCCTGCGGGTGAGGTTTTCGGTTGTCAGGGCGGCAAGTACTGCGAAAATGGCTGCACCAGCCAGGGGAGAGAAGCCAAGAAAGTAGCCCAGTCCTACTCCCCCGAAGGAGGCGTGGGTAATTCCTCCGCTGATGAAGACCATTCTCCGGGCTACGATATAGGTTCCAATGATCCCGCAGGTTACAGACATAAGCAGTGCTGAAAGGAAGGCATTCTGGAAGAAACCGTAGGCGAAGAGTGAAGTGCTATCCATGGGCTCAGTGATTATGGGTTTTCATCACCCTGTGAGGAACAGTTCCATGAGTAATAATTTCGATCGGACAGTTGTAGACCTTTAGCTGCTCCTCATTGATTTCATTCGAGGCGTGGTAATGCAGATCACGGTTTACGCAGGCAATGGATTTGATGTAGGGTGAGATTGTACCGATATCGTGGGAAACAAGCAGGATGGTCATGGTCTGGTTGAGCTCTCTGAGCAGGTGGTAAAGCTCCATTTCAAAACGGTTGTCCACATGTGTATCGGGCTCATCCAGAACCAGGAGCCGGGGAGAGGATACAATGGCCCTGGCAAGAAGCGTGCGTTGCAGCTCTCCGCCTGAAAGCTCTCCTATAGGCCTTGATCGCAGATGATCCAGTCCGGCCGTGTGAAGTGTCTTTTTCAGTTTATCCCTTCCTGATTTTTTTCGGCCGGGCCCTGACCGCAAACTGTTGTCCAGCCCTGAGGCCACTACCTCCGTAACGGTAATCGGGAATCTTTCATCCAGTTGATTTCTCTGAGGGAGGTATCCAATTTCAGAGCGGTTGATGGAATATTCAATGGTGCCTCTCAATGGTTTCAGGAGACCCATAAGTACCTTGAGCAGAGTTGTCTTCCCTCCTCCGTTCGGACCAATAATCCCGATGAAATCATTTTCCATGACCGAAAGAGAGATATTCTCAAGTGCCGGATTTCCCTGGTAGCCTGCATCCAGGTTCCGGATTTGTACCAGCGGCTTATCCATTACCATGCCTCATTAAGTTTTGCAGCGATATACATCATCTGGCCCTGCCAGTCATAATCCAAAGGGTTAATAGTTGCGATTTCTGCACCGATCTCTTTGGAGAGGATTTCAGCATTCTTCCGGTCAAACTCAACCTGGATGAAAATGGTAGAGATATTGTGCGCTTTCCCCTCATCTGTCAGCCTCTTCATATGCGATGGAGAAGGGGACTTGCCCTCCCATTCAAGTGAGAGTTGTTCCAACTGGTAATCCCTTGCGAAGTATGAGAGGGAAGGATGGTAGATCATGAAACTTCTTCCTTCTGCTCCGGCCAGTATCTTCCCGATTTCCCGGTCAAGCGAATCGAGCCCGGCTCTCAGCTCCACAAGCTGATCTGTAATCTTCACCGAATCATCCGGCAACATCCGACAGAGGGCATCCGCAATGGTGGAAGCCATCTCTTTGGCATTCCTGGCAGACATCCAGATATGGGGATCGACACCCCCGTGATGGTGATTGTGGTCCTGATGGTCATTATCACTTCCGCCATGGATCAGTTCCAATCCATCCGATAAGCTGATTACCTCCATTGAAGGGTTCACCGACCTGATTTTATCCATCCAGCTATGTTCGAAACCCAGGTAACCCATCTTCATATAGACCGATGAGCGGTCAAGGCGACTTAACTGTGAGACAGAGGGTTCGTAGGTGGCTGGACTGGCTCCCGGAGGGACCATAACATTCACATCGATCCTGTCGCCGGCCAGCTGTTCAATGAAATATTTCTGGGGAAGGATGGATACAGAGACCTGCGGCTTTTCCGGACTGGATTTCGGTTGCTGCGTGCAGGAAGTGGACAGAAGCGCAAGGATGACGGTGATGGTGCTAATTTTCATGCTTCTGCTTTGTAAATAGTTTGACAAAGGGGGTTTCCCGGGGGGGTACAGGATCGTGACCATGTCCGCCCCAAGGATGACAACTTAGAATCCGTTTTGTTCCAAGCAGAAGGCCAGTAAAGGGACCGTGCTCCCGGAGCGCCTCGATGGCGTAATGGGAACAGCTGGGCTGGTAGCGGCAGGTTTTAGGAAGCCATGGGGAGATGATCCACTGATAGATCCTGACGGGGATAATAAGGATCACAACCAGCAGAGTTCTGATCCAGCTGATCAGAAAGAAGTTATAAAATGCGCTGCCGGTTTTTTCAGGTTTCTTCATGATGTGAAATCAGTGACGCAAAAATAACAATATTACAACACTAATTTAGACCATTTCTTGCAGTCTATATTTTCAATTTTGTGTAATTTCACGGCTCAATTTTACAATGAATCAGAAAGCACAACATTTTTATAACAAATTATTACCATGAAAGAAGCTGTAGCCATACTTTGCGCAGGTGGACCTGCCCCAGGGATTAATACCGTAATTAGCTCTGTTGCAAAGATATTCATTAATAACGGATACAATGTATTAGGTATAAACGGGGGTTACAAGAGCCTGTTTTCAGATGAACCTGCATTTGAATTCCTGGATTTTGAATATGCTGACCAGATATTCAGCCGTGGCGGATCTGCTTTGAAGATGAGCAGACACAAGCCCAAAGACGATGAGTTTAAGGTTGATTTTTTCAAGAAAAACAATGTGAAATTGCTGGTCACTATCGGTGGTGATGATACAGCTTCCACGGCCAACCGGCTTGCAAAATACCTTGCCAAGCAAAAAATGGATGTGAAGAACATACACGTACCAAAGACCATCGATAATGACCTCCCTCTTCCTGAGGGTACCCCGACTTTTGGATATCATTCAGCCAAGGAGGAGGGTGTTCGCCTTTCAACTACCATATATGAAGATGCCCGCACCAGTGGAAACTGGTTTGTAGTCAGTGCCATGGGCCGTGAAGCTGGTCATCTGGCCTTTGGGATTGGAACAGCCTGTCACTATCCTATGATTATAATCCCGGAGATGTTCAACAAAACCAAGATCACCTTTGAAAAGATCACCAAGATGGTTGTATCGTCAATGGTAAAGAGAAGGATCCTGGGTATCGATTATGGTGTTGCGATGATCAGTGAGGGTGTATTTCATTTTATGAGTGATGAGGAGATCATAGATACGGGGATCAATTTTACGTATGATGATCATGGTCACCCGGAACTAGGTAATGTAAGTAAATCACACATTTTCAATATGCTGACCCAGCAACACCTGAAAAATCTCCGCATTACTGTGAAAAGCCGGCCCGAAGAGATTGGTTATGAACTGCGTTGTTGCAGGCCCACTGCTTATGATCTCTCTTATGCTACCAGGCTTGGACTTGGTGTCTATGTACTATTTACCAGGGGAGAGACCGGTTGTATGACGACAATTGACAGGAGTGGAAATATTTCACCTCTTTATCTGAAGGATGTGGAAGATGAAAACGGAAAAGTAAGACCCAGACTTGTAAATGTTGAGGCTGAGAAAGTTCAACTCATTGTCAGGAACAATCTTCACTACATCACGAAGGAAGATTACCGTGCTGCGAAAAAGTATGTGAAGAATCCTGAAGAGTATGATTTTCTGAAGATTCTCAAGTGGGATGAGTAGTCAATGGCCTGTAGCCATTGGTTTATATCAATTATTGGTTTACTTTTAAAGAAAAAACCATGGCACAGGCGACCGGAAAAAAAGGAACCATAGGAATATTAACTGGCGGCGGGGATGTGCCTGGATTGAATCCGGCCATTCGTGCCGTTACTATTCGTGCCCTGCGTGAGGGCTATCAGGTGATCGGCCTCCGAAAGGGTTGGTCAGGTATTACGGAGATTATACGTGAAAAAGGTGCCGATAACTCGGAGCATTATATTGCGCTCACCGAACAGATTGTGAATAAGGCCGGCCGTACCGGAGGGACCTTTCTGCATACTTCCAGAGTACAGCCCAGCAAGATCAGGAAGGAGGATGTACCTCATCACCTGAAATCATCCTATAAAAAGGAGATCAATGATCTCACTCCCGAAGTACTGGAGAACCTGGCTTTCCTGGGGATAGATTACCTGATTCCCATTGGTGGTGATGATACCCTCAGCTACGGAGTTCGTCTCTACCAGGAGGGATTTAAGGTGATTGCCATCCCAAAAACAATGGATAACGATGTTCCCGGAACCGACTACTGTATTGGCTTCAGTACCTGTGTAACCCGGACCATTAATATGACCAATACACTTCGCACCTCGGCCGGATCGCACGAAAGGATTCTGGTCATGGAGGTTTTTGGCCGTTATGCCGGTTTTACCGCTATGATTCCCACCATGGCCGGTTCAGCAAACAGGTGTGTAATTCCGGAACACAAGTTTGATGTGACAAAGCTTACCGAGTTGCTTGTAGAGGACCGGATTCAGAATCCCAGTAACTATTCGGTGGTGCTGGTTTCTGAAGGCGCCACCTATAAGGGAATGGATGAGATGATGTTTAAGAATGGGGACAAAGATGCTTATGGACATGCTAAACTTGGCGGGATTGGTGCCACTGTGGCTGATCTGATTAAAAAGGAATCCACACAATTTAACAATGGAACCCCCATCAACGTCATCAGCCAGCATCTGGGTTACCTGGTACGGGGCGGGGATCCCGATGCCATCGACTCAATTGTACCGATGGCTTATGGAAACCTGGCCCTCGACCTGATTCTGAAGGGAATTCACGGGCGACTGGTTGTATTAAGGAACGGGCGCTATGATAATGCACCGCTGGATGTGGTAACCAGTACAAAGAAACTGGTGGATGTGAAGAAACACTACAACACGCAGAGGTTGCGGCCGCACTTTAAAAGCTTTGAGTTTCAGCCCCTCTTTATAATGAGTGGAACCTGAGTACAAAGCCACTAACTCGAGCACAACGAGAATACTTGCCTACGAGAAGAGTACTTATTACCGCATGCGAAGCATGCTATTCCATATATATCCAGGAAGTTTCGATAACGCCATCCCTGATAGGGCCAAGTGAGTTGATGGCGGCCTGGATGGATTCATGTGAACTGGCCGTCACCAGGTGGAAATTGTAAGGTCCGGCAATGATTTCACCGTCATACCCCTGGCCCTTCATAGTTGCAGCGTATTCATCCGCATAGGACGCGGTTTTGAATGCCCCGGTGATGATGTGAACCCTCGACATGGCAGCTTCTTCACAGTCAGCAAGCTTCAGCATGGCTTCATCCAGTTGCATTCTGACTAAGGCCAGTTGATCATCCATGTCCTTACTTTTTGTAATCTGCGATTTGAGGGAGGAATTTTCAGCCACCATGACATCAATTTGCTCCTGTGACATCGATTGTTTCTGGAACAGACTGCATGATGAAACAAGCAGCGCAAGCAAAACAAAACCCACTAAATTCTTCATAACCTTTGCGTTTTGGTTCTTCTTGAATAAAGATAAAGAAATTCTTCCAACCCTGATTAGAAGTCAAATCGAGTTGTTAAGAATCCTACACTACAGTAATACAGCGCATTAAGACGAATTGTTTTATTTTTGGTATATGGAAGATGGATTTACAAAGGATTTTTTGGAGGCCTCGGGGGAATATTTCTGGCTGCTCAACAGGGCCTATCCTCAGAAAGGATCACTGAAGATGGTTGGTGATAAATTTATGTTATCCAATACCATGCGATGCTATCTGCACTTCCGATTCAGTTATTATGGATCACTTCAGGGGCAGGATCATCGATCTTCCCAGGACCCTGCTGGTGAAACACTTCAGTCCTGATTTTCCCTCCCTGCTGGTGTAAGGTTTGAACAACAGGTCCGTCTAAAGGGTTAAACCTTTGAACCTGTGAGAAAAAAATTATTCATATTGATCCTTTGCCCCCTCTTGTTTATTTCCGGTGTACAGGCACAGGAGCCCTGGTTCAGGCTTAAGGATTTGTCGAACCAGTGGAAGGAATATGGCGATCTGAAGGGGAGCAAACTGACTGTAATTGATTTCTGGGCCACCTGGTGTCAGCCCTGTGTTAGGTCGATCCCGTATCTTAATGAGATGGCATCGGAGTATACCGCCAGGGGTGTGAATTTTATTGGTGTTTCCATCGACGGTCCGAGGAACCAGTCGAAGATAGCCCCGTTTATCCGATCTCTGGGAGTCAGCTATCCCATTCTGCGGGATCTAAACAGTGAGCTAATGTCTGAACTGGGTGTGACCGCAGTTCCCACACTGCTGATATACGATGCAGATGGCAGGCAAATCTTTTTCCATGAAGGATTCCGGCCGGGGGACGAGCTATCTATTCACAAAGCGATCGAATCTTTCCTGGAGTAGAAATATGATCAGAAAGTACCTCATACCTCTTCTGTTATTGCTACCTGTAATGCAGCTTTCCGGACAACTAACCGGCAACAACCTTATGGAATACCAGCTTGGGAACCTGCCATATACCGAGCCTTCAGCGCTCTCCTCACACTACGACCAGCTGAACCTGGGCTACCGCTATAAAGGATTGAGAGTCTCCGCCAGGTATGAACACTTCCTGAGTCAGAACCAGGGCAGTTCCTACTATGCTCTTAGCCAATTCCAGCTACAGTACAGGAAAGATAAATTGGAGCTGAAGGTGGGGAACTTCAATGAAACGCTGGGTAACGGTTTGCTGGTAAGGGGGTATGAAATTGCAGGTTCTGTGTTTGAAGATGAGGCTTACCGGACCCGGTACGGATTTTACAGGGATATGCTCGGTATCTCTGCCAAATACACAGGCGACATCTGGTACTTTCAGGCCCTCAGGGGAAAATCCCTGGTCAACGCCCTGCCACCCACGCTTGAGCTTGATGAAAGGAGGATCGACCTGGTAGAGGGATTGGAGACAGGGATATCGCTCTACTCACAGACCCTGGGAATGATCCTGATGAGGAACAGCAACCCATTTGACGATGAGTTATTTTATTCCCTTCTTTTTTCAGGGTCCATCTTCGGGCTGCTTTCCTACAACCTTGAGTATGCACACGATATAGCAAATGATTTGCCTCTGCTCGGAATGGATGAGATGAGCCGTTATGGATTATATGGTTCTATTGGATTTAGCATTGGCTCTTTTGGCTTGAGTTTAGAATATAAGAACTATCACAACCTGTTCATAGGCAGTGGAATCAGCGATCCGCCAACGGCAGTCAGGGATCACAAATTCAAGGTGCTGAACAGGAGCATTCATGTGCCCCAGCTGGTCGATGAGTCGGGGATACAGCTTGAGGCATACTACTCCTTTCCGAATTCCCAACATTTGCTCATCAACTATACCCGTTTGGTGAACCCGTTGTTCCTGGATTACAGGTACAATGAGCTCTTTTTTGAATTCAGCTTTTTCCCGGGAGATCGAAACGGGATCACACTTTTTGCTGACTATGCCTCGGATGAGCTTAACTTTGAAGATCTCAGGCTGGCAGGTGGCGGCATATGGGACCTTTCACTCCCGGGCACATGGTCTGCCCAATTGCACCTGGAGTATCAGTATATCGAAAGGGAGATTGTGGAAATAAATGGTCTGCACAACGGTGTGGCCATCCTGGGATTCTCCAAATCACCGGAGTTTTCCCTTTCAATTATCTGGGAAGCCAGTACCGATCCATATCTGGCCGACCCTTCGGTAGCGGCAGGAACAATCAGGAACTGGCCCGGTGTGGAAGCCAGCTATTTGATTAACAGTACCAATACCCTCTCCCTCTTTGCAGGAAAGAGAAGGGGCGGGCCGGCCTGTACATCCGGGATCTGTTATGAGGTCCTGGATTTTGAGGGGGTTGAATTAAGATTGAAAACAAAATTTTAGGAGGAATTATTATGAAGAACTTATTTTTAATACTAGTGATTTCCATGGGAATGGTTCAGGTATCCGGGCAGGATGTGGGGGCCGCGGCTCCCGATTTTGAAGTGAACCTGCTGGGGAGTGATACCTTCAAACTATCCGATCAGCAGGAAAAGGTGGTATTTCTTTTCTTTTTTGGTAATACCTGTTCCAGCTGCAAGGCAGTCGGCCCCAAGGTGGAGTCATCCATCTACCAGGCCTTCAAGGACAAGGACGGATTTGTAGCCCTTGGTCTCGATATCTGGGACTCCAGCTCAAATGAAAGCAGCGTAACGGGATTTGGGAAATCCGCCGGAATAACCTTCCCCCTGGCCTTAAAAGCGGGAGATGTGGCATATGATTACGGTACCACATGGGACCGACTTCTGGTTATTGACCGGGATGGTATCCTTGTCCACAAAGGGGGGGTTGCAGCCAGCAACGATTTAAATAATGCCATTGAAGCAATTGAGGCGAGCCTGATGACTACCGGATTGTCCCTGGAAACTCCAGGAGGGGCTGGAGTAAGGGTCTATCCAATTCCGGCCATCGATGTGGTGCATTTTGAATCACGGGAAGCAGTCAGCCGGATCAGGATTTATGATGCTGCGGGTAAACTGGTACTGGATGATGCGGATGGATTAATCTCAGGTAAAAGCTCATTGCCGGTAGGGGAACTTAAGAGGGGCCTCTATTTTTACTCCCTGCAGACAGAGAAGGGTGTTGTTTCAGGTAAACTGCTTATTCAGCGATAGCCGGATCGGGGAGATATAGCAGGGTGGTCACAGGGAAGTGATCGGAACAGTCTTCTTTGATTCTATTAAACTGGTAGGGAACCAGGGGATCTCCGACCATGATATGATCGATCCGGAGGGAGGGAAGTTCACCAGCATAGGTGTTGCCAAATCCCTTGCCCGCTCTTCTGAAAGCATCCCGGAGCCCTTTCTTGATCTTCCTGTAGGCAAAGGATTGTGGGGTATCATTAAAATCGCCCATGACAATGACCGGGTGCGGTGACTCCCTGATGTAACTGGCAATCGTTGAGGCCTGTTCGGCTCTCAGTTCGAATGCGGTCTTCAGACGTGAGCCGATATTTTTTATCTCTCGCACCTGTTCATTGCTGTACTTGAGTCTGGCCGTATCCATGAAAGCATAATTTTCCTTATGGAACTTGATTGATTGCAGGTGTATGTTAAATACACGGATGGTGTCATCCAGGATCAGGTGATCGGTGTACATGGCTGCATTGCTGGATGAGTTGAATGGGATCCTGCTGCGTTTAAGGACAGGGAACCTGCTGTATGTGGCAATTCCAAAGCCGTTCCGGTTGGCCGGATCGTTAATATAGTAGACGGCCGACTGGGGAAACTGACTCAGATGCAGGGCGATGTCCGTCTGTCGCTCCCCTTTCCTGTTGGAGGTATAATACTCCTGGAAACAGAGGATGTCGGGTGATTGCTCTTTAATGAATTCGAAGATCTGATTTTTGGTATTGGGGTTTTCGGTCCAGTGGTACCGGTCAAAACCCCGTACATTGTAGGAGAGTACCTGGAACATTCTCCCGCTATCTGTTTCAACTGGAATTTCATGGTTTTTTGCGACCAGGGGAAGGAGGTTATTCAGGTGGTTCCAGCCCAGGAGAATCACCACCAGGGATATCAGAATTTCCTTTTTAAGACGGATAAGCCAGTAGAGCAGGAAAACCAGGTTTGTAATCAGGAGGAAGGGATACGCAAGTCCGAACAGCGCCGGCAACATGAATTTTGAAGGGTTGATAACCGGGGCAAGGTATGAGATCAACAGCGCTGCTACTGAAACCATGTTCAGGGAGAGGATAAGTCTGTAAGCAAATTTCTTCACGGCTCTATTTCTTATCACTCATTTTGAAGAGGAGTTCCTTCTCTTTTGAAGTTAGGTTGTCGTAGCCACCCTTTGAAATCTTGTCCAGGATTATATCCACCTCTTTTTGTTCCTCGCTTTTATGCTTATTGTACTCTATATCATCGACAGGGCGCTTGTGAGTGACCTTCATTCTTTGTTTACCTGGTTGGAACCAGGTGGCAATGCGATCCATCATGCGGTCAAAACCGCGGGTGATGTCTTTTCCCTGTTTGTAGTAATAGGCGAAAAGGAAACCTGTCAGTGCTCCCCCTATATGTGCAATTTTCCCACCCGTATTATTTGAGAACTCGATCAGGGATGAAACAATAAACATGGCTAAAGCTATGTATCCGACCTTCACCGGTCCGATTAATACCAGGTGCATCTTCCGGTCGGGCCGGTAAGCAGCTGCAGCAACAATCACGGCCATCACCGAAGCAGAGGCGCCCAGGGTAATTGCATTTTCACTTACCTGGTCAAAAACCGGAAAGAGGTTATAGAACAACACGAAGAGGAGTCCGCCGGAAATCCCACCAAGCAGGTAGGTGCTGAGCAGCTTTTTCAATCCCAGTTCCTGGACAAACAGTGTTCCGAACCAGTAGAGCCACAGTAGGTTAAATAGTATATGTATGAATCCTTCATGCAGGAACATATAGGTGATGATGGTCCATGGCCTTCTGATCAGTACTTCCGGATTGGATGGGACGGCAAGGTAAGTGAGGAAGGTGTCATAGAGGTCCTGATTATTTGACAAAAGGAGTGCAATCCTGACAAGCTGAACTGCCAGAAAGACTCCCAGGTTCAGGTAAATCAGCTTGTGCAGGGTGGTCCCCTGCTTAAAAGACTCTTTTATTTCATCGATAATATTCATAAAAACAACCAGTTAGTAGAAGTTATTAGTAAACCGGTTCCAATACTTAATAAGGATATACCCAAAAATCATACCACCCAGGTGGGCAAAGTGAGCGATATTGCCACCCTTTCCTGATAATCCCAGGTAGAGTGAGATTACTGCCGCTCCAATGACCATCCATTTGGCCTTTATTGGAATTGGAATTGGAAATAGAATAAGAGGAGTGTTGGGGAAGAGCATTCCAAAGGCGAGAAGAACGCCATATACTGCTCCCGAGGCTCCCACGGTTGGTGTTATCAGGGTCCGGCCAAGGCCATAAAAGGGATTCCCCGGCTGGAGGATTTCATAAAGGAGATTGCTGTTGATCCTATTCACAGAATAGGCCTCTTTCAGTGCTGCAATATCGGGTGCAACCTGAATATATATGACCAGGGTGTGGATCAGTGCTGCGCCAAGGCCTGTGGCAAGGTAGTATACCAGGAACCTCTTACCTCCCCACATACTCTCAAGAACTTTCCCAAACATCCAGAGTGCCCACATATTGAAAAAGATGTGGAAGATTCTCTCGTGGCTATGCATGAACATATGGGTTACAATCTGCCAGGGTTTGAATAAAGGAGATTGTGTCGGAAATAGTCCCAGCAAACGAATGAGGTTCACATTGAACAGCTGGATGAAGAGCAGTGTCCCAACCCACATTGCCACGTTAATAATAATCAGGTTCTTTACAACAGGGGGTGTATCCCCCAATATCCTACCGAAAGAAAAATTTCTCATGTTTTAATTAAACTTTAAATTGATTGTCCAGTTCATCTACTTCCATGATCCTGACAATGAGTTTACCCGATGGGGTGTAACTGGGATTTTCGCATGCAAACAGCTGGTCTGTCAGCTCCTGCATCTCCAGTTCAGACAACTGTTTCCCATACGATATGGCAGATGACCTGGCTGTGGAGTGAGCGATTTTCTCAGAGATCCCCATATCCACCTCTCCTTTCAGAGATTTGAACTGTTCGATCATCATCTCCAGTGTTTCCACGGCTCCTTTCCCCGAAACATTAATCTCAGACGGCATACCGTGAATGACAACGCTCTGGTTGCCAAAATCCCGGATATCAAATCCCCACTGTTCTAAATCTTTCATCATATCAAGGCATACCTGGTAATCCCCGGCATTCAGTTTAATGGTTTCAGGGAACAGGGACTGCTGGGCCAGGGGCTGATGATTATCCATCGACTGAATCATTTTTTCATAGATAATCCGCTCATGGGCCCTTCGCTGATCGATCACCATCAACCCTGATTTAACAGAGGAGAGGATGTATTTGTTCTTAATCTGAAGGTATTTGCCTGCCACACCGTTGGTCGGCGCTGCCGGATCGAACATCTGTTCCCAACCTTCAAAACGTCCATCCTGGTAGGGTCTTACCTGTTTCTCTCTTTTGTAAGCGTCCTCGCCCTCGAAAGGATTATAGGCCGGATTTGTATCAATGGAGGGGGTCCTGATCTCTGTATCCGGTGTAAGCACGGGGATATCGATAACTCCCTCATTGCTGAAGTCCAGTGATGGCGACAGGTTATTCCGGCCTATTGACTCCTTTACTGCAGCCAGGAGGATATGCCAGATGGACCTTTCATCCTCAAATTTAACCTCCGTTTTGGAGGGGTGAATATTAACATCAATTTTTGAAGGATCAGTTTCAAAAAAGATGAAGTAGGAGGGGATATGCTCTGCTGCCAGGATCTGGTCATACCCGCTCATCACCGCTTTATGGAAATAGGGGTGTTTAATAAACCGGTTGTTTACAAAGAAAAACTGTTCTCCATATGTTTTACGGGCATATTCCGGTTTTCCGATGAAACCGCTGATGCTGATGATGGAGGTATCGTTCTCAATGGGAAGAAGGTAGGCTGAGGTGGCTTTCCCAAAGACCCCAATAATGCGCTGGCGCAGATTGCCGGGCAAGAGCTGGAGGATCTCCGTATCATTGTGAGTGAGGGTGAAGCGAATCTCAGTGTGCGTCAGGGCCAGGTGGTTGAATTCGGTAATAATATGCCTGAGCTCGGTGTGGTCGCTTTTCAGGAATTTCCTACGGGCCGGGATATTGAAAAAGAGGTTCCTGATCTGGAAACTGGTTCCAACCGGCGTCTGAACGGGTTCGGTCGACTCTGTTTTTGAGCCTGAAATACGGACCCGGGTCCCCAGTTCATCATCCTTCCTACGGGTTTTCATATTTACCTCTGCCACCGCAGCCATGGAGGCAAGGGCCTCGCCCCTGAAACCCTTGGTCCGTATTGCGAAAAGATCCTCTGCGTCGGTAATTTTGGATGTGGCGTGTCGTTCAAAACAACGAATGGCATCCTCCTCCGACATTCCTTTTCCGTCGTCGGTGACCTGGATCAGTGTCTTGCCTGCATCCTTAACAATTACGTTGATCGATGAAGCCTCTGCGTCGACAGCGTTTTCCATCAACTCTTTAACCACCGATGCCGGCCGCTGAATAACTTCTCCTGCAGCGATCTGGTTGGCTACCGCATCACTTAATAAATGGATGATACCGGCCATCTAAGCAAAAAATATCAGGTATGAAATAATGAATAGTACAGCAAGGATAACCACCAACCTGATGTTGCTGTTCCTGGTTGCCTTGACTTTCAGGTTCCGGACCTGCCTGAAGGATCCCCTTCTGATGGTAGTCCGGTTTGGATTGCTGGCGACCTCAACACCCATGTCCTGCTTGATCCTCCTGACCCTCTCCTCAAACTCCTCCTTTTCGGGATCCCAGTACCGTGGGGTATAATTAAACCGCTTATGGCCCGGGAGTTTTATAAATCTGGGTATACCCATTGAATTCTGATTTAGCCTGTAAAGTTAATGAATTAAGTGTTAAAGTATCTATAGTCCATGGTCCGAAAGCCGAAGGAACTGAGCCCTGATGTGAATAAAGTCGAAAGTGTTTCTTAATTTTGAAGGCATGAAGCAAATTATAGAGGCCAACCTGGCTGAAGCAAAAGTGGTTCTGGATGAATTCATGGCCGATCCCGCTAATATTTCCGCGGTTGAGGCAGCTGCTGAGCTCCTTATTGATTCTGTAAAGTCGGGGCATAAGATCATCTCATGTGGAAACGGGGGATCAATGACCGATGCCATGCATTTTGCTGAAGAGTTATCGGGCGTATTCAGGGAGCATAGGCCTGCCATTGCCGCGCTCAGTATATCCGATCCCTCGCATCTGACCTGTGCGGCCAATGATCTTGGGTTTGATGCGGTTTTCTCCAGGTACATTGAGGGTATCGGGCAGGAGGGTGATACCCTGCTTGCCATCAGCACCTCTGGTAACTCCATGAATATCATCAAAGCTGTGGAGGCAGCCAGAGAGAAGGGGATGAAGGTAGTTGGCCTGACCGGAAAAACAGGCGGGCTTCTGGCCGGAATGGCCGATGCTGTAATCCGCGTGAAAGGAAAAAAACACTCCGACCGCATCCAGGAGGTCCACATCAAGATCCTCCACATCCTGGTCCTCCTCATCGAACAGGCTGTCTCTAAAAAATAGAAAAGCACCCTGTATTCCCTCTGGATATTTTTACGGGAAGTGGTTATTCAGCTTGGCTGAAAAATCCCAGTTTGCTTGTAAAGAACCAGTGAGATATAAAGGCCATCATCTAGAAGACGGTGGTATGGCCCCTATTCCATCCTGATTTTATATATGAAAACTGGGATATTGTTTTCAAAGCAAAAGATCCACTTTACGTTTGAGTATATGTGGATAACTAAAAGGCCTTCCCTTCTATTTGCGTCCCTCCATTCGAGAATATTTACTGGCCATGGAGCACCTGACAGAGTCAACCACGGCTCCAGTAAGAGAGTCAACCACGGCTCCAGTAAGAGAGTCAACCACGGCTCCAGTAACAGAGTCAACCACGGCTCCAGTAACAGAGTCAACCACGGCTCCAGTAAGAGAGTCAACCACGGCTCCAGTAACAGAGTCAACCACCGACCCAGGAATCGGGGATGAGAACATCAAGATATTTTTCGATCAAAG
>JAAEOI010000657.1 GCA_024244665.1 Bacteroidota bacterium | reverse complement strand
TTTTCACGGTTTAGCAATTCCACATCTGCCTTGTAGGTCTCGGTCCAGGATTTTGGGGCACGAATTTTCCCTTTTCCCCATTTGATCTCATACCCGGTTAATACTCCTTGATTTTCTTCTACATAGTCTATTTCAGCTCCAGTGTAGAGTCGCCAGAAATATGAATTCGACAACGATCTGTGATTGTGTAACCATTTTAGACGTTCGGCAATGAGGAAATTTTCGAATAGGGCTCCTGTATCATTTCTTTGATCAGGGCGATTCACATTGCCAATCAAATAATTCCGGATACCAGTATCCCAAAAGTAGATTTTGCTGAATTTCTTAATTTCATTTCTCAGATTACGACTAAATCCACCTAATCGGAAAAGAACAAATGCCTTTTCAAATAAACCAATGTAAGATTCTACTGTTTCATGGTTTAATTTCAGGGATTGACTCAATTCGTGTATTGAAACCTCAGATCCAATTTGAAATGCCAGTAACTTCAACATTTGATAGGCCTTTTGAATATGCCTGATCTGACTGATTTCAATGATATCTTTCATCAGATATGATTCGCTGATTTCTCTCAGGGTTTCAAACCTTTCATCACGGTTCGTTTGTGTTAAAACCTCTGGATATGAGCCAAAAATCAAAAAATCATCAAGGAGATTCCTTAGTTCAAAATTATTGTGCAAGGAGCCCATCTCTTCCTGACTCAAGGGGAAAAGAGTGTAAACCCTTTTGCGACCTGTCATTGGCTCCCCAAGTTTTGTCGCAAGGTCAAAGGATGATGAACCTGTAACAATAATGCGTAACGAGGGCAACTCATCATGAAGTATCTTTAAATGAATTCCCAAATCTGGTATTTTCTGACCTTCATCAATGAAGAGTAGTTCATATCCGTCGACCAGATCCTGCATTTTTTTAAGATCCTGGCCACTAAAGACCTCCTGGTACCGAGCCTGATCAGCATTGACTCGAATAGTTTTATAGGGCAACTCATTTGTGATGCTGGTTAGCAAAGAGGTTTTTCCTGTTTGTCTGGCACCATACAAAACAACAAGTTTCTGTCCCTTTATCAATTCATCCTGAATACTCTGTCTCAAGTATCTCTTTATCCACATAGACCAAATATCGTGAAAAATTCTGCTAGACCATAAAAATTAGCGTGAAAATATCTGATTAGACAAAAATATTCTCCATTTATGCCTTTGTATTAATGTAACTGAGAATAATAATACGCCGGTTCCACTAAACTCTGGCCCAAGCGCATGGAATCGCTTTACGTATATTATATGAGTCATAACCCCAGATTCTAATGATCCTTTGAAACAAAATATTATTATCCTATATTTATGCGATAGACTAGACTAGACTAGAACAGTGAATCAGATTTACAACTATTTCAAGTCGGGAGAAGCTTCCCTGACCAAGCATGAGCTTCTGGTGGAAGGGATCATAGAAGCTATAGCGACCAGGCAATTGCGTCAGGGACAGCCACTTCCTTCGGTAAATGATTTCATGCGGGAACTCTCCCTGTCCAGGATGACCATACTTAAGGCCCTTTATGAATTGAAGGACCGGGGAATCGTTGAGTCAAAGAACAGGGTGGGATATTTTGTCAGGAATGAGGATGTTGACCAACAGCTTAAGGTAATGCTGGTCCTCACCGCATTCAGCTCCTATCACGAGGCCATGTACAATTCCTTAATGGATGAATTGAAAGGGACCCACATTGTGGTGGACCTCTTCTTTCACCATGGCAACACCCGGGTTCTCAAATCCATCCTGAACGAGCATAAGGGGCAATACGGACTTTGTGTGGTCACACCCATTCCTGACCCCGAGGTGATCGGGATCCTGGATACCATCCCGGAACATAAGCTGCTTCAAATTGTCAGACCGGTATGCAGCAAGAAAGAGATCTCCTATATCAGCCAGGACTTTTTTGAAGAAGTAATCAACGCACTGGATACCATAAAGAAGGAGATATGCAGATACGATGAATTTGTCATGGTCTTTCCTGAAGGCAGCTTCCATTCACCGGATATTGTGAAAGCATTTTCCTCTTTTTGTGGAAAACATGGGATCAGGCATTCCGTGCGGGAGCAGATCGATGAGGCAGAGCTTCAGAAAGGCCAGGCCTATTTTGTCATTGAGGACAGCCACCTGATCGGCCTTATAAAAACAGCCGAGAATCTTGGATTCCGGTTGGGAAAAGAGATTGGGATTCTTTCCTACAATGATACCCCCATGAAGGAGATCATTCGCCAGGGCATTACCGTTATCAGTACTGATTTTCAGCTTATGGGAAGAAAAACTGCTGACTTTGCATTGAATCGAAGGCCCGTGCAGGAGGTCATCGAGACAAAGATAATCCTGCGTAAATCCATATAACATGAATCCTACTAAGAAATCAATTCAATTCCGGTGGTTTGTCCTTGTGCTACTGTTCCTTGCCACAACCATCCTGTACATCGATCGCGCTGCACTGGGAATATTGGCTCCCGATCTTCAGAAATCCATAGGGTGGAGCGAAGAGCAGTATGGCTATATCAATACGGCCTTTATGATCGCCTATGCCATCTGTTTCCTTTTGATGGGCTCAATCATAGACCGGATTGGCACCAAAAAGGGCTACCTGCTCTCCATTGGAATCTGGAGCGTGGCCACAGCAGCGCATGCGCTGGCAGGAAGGTGGATCGGATTTGCCATTGCCAGGTTCAGCCTGGCGGTGGGACAATCGGGCAATTTTCCATCGGCCATAAAAGCGGTTGCCGAGTGGTTCCCCAAAAAGGAAAGGGCGCTGGCCGTGGGTATCTTTAATGGAGGTGCCAACATGGGAACCATCCTGGCACCCCTGATTATTCCCGGACTGGTACTAATGGCTGGCACCTGGCGAGTAGCTTTTCTGTGGACCATTCCCATCAGTCTCATCTGGATGGTGCTGTGGTTCTTTAACTATAAGCGGCCCGGACAACATAAAAGGGTTTCCAGGGAGGAGCTTGCCCATATAAACAGCGACTCGGAAAGCACCGAGTCCTCCGAACGACTACCCTGGAAAGCCATCCTTCCTCACAAGGGCGCATGGGCCATCGCTGTGGCCAAGTTTATGGCCGACCCCATCTGGTGGTTCTACCTGTTCTGGGGGGCCAAATTTCTCAATGAAAAATTCGGGGTAAACCTGAAGGAGATCGGTCTTCCGTTTTTTACAATCTACATCGTTTCATGGGGTATGGGAGTATTGTTGGGAGGATTTTCCTCCAGGTTGTTAAAGAGAGGATCGAGCCTAAACAGAGGGAGAAAACTGGGGATGTTGGCCTGTGGCATTTGCGCCATCCCGGTTGTTTTTGTTCCCCATACCGATTCCTTATGGCTTGCGGTGGCCTTAATATCCCTTGCGGCCGGAGGACATTGTGGATGGTCGGCCAATGTATTTAGCCTGATGTCAGATATTTTCCCGAAAAAGGCTACCGCTTCCGTAGCCGGATTCGGAGGCTTCTGTGGAGCAGTCGGAGGCGCCATTACAGCCTTTGGAGTGGGGAAAATCCTACAGAATGTGGGAGTGGACGGGTATGCCATTCCCTTCCTGGTGGCCGGGTGCGGATACCTGATTGCCCTGTTGCTTATC
>JAAEOI010000656.1 GCA_024244665.1 Bacteroidota bacterium | reverse complement strand
CCGCAAGAAGATGGTCGAGATCCCCCTTTTCAGTTCATACGTTTTTGTCAATATAGACCGGAAACATTACGACCAGGTCCTTCAGACCTTCGGGGTAGTCAAGTACATCACTTTCGAAGGGAAAGCAGCCGCTATCCCGCCGGAACAGATTGATCAGCTGAAGATCATTGTGAACAGCAATGAGAAGATAGAAACCACCTGGGAAACCAGGAAGAAGGGGGACAAAGTAATGGTTACTTCCGGAAGCCTGAAAGGGCTAAGAGGCGAACTGATCACGGATGGAGATCGGAAGAAGGTATTGGTCAGAATCGATAGTATAGATCAGAACCTGATCGTTGAAGTGCATAGCTCGTTGATCGAAGGGATCAAGGAAAAAAGTAAGTAAGCTAGGGAACCCACTTACCCACTTGCTTCTTTTACACGACCCAGTCGTCACTTTGTGACCGACCAGGCGAAGCTGTGAATAAACCGAACGAACCAAGTCAATAAATCAAACCATATAACATGTCAAAAGTCGCATTACTTACAGGTATTACAGGTCAGGACGGAGCCTACCTGGCGGAACTCTTACTGAAAAAAGGATACATCGTACATGGCATCAAGCGAAGAGCATCCAGTTTCAACACAGAACGGATCGACCACCTCTATCAGGACCCCCATGTGGATAACAGAAACCTGATCCTGCACTATGGTGATTTAACCGACTCCATGAACCTGACCAAGATCATACAGGAAACACAACCTGATGAGATCTATAACATGGGTGCCATGAGCCACGTAAAAGTGAGTTTCGATTCACCAGAGTATACCGCCAACGCAGATGGTCTGGGAACCCTCAGGATTCTGGAGGCTGTAAGGCTTCTTGGACTGACAGAAAAGACCCGCATATACCAGGCCAGTACTTCAGAGTTATACGGGCTTGTCCAGCAGGTACCGCAGTATGAGAAGACACCTTTCTACCCGAGGAGCCCCTATGGTGTTGCTAAACTTTATGGATACTGGATCACAGTGAACTACCGTGAAGCCTACGGCATGCATGCCAGCAATGGAATCCTCTTCAACCATGAAAGTCCCATCAGGGGTGAGACTTTCGTTACCAGGAAAATCACAAGGGCCACGGCCCGAATCGCATTGGGAATGCAGGAAATGCTCTATGTTGGAAACATGGGAGCCAAGCGTGACTGGGGCCATGCCAAGGACTATGTCCATGCCATGTACCTGATTCTCCAGCAGGATGAGCCGGACGATTATGTAATTGCAACCGGAATCACTACCGAGGTAAGGGAGTTTATCAATCGCTCATTCAAGGAGATCGGCCTGATCCTGAAATTTAACGGAAAAGAGGAAGAGGAGACCGCCATCATTGAATCAGTGGATGAAAATGTCTTCAGCGAGAAAGTAGGTGAAGCTCATATCTCAGGTATATTGAAAATGATCAATGCCAAATCAGTTGTAGTGGGTGTTGACCCCGCTTACTATCGACCTGCCGAAGTCGAACTGCTTATCGGTAATGCAGCCAAGGCCAGGAAGCTACTGGGCTGGGAACCCAAATACGACCTTACTGCACTCATCGAAGATATGATGCAGTCGGATGTACACTTGATGAAAAAAGAGGCCTATTTGAAGGAGGGTGGATATCAGACACTGAATTACTTTGAATAGAGAGCCTAAGGGATGTTTAATCACAACGTGCTTATTTTGCTTCGCAAAAAAATGCCAGGTTGCTTCATAAGCATCCCTTAAGCCCAATTAAAGTTGTAATCTAATTACAATACAAATGCGCTAAGGCAGCAATTTATTGGCATGAAAACTCAATAAAAAGCAAAGGACATGGAAAAGAATTCCAAAATATATATAGCAGGGCACACCGGGCTTGTCGGTTCGGCCATCACAAAGAACTTGGAAAGCAAAGGATACACCAATCTGCTGACCATGGATATCAGTGAGATGGACCTGACCAGCCAGGCCGAGGTAAAGGCATTTTTTGCAACCGAAAAGCCGGAATATGTCATCCTGGCCGCTGCAAAGGTAGGTGGTATCATCGCCAACAATCTCTACCGGGGCGAGTTTATCTATCAGAACTTGATGATCCAGAACAATGTGATCCATCATGCCTACGAGAGTGGAGTGAAAAAGCTACTCTTCCTGGGCTCCACCTGCATTTATCCCCAGGAGGCTCCCCAACCCATGAAGGAGGAGTACCTGTT
>JAAEOI010000655.1 GCA_024244665.1 Bacteroidota bacterium | reverse complement strand
GTTACATATGGACAAAATAAACCACTCATATCCTCATTGCTGGCGATGCAGGAAACCTGTGATTTTCAGAGCTACAGAACAGTGGTTTGTGGGTATAGATCATAAGGATCTCAGGACGAATGCGTTGGATGAGATTAAGAAATCAGATTGGATCCCGTCATGGGGCGAAGTTCGACTATCAAATATGATAAAGGACCGTCCGGACTGGTGTATCTCCCGTCAACGTTCCTGGGGTGTACCTATACCTGCTTTTTACTGTACCAGCTGTAACGAATCACTTTTAGACGTGAAGGTTGTAAACCACGTTCGTGATATGTTCCTGAAACATGGTGCAGATAGCTGGTTCTATAAAGAGACAAATGAGTTCCTGCCTGAAGGCACAAAGTGCCCTAAATGTGATTCTACCAATTTTGAAAAAGAGAACGATATTTTTGATGTATGGTTCGAGTCCGGTTCCAGCCATCACTCTGTAGTGCACAATCGTGATGAGTTAAACTTCCCGGCAGATATATATCTTGAG
>JAAEOI010000654.1 GCA_024244665.1 Bacteroidota bacterium | reverse complement strand
TTGGCCAGCGGAGATTCACCTTCACTGCCTGGTTCATATTTCTGAAGTTCTGGAAGCTGCAAGGGAAGATCGGTATCCTCCAGAAGGGAGATCTCTCCGTCCTCCCAGTGGATCACCGGGAAGGGCTCTCCCCAATAACGCTGCCTGCTGAACAACCAGTCCCTGATCTTATAGTTGATAGCTTCTGTACCCAGGTTACGGTCCTGCAGCCAGGCAATGGTTGTAGCTATGCCCTTTTCTTTGGAGAGCCCGTTGATGTCCAGTCCGGTTGACTCATCGGATGAGTTGATATAACTTCCGTCCTCGGTCCAGCAGGCAGAACCAGCCAGGATTTTCGACCGTAAATCTGCGTCATCAGTCCGGGGATCCATGATGCATGCTATGGGAATAGAAAAAGCGACAGCAAAATCAAAGTCCCTCGTATCGTGGGCGGGTACCGCCATGATGGCTCCGGTACCGTATCCCATCAGTACATAGTCAGCCACCCAGATGGGGATGGACTTATTGTTGACCGGGTTGATTGCATAACTCCCGGTGAAAACGCCTGATTTATCTTTTGAGAGATCTGAACGATCCAGGTCCGATTTGAGTCCTGCCCGGATCACATAGCTCTCTACTTCTGCTTTTTGTTCGTCCGTTATTAACTCCTTAAGTATGGGGTGTTCGGGGGCAACCACCATGTAGGTAGCCCCGAAAAGTGTATCAGGACGGGTAGTAAAGACTCTCAGTTGATGCTCACTCTCCTTCACTTTAAAATCCACCTCAGCCCCGGTTGACTTTCCGATCCAGTTTCGCTGCATATCCTTCACACCTTCAGGCCAGTCTACACCCTCAAGCCCATCCAGCAAGCGTTCAGCATAAAGCGGGATCCTGAGCATCCACTGTTTCAGGTTCTTTTTCTCCACCGGGTTCCCGCACTTTTCATGATTGCCATCGTTGAGTACCTCCTCATTGGCACAAACGATCTTACAATGGGCACACCAATTTACCTGGGCATTATCATAGTAAGCCAATCGCTTTTCGTCGCGCCAGGCAATTTCTGATTCAACTCCCCTGGCCTGAACTTCTTCGGGGATCACCAGTTCATCAATGGGGCGGCCTTTTTGTTGTGCCTCATCGAACCAGGTGTTATAGAGGCGGATAAATATCCATTGTGTCCATTTGAAGTATCCGGGATCGGTAGTGTTAACCTCCCTCTCCCAGTCATATCCCAGCCCAAGGGATTTAATCTGCCTGCGGAAATTGTCGCAATTTTCCTGGGTGGTTATGGATGGATGGGTTCCGGTTTCAATAGCATACTGTTCTGCAGGAAGTCCGAATGCATCCCAGCCCATAGGGTGCAGCACGTTGAATCCTCTCATCCGCTTGTAACGGGACACGATATCGGTGGCTGTATACCCTTCAGGGTGCCCGACATGGAGCCCGGAACCCGAAGGGTAGGGGAACATGTCCAATGCATAAAACTTGGGTAAGGAGTAGTCATCTTTGGTCCTGAAGGTGCGGTTCTCTTCCCAGTAATCCTGCCACCGTTTCTCTATGTCTGCAAATTTGTATTCCATTTGATCCTCATCTGATTCAGGGTGCGAAATTAGCCTATTTTTGGATTATTTTGCATCAAAGGGTTGCCAAGCAGGAGTTTTTTTCTCAAATTACGGGAAATAAAAACCTGAACTCATGAAATTAACGATTCAACACCAGGAAAGCTACTCCAGGGGAGAGCTCCTTCTAAGAACCTTTTTTGGATGGATTTACATCACTATTCCACACGTTTTCGTCCTCATGTTCGTAGGACTGTGGGGAGGGATTCTCCAATTTGTGTCCTTCTGGGTCATCCTGTTTACCGGGCGCTATCCTGAGAGCATGTTTGAATTCCAGGCGGGGCTTATGAAGTGGAACCTTCGTGTCAGCGCAAGGCTCTACAATATTTCGGATGGTTATCCTGCCTTTGGGATAAAATCCACCGATGAGCATACCGACCTGGAAGTGCCCTATCCCGAAAAGGTGAGCCGGGGGCTGACCGTTGTACGGATGCTGTTTGGTGTCTTTTACGTCTATCTGCCGCACGGATTTATTCTGATGTTCAGGGGTTGGTTCGTAGGTATCCTTGTTTTTCTGGCCTGGTGGATTGTGCTCTTTACCGGCAAATATCCAGATTTCATCTATGACTGGGTATCCGGACAGATCCGCTGGCAGATGAGGGTGAACCTTTATCTGATGTACATGACCGATACCTATCCTCCTTTTACCGGCGATGAATTGCCTGATGAGGATACAGGGGTTAACATCAAGGTAGAATAGCATGGAATACCACCCGCTGCCCCAGCCCGATCAGATCGAGACCAGGGTTAAGGAGGATGCCATGGGGGCCTACCTCATGATGTTTGCCACCTCAGCCATTGGTATACCGCTACCCATACTCAATCTTGTGGCAGCCATTATTTACTATTATGTAAACAGGAGTAAAGGAAAATTCGTGCAGTTTCACACCCTGCAATCACTCTGGTCCCAGGTACCCGTTACCCTTTTGAATTCGGGGCTTGTGGCATGGACTATTGTCAATTTTGCCAGGGACCTGGATTTCACCTCTTATTACTGGGGATATCTGATCATGGTGGCCACTGCCAACCTGGTCTACTTTATTTTCAGTATTGTCGGGGCCGTTAAGGCCAGGAACGGGGTCTTCTACTATTTCCTTTTCTTCGGGAAGCTTGCCTATCACCACGTGTACTCCATCAGGCCGGAGGTGGATCGCTCAAGGCCCGCAAACAGGCCCCCCGGCCATTAAGAGAGAGCCATGAAAAGAAGCATCTTAAGGGACCTGTTGATTCTCCTGGGAGTTTTCGGACTTATCTGGCTGATTTTCTCACTCTTCACCTACCCGGAGGACCCACAACTCCTGAGCATTGATAAGGAGGAGAAACTGGGGGAATCCTACCTTGACCTGATCCTGCTGAATCCCATCTTTCGGGAGTTTGAAAACGAAAGAATTGATTCAGCTATCGAGGTGCTGGGAGTCCGGCTGGAGGGGGGGCTGGAAGATTCAGAATATTCTTATCGGCTTGTTGTCTTTGAGAACAAAATGATTAACGCTTTCACCCTTCCCGGCGGGAATATTCTTATCTCTACCGGTCTTATCGGATTCTGCGATACACCGGAAGAACTGGCATCGGTAATTGCACATGAGATGGGACATGTGGAGGAGCGGCATGTGGTCTCCCGCCTGGTAAAAGAGCTTGGCATTGAGATTCTCACTTCGGCCGACACCTATGTGTTGGGAGAGGTGACGGGGCTGATCACTTCCACCTCTTTTGACCGCAGGCAGGAGGAGGAAGCTGACCTGTTTGCTTCACAACTACTGGAAAGATCGGGAATTGAACCCCGCACACTGGCCACACTGTTCAGGAAACTGGAGGAGGAGGCCGATAACGAGCTGATGCAGCATTTTGAAATTATCTCCACCCATCCTAACTTCCGCTCCCGCATCAGGGAGGTGCTCTCCTATACTCCCGCAGAAGGATTTGAAGAGGAACCCATTTTGCTGGATTGGGAGGAAGTGAAGGCAGGATTGTAAGAAATATCAAAGCCCCCGGTTGATCCCGGGGGCTGAGAATTGAGAACCGGGCGCAACCAGATTTCTTTATGGAAATCACACGAACCCAATCCTGACCGGCTCCTGTTTCAACTCCATTTGCATTTTGTTTTACATGCGATAACTAAAAAATATTAACTTTGCGAACCGTAAATGGCTCCATAGTTTAACTGGATAGAACGTGGGATTCCGGTTCCCATGGTGGGGGTTCGAGTCCTCCTGGAGTCACAACGATGCCCTGTAAGCCCTGTGTTTACGGGGTTTTTTATTTTCTGTTGTTGAATCCCGCTCGCGCATTCCCCGAAGTTCTACTTCGGGGTAAGCGAGCACCTTTAAAATTATATTTGGATCGAAGATTCCTCGGAGCTCTGCTCCGAGGTTCTTCAATGCGTTGTTGTTACGATCTCCTAAAGGGCCTCCCGAAATGATTCGAGGTGCGTACGTTGGAAAGGCTCTTTCATGATCCGTTTGCAGACATAGGTCATATTGAGCGCCCCGAAGCAGAAAAAACGCCAAATGGACCCCTTCATACCGATTTGTTTTAACGACGGAGTCAAGTAATACCACCTTGTAGTACTCCGGTAAATCGTTTCACCATTATTCTTTCTGAAATAAATATAGAGGAAATCAAGAACCTGTCAAGGCTATATAAAGCTCCAACTCGTTCCGGTTTTGACAGAACCTTTATTTCCATGCTGAGCTTACTGCTTTTCTCTTATAATAGCCAGCTGAGAGTGGGTTCTTATTTTCGGGATAGTCGTTAGGAAGAGTTGCTCTATTTCACAATGTGTAATAGAAAAGTGTATATTAGACAACGCCTGTTGATATTTCGTCAAAGAAGCAGTGACTTTTTTCCATAATTTCAGCAGATCATCTAACATTATATATTATTTAGAGTTTAATGGCTGCTGAATTTTTATCCTCTGTTGGTGTTTCTTACCAGATCGACCGACTCCTCTCTGAAGCAAACAGAGAGATTGTATTCTTTTGTCCGGTTCTGAAACTTCATGAAAGCGTGATCCTGAGATTTCGGCAGGCCGACCAGCGAAACGTTAGAATTACACTTCTTTTTGGAAGGGAGCGAACGCAGATGAAGGGTGTACGCTGGTACAAGGAGTTTAAGAACCTCAGAATTCTTCATCATGATAAATTGAACTCCTGTGTCTACAGGAACGAGAAGGAGCTGATTGTTACCTCCCAGGGACTTGAGGATATGAGTCCCGGGGGAACTATGGATATGGGTGTTCTGATTACCAAAATGCGCGACCGGAAGGCTTTTGAGGATGGTATCTATGAACAGGAGCTGCTGGTGGAAAATGGCGAAGAGGTTTTCGCAGGAGCCAACTTTGAGAAACAGGAGGAATCTTCCAATCCCGAGGAGATCATCAGGCAGATGCCTTACCTGAACTATTTTGGGATAGAGCAACGCACCCTGGAGAACGGAAAAGTAAAAGCACCAAGCGGGAAGTATTACTTTCCGGAAATGGAGTCTTATAACGACGGGACCATCAAGTTCCAGGGCTTTAAGAAAACCCGGCAAAGGCATGGGGAATGGATCTTTTATACCTACGAGGGATTTGTTCGTGAGGTCGTTATCTACGAGAACGGGAGTTATGTGGATAAGATATTCTGCGACTACGAGAATCCTGCAAAGCCCATTTCAAAGTACTATCTGCTATTCGGACTGGGTAATTCTGTGAAGAAGCTTTATGGAAAGGAGATCCAGGAGCTCTATTTTGACAGTAAAATTGAAGATTTTACAGGCTTTGATAAAGAAAAGCTATTCTATCATGTGGAGCGGTTCATGAATAAAAGGAGTGTGTTTGACCAGCCTGAGACTTTCCAGGACATGGTCGATCAAATCTACAATGCACTGTATGAATAAAAAAAGAGGGCATCCCCTAAGCCTAAGGGAGCCCTCTGTATCGCTTATTTAGGACTAGTCACCAGGGTGGCGCTATCGCTGCCTTCCCTGATTCCTGTATTCTTTCCTGGCCGAGTAGTTGATGATCAGTGCACGTGCTCTCCTGAGCGCCTGCTTCACATCATCCACTTTACCCATGTTAATATCCTCATCGATCCTCAGGGACATGGTCATCCTGTTCTTATCCGATTCGGGAAGTTTCTCCCTCTCAAAAAGAACAAAGTCCTGTACCGATTCATAGGGGATGCCCTCTTCATTCACCAGCTTGTCGTTAAGCTGAATCAGGGGCTCGGTTCCATACATCCTGGCCACGTGTGCAACGGGGCGTCCGACGTAGATATAGCTCACAAGGGATTTCTTCTCCAGCTTCTTAACCTCTGTGGCTTCAGGTACTTTCACCTTGACCTGTACCTCAGTTTCCCGCATTGTTGTCGACACCATGAAAAAGAATAAAAGCATGAAAACAATGTCGGGTAGCGAGGCCGTATTAATGGTTACGCCGCCTTTCCCTTTTTTTCTTCTGAATTTAGCCATTACCTGTCTATGTTTTTTGGGTCCGACTCGGATATATTCATCTTAAAAATCTTCCGGATACCATTATGAATCTCCTCTTCAATGTCATTGGCCGTATTCAGATCTGCGTAATTTTTCTCAAAGTAAAGTTTGCAGAAGTCGTTCCGCAGCTTATTCACTGCAGCCACCAGTTCGTTCTGTACCTGAAGGTACTTCCCATAAGTGGTGGAACGGTCATTTTGAAGCGAGATTACACCCTTGGATACCTTCCCTCTCCACATTCCGTCTGCGGGCAACAGAGAAGAGCTTCCCGGGGGAAACTGGATCTCTACGTCCTCTCTTTCAGGAAGCGTCTCAAGGTTGGCGGGATTGAGGAAGAATTCGATGGTTTTGTCTTTCAGATCAAGACGGTCCATCTCTTCTCCACCTACCATCAGTCGGTCGCTTCGGTTAAGGAGTACAACAAGAACATTCCTCTTGTTTACCTTGACCTCAACTTTTTCCTCCTCTTCCGGTTCGGGGGGGAGGAGCCTGGTGATCCCGGTGTCAATATCCATGGTGGTGGTAACCAGGAAGAAAATCAGGAGCAGAAAGGCGATATCCGCCAGTGAACCTCCATTAACTTCCGGTGTTTCTCTTGCCATTGGTTATGTTTTTCTAATTATTATTTAAATGCCTTTGAAACTATGGCATAAAGAATGGACACTAAGGCCATTCCAAAAAGTATGTAGGTCACGAATAGAACCGTGTCGACCATTTTCAGTGTCGAAGGATCGCTGTTCCCGGTACCTTGATACCCAATAATATCCAGTGGCGTGGCTGATGCCATAAGATATGATACCACTACGAGAACAGCAGCTCCGGCCAATACAATGCCAAGCCTGATCAGTCCTTTTGGATTGGATAATACTGATAATAAAGGGAAGATAAGGGCAGCAATAGTTGTCAGGAAAATCAGGATATAGGCCCAAACCAATGCGATACTAACACGATTCCATACCAGTAACTCCCAGCCTGAGAGGACCTCTCTGGCAGACTTTGCTTCCGGAGCATCCACAACGACAGCAACCGGGGCAGGAGTTTCTTCGGTAGCAGCAACACCTTCAGCAAGACCTGTAGTGTCATTGGCAGTAGTGTCTACCGCAGGCAAAGCCTCAACAGGAGACAGATCCACCGGGTATGCAGCCTCCTGAACGCGAAGCTCCATTGCGTCAAAGTTGACGGTTTTGGGGCTCACATAGAAGAAAAGAACCACGGCAAGGGAAATCCCTGCTACGATGAATAATATTATTCTAGTTATTTTCGAAAAAGCCATGGCTTCCTATTTTTTTGAATTATGTTTCACCAGCATGTCGATAAGGGAAATGGAAGCATCTTCCATCTTGTTGACAATGTTGTCAATCTGGGACACGAGGTAATTGTAGAAAATCTGCAGAATAATTGCCACCATCAAACCGGTTACAGTTGTGATAAGGGCGATTTTGATACCGCCGGCCACAACGGTCGGAGAGATATCTCCCTGCTGCTGGATGTTATCAAAAGCATCGATCATACCAATTACAGTACCCATGAAACCAAGCATAGGAGCAATGGCGATAAACAGTCCGATCCATGAGAGGTTCTTCTCAAGCAGACCCATCTGGACGCTACCATATGAAACTACGGATTTTTCAATTACCTCAATTCCTTCATCGGCACGGTCAAGACCCTGGTAGAAGATACTGGCTACCGGCCCTCGTGTATTGCGGCAAAGTTCCTTGGCTGCTTCAACGCCGCCTTCATTCAGAGCCTCTTCAACTGAATCGAGAAGCTTGTCGGTGTTGGTGGATGCAAGGTTCAGGTAAATGACCCTTTCAAATGACAGTGCAAGGCCAAAAATCAAAGTAAGAAGAACGGCGCCCATAAAGCCGGCTCCACCTTCAATAAATTTTGTTTTCAATGTGGTGTGCAGAACAGCAAGTCCGCCTTCTTCTTCAGCCGCTACGGGCTCAACAGGAGCTACGGCAACCTCTTCAACCTTTTCAGCAACCTGTGTGGTACCTTCAGCGGCAGGAGCTTCTGTCGTTTCGTCCTGCGCAAAGATCGATGCTCCCATAAAAAGCATCCCGAATACGGCTATCAATGCAAATAATTTTTTCATGGTGTTAATTGTTTGTTTTACTATTTAATTATTATGTGAATACTTCTATTTCATTTTTTTTGCGGAGAGAGAGGGATTCGAACCCTCGGAACCCTTTAGAGGTTCACACGCTTTCCAGGCGTGCCAGTTCAACCACTCCTGCACCTCTCCAGTAGATTTGAAAATCACCTCTGGTGATTATAAACCTGCTATCATTCAGATTTTTATAAGAACCTCTTCCGGTATTTGATTCTATCTCCTACTCGGAATAATTTCGCGGCGAAAAATACGAAAAAAATAATTAATACGACTACTCACAGCAGGGTGATTTCACCTTTTAGCGATTTATTTAAAAGCATTTTAACCTCGGCAGGGAGTAATTTCTGTGCCAGGAGGACCATCATTTTAGTGGTTGCCGCCTCGGTGGTTATATCGTAACCGCCTATTACCCCGGCATTTAGAAGGTTTCTGCTGGTTTCGTAAAGCCCCATCTCCACACTGCCTTTGCTGCACTGTGTTACATCCATCACAATGATTCCCTTATCAAGTGCTTTTTTTATCCGGTCTATAAACCACTTGCCTGTGGGGGCGTTTCCTGCCCCATAGGTCTCAAGGATCACCCCTTTTAGTCCATCGATTCCCAGTATTGCATCCATAAGGGAACCTGTAAGGCCGGGGAATAGTTTCAAAATGACGATCTGGTTATTGAGGGCTTTGTGGACCTTGAGCTCCGGAAATTTTCCAGGATTCCTGATGAACTCTCGATTGTAGACCAGGTGAACCCCTGCTTTGGCAAGGTAGGGGTAGTTCCCTGACGAGAATGCGTTAAAATGTTCGGCGTTGACCTTGGAGGTGCGGTTGCCCCTGGAGAGTTTGCTCTCAAAATAGATGCAGACCTCAGGAACCACGGGCTTGCCGTATTCCTTTGCCGCGGCAATTATGATGGAGGTGATCAGGTTTTCCTTCCCGTCGGTCCGAAGGGCTCCGATGGGCAGTTGGGCTCCGGTAAAGATGACAGGTTTGGCCAGGCCCTCCAGCATGAAACTGAGGGCCGAGGCTGAATAAGCCATTGTGTCGGTCCCGTGCAGGATCACGAAACCGTCAAATTTGTCATAGTTCTCTTCAATGATCTCTGCCAGCCTGGTCCATGTGGCTGGTTCAATGTCGGATGAATCGATGGGCGGATCAAAGCTTATGGCCTCGATCCTGTATCCATATCCCCGGATCTCTGGAATATGATTAAAAATCTTTT
Organism: Bacteroidota bacterium; assembly: GCA_024244665.1. Next base: position 83,365 of record JAAEOI010000654.1, on the reverse strand, counting down.
TGAAATCAAATGGTTTCAGAGATCCGTTTACCGGGTCTTTAATCATTCCAATGGTACCACCGGTATAGATAATTAATATAGAACGTATGTTCTGTACCATTATGTTTATGAGGGTTGGAAGAGTCCGAGGGCATTCCTGGTGGTAATGTCTCCAAGCTCTTCAATAGTCAAGTTATAAATTTCTGCCACTCTGGTGGCAACATGAACCAGATAACTGCTCTCATTTCTTCTTCCCCTGAATGGAGCAGGAGCCAGGAAAGGTGAGTCTGTCTCCAGCAGCAGACGATCGTAGGGGATGTCTTTGACAACTTCCCACAGGCCGGAATTTTTGAATGTAACGATTCCGTTAATCCCGATCATGAAGTCATAGGAAAGCGCTTTTTTAAGTTCTGATGCCCCCCCGGTAAAACTGTGGAACACCCCTTCCAGCCGGTCTGTCCCGGTTTCATCCAGCATCCTGAATATCTCCTGAAACGAATCCCTGGCATGGATGACCAGGGGAAGCCCAAGGTCTTTGGCCCATTGGATCTGGGCCTTGAAGACGAATTCCTGCTCCCGGATAAAAGTTTTGTCCCAGTACAGATCGATACCGGTTTCGCCAATAGCCACAACTCCCGGCCGGTTAAGCTGCTCTTCGATAGCAGCAAGTTCCTCCCGGTAGTTCTCTTTAACTGAAGTGGGATGCAGTCCCATCATGGGAAGGCAGATCCCGGGATAATCCCCTGCCATGTTGAACATGGCCTCTGTGGTTGAGCTGTCGATATTTGGCAGTAGCATCTTCGTGATCCCGGCATCCAGGGCCCGCTTTACCATATCGTCTCGGTCGTCCGAGAAAGCTTCCAGGTAGAGATGTGTATGTGAATCGGTATACATTTTTTTGCGGGTACAAACATAATATAAATACAGGGCATAAAAAACGGGGGGTGAAATCCCATTTTTAAATACCCTGTTTTGGTGAGGAGGATAGAGGGACCCGCTCATTGAGGAGACCCCTTTATCCATGTCTAACTTCTATACAACACCCTGGGCCATCATAGCATTGGCTACCTTAACGAAGCCTCCAATGTTGGCACCATTCACGTAATTAACATAACCATCGGCATCTTTGCCATGGTCCACACAGGTCTGGTGTATGTTTTTCATGATGCTTTGAAGCCTGGCATCCACCTCCTCCCTTGACCAGGGAAGCCGCATGCTGTTCTGGGTCATCTCAAGCCCCGAAACGGCAACGCCACCGGCATTTGCTGCCTTACCCGGTCCGTAAAGGATCTTGGAGGCCAGGTATACTTCGATGGCGTCAGGTGTGGAGGGCATGTTGGCACCCTCGCTGATTACCCTGCATCCGTTTCTAACCAGGGTCTTGGCATCAGAATTGTCGACCTCATTTTCGGTCGCGGAGGGGAATGCCACATCGCACTTCACGTCCCATGGCCGCTTCCCTTCGAAATATTCGCATCCGAATTTCTCAGCGTACTCCCTGATCCTTCCCCTACGGCTGTTTTTCAGCTCCATCACCCATGCCAGTTTTTCAACATCGATGCCATCGGGATCATAAATTGATCCTGCCGAATCGGAAAGTGTGACTGCTTTACCACCCAGTGCGGTCAGTTTTTCCACAGTGAATTGAGCCACATTTCCGGAACCTGATACCGCTGCTACCTTCCCTTTCAGACTGTCACCATTGGCTTTCAGCATTTCTTCGGCAAAGTAGACAGCCCCATACCCTGTGGCTTCCGGCCTGATCAGGCTTCCGCCCCATTCCAGCCCCTTCCCGGTGAGAACACCTGTGAATTCGTTGCGAATCCGTTTGTACTGGCCAAACAAATAGCCGATCTCACGGCCGCCTACACCAATATCCCCTGCCGGCACATCCGTATTGGGACCGATGTGGCGGTGAAGTTCGGTCATGAAACTCTGGCAGAATCGCATGACTTCGTTGTCAGATTTACCTTTGGGATCGAAGTCCGATCCTCCTTTTCCACCACCCATGGGCAGTGTGGTAAGACTGTTTTTGAGGACCTGCTCAAAAGCAAGGAATTTAAGGATTCCAAGATTTACTGTTGGGTGGAACCTCAGTCCTCCTTTGTAGGGGCCAATGGCTGAATTCATTTCGATGCGGAATCCCCGGTTGATCTCCACTTCCCCTTTGTCATTGATCCAGGGTACCCTGAAGAGAATCACCCTTTCAGGCTCAGCGATCCGTTCAAGGATTTTGGCATGTTTGTACTTGGGATTCTCCTCTATAAATGGGATCAGCGATTCGGCGACTTCGTGTACCGCCTGGTGAAATTCCGGCTCGGCCGGGTTTTTAGCCTTGATTTTGGCCATGAATTGATCAACTCTGGGATCCATATTTTTTCTTTAAGGGGTTCAACTGCCTAAAACTAGAAATCTTTCCCACAGTATGGCATGCCCTTTATCATGTAGTGAGTATGTCATTAAACATTGTCAAAGAACATAGCAAGCCCATCAAACGATCGATATCCTGGTCCGGTACCTGTTCCCGGGCTCGGCTGTGATCCACTCCTTCAGTTCCATCTCCAGCAGCATGGCCAGCACATTTGGTAAGGCGATATGCACAAGTTCACTCAGTGTTCCAGGGGTGATGTCGGGAATTTCTTCAATGGCGATCAGTAGTTTCTGTTCCTCATTGGTGAGGTTAACCATCCCGGCAGCGTGTGGTGGATCACTGTTTTCATCATCCCATTTTAGCTTCCTGATGATATCACTTCCTGATTCTACCATTGTTGCCATTTCATCTTTTATCATGGTATTTGTTCCTATGGAGCGGTCTTCCCAAACCCGGCCGGGAACAGAAAGCACTTCACGGTCGTAGCCGAAGGCCATATCGGCGGTAATCAGGGCACCCCCTTTCCTGGCCGACTCTACCACCAGTGTGGCGGGGGAAAGGCCGGCAATGATCCGGTTCCGCCTGATGAAATTGTTACGTTCCGGACCCATTCCGGAATGAAAATCGGTAATCAGTGCCCCCTGTGAAATGATTTTTTTTGCTGTTTCCCTGTGTGAATGAGGATATATAGTGGACAGGCCGTGCCCAAGCACAGCCACCGTATGCAAACCAAATTCCAGGGCAGCCCTGTGAGCAATCACATCAATGCCATAGGCAAGTCCGCTGATAATGGAGAGATCTGGAACCTTCAGGGAGAGGTCCCTGATGATCTCCCGGCACACCTCCTTCCCATAGGGGGAGGCCCTTCGTGTTCCCACCACACTCAGGCACCTGCTGCATTGCAGGCCCCGGTCCCCCCTCATGTAGAGAAGAACGGGGCCATCCCTGCACTCGTTCAGCCGATAGGGGAAACCGGGATCTTTATAATAGAGCACCTGGATATGGTGCCTCTCCATGAATTCCATCTCCCTCTCAGCCTCTCCAAGCAAAGAGAATTCGTTGATGGAACGGGAGAGGACCGGTCCGATCCCTTCGATGCTCTCCAGGACCCTTCTCTTCTGTTGGAAGACAGCCCTGGCAGAGCCAACTTTATCAATCAGTTTCCGGGCTGTAACCGGACCTATGGCTGGAACCATGGTAAGGGCTATCAGGTACTTTAGTTCTGTCTTTTCATCCATCATCCTCTTTAAGGGTTGATGTGATGTGAGCCCTGTTTATCGGGACTAATGACCAGAAAAGTACAGAACCAGCATTGAATTATGTGAGCGCATTAACTTCGTTGAGCTTCGCTTTCCCGTTGCTTACCGCGATAATCAATCTTTGAACATCTTTTCTGATCTCATGTTAAAATAGTTAGGCTTCGTATTGACTTGAAGGATATCAGAGATAGATCGTAATGTTACGGGCCCTTAAAATAAAGCGCATGAAAAAAATCACGAAAATCCACATCGCAGAAGCTGTTATGTTTGGCATTATTGTCAGCTTTATTTTAACCATAGTTTTAGTCCAAATCTTCAATCCGTCTCAACAGGATCAAATCATTCAGACTGAGGTCCACTCTCAACTTGTATCCCTAGTGGCCGATCAGTCTCTTCGTTTTATTGCCAATGAAGGCCAGGCCGGAACCGATGCATACTACCATGTTGAGGGAGCAGGACATACCGTGCTTTTCCACGAAGATAAAATTGTACTCCGGCGGGTTGATGCAACAAACAAAATGAATCAGGTGGTGTTGCATTTTGAGGGAGCCAATGCTTCCCCTTATGTGGAAGGGCTGAACAAGTTGCGTGGTGTGGCAAATTTTTATACGGGTTCGGATCCTGACAACTGGCAAACCAATGTGTCCACCTACAGTTCTGTGATGTACAAAGGACTCTATCCTGGAATTGACATGGCCTACATAGGTGATGACGGTATCCTGGAAAGCGAGTTTTATCTTTCCCCTGGAGCTGACTACCATCAGATCAGGCTTAATTACAAAGGAATTACTTCCAGGAAAATCAGAGGTGACGGTGCCCTTGTCATGCAAACCGCCCTCGGTGAGCTGGTGGAAAGAACACCAGTGGCCTACCAGGAAATTGAGGGAACCCGCAGAGAGGTGAAAGCTCAATATAAACTCCTGGCAGATGCAAATGTCGGATTTAATTTGGGGAAATACGACCCTGACTATCCCGTCGTCATTGATCCGGAGCTTGTATTCCAGGTGACCATTGAGCCCAGTAGTTCCCTGCCCTATATTTTCGGTGTTGCACTTGATGGTGAGGGAAACCTTATTCTCGCCGGTGAGGGAACACGAGCATTTCCGGTTACAGATAGTATTCCGGGCTCCAATCATCTTAATGCATATAATAAACATGGATTGCTTTTAAAATTGGATGGGACTTCCGGAGAGGTTGTCTATTCTGCCTTATTCGGAGGTGCCGGTTCGGATCATTTTGAAGACCTTGTTCTAGATACGGCAGGTAATATATTTCTGACCGGTAAAACTTCATCAACAAATTTCCCCCTGATGAATGCTGCACAGGAAACTTTGGGTGGCGGCGATGATGCTTTTGTGGTCATTCTAAATCCGGAAGGTGAACTCACATATAGCACTTACCTGGGTGGAAGTGATTTGGAATGGTCCAATGGCATAGCACTCGATGAAATGGGTAACATCTATATCGGGGGCATTACCACGTCTACTGATTTTCCTGTTATAGGAGGTGTACAGCAGCAGCATAACGGGGAGTTTGATATTTTTACGGCAAAATTCAATCCTGCCGGCAGCGTTACTTATGCTACCTACCTGGGAGGATCAGGGTTTGATGATTGGGGAGGCATCGCGGTAAATGCTGAAGGGCAGGCGACAATTACCGGCTTCACAACGTCTGACGATTTTCCCATGTCAAACGCTTACCAGAATACATACGCTGGCGGTGATGCTTTTTTTGACGGCGATCTGTTTATTACCCGGCTGAACTCAGCTGGAAATGGTTATATTTTTTCAACCTATTATGGAGGCAACGGAAGTGAAGGGAGTCGTGATATTGTGATCGGAAGTGAAGGCAGAATCTATATTGCAGGTTCAACCGGTGCCAACGATTTTCCCATAATTAGCGGGCAGCCTGTGGCTGAAGAGGATTCCATTGACGGAATTCTAATCTGCATGGATAACAGCGGCCAGCCCCTTTATGCATTGCGAACCAATATTTCCGGCGAGGATTATCTTAGCGGCGTTGCAATGACCGACAGCAACAAAGTAGTTGTGGTTGGTACCTCTAATGACAGTCTCAGAATTTACAACATAGCAGAAGGAGCTTCGTTTGCAACTATTTATGATCTTCCTGCCCCCGGGTTTTCACTCAATGCAACAGACCTTTCAAACGGCTATCTTGCATATTCAGGTACCTACAGGCCCACTGATGCCAAAAAGTCAACCAAAGGTACCCAGTCACCAGGTTCAACAGAGCAATGTGGGATTATTCACCTGGGTGAGAGGTATAGTGCAATCTTGGACCATAACAAAACTCTGAGGATTACAATGCATACAGCCGGCACTTTAATAGTAGGAGTCGATGAGGAAGGATATGTAACGATCAATGGGGAGTCCACTGGGCTTCGTCCGCCGCAAATATCGAGATTTGACATTTTTGGCTCAACCGGAGATGATGTTATTGATTTGAGTGGGGTATCTTTTCATCAGTTCTACAATCTGAGTATTGTCAGGGCTGCTCATATTGAGGGTAAAGCCGGCGATGACAGGATTACCGGAATTTCCGATGCAAGAAACTATATTGACGGACAGGGTGGAAACGACCAGGTTTCCGGTGGCAAAACATCTGACGATCTTCATGGTGGTGATGGCAATGATATAATGTCTGGGGGTGGGGGTAGCGATGCTATGGATGGGGAAAGCGGATCAGATACTTCGTTTGGAGGACTTGGAGATGATAATATTACCGTTGACAAATTTGACTTTAAGGTAGAGGGTGGGCCGGACAATGATAAAATAGTAGGAGAATTTTTCGGTAAGATATTCTCAAAAAAATCCGCGAACACCTTAAATGGTGATGAGCCAACTGGTACGGTTATTATTGCTGATACCCTGGGTTATGACACTCTGGACCTTTCAGGCAATGAGAAGGGAATTATATTTGATTTCAACCTGCTGAACAGTCCACAGTCCATCGACAATAATGGTACGCAGGTTATTCTGGAAGGGGTTTATGAAGTGATTATCGGCAGTGATTATGACGATGAATTCACCCTCTCCCCCCTTCGGGATACAGCTCGTCACGTCGATGGCAAAAATGGTGCGGATGTTCTCAACTTCATATCTGAAGTCGAAGGAGTAGTGGATGATGGCTCAACCATCACCACTCCCGGTTATGCTGATGTGAGCTATTTGAATATTGAAACGGTTAACCTGCCCGTGGCCAGCAGTACGGGAAGCCCAGGCGGTCATGAAGAGTCTTTATTTAGCCTTGGAAACAACTTCCCCAATCCGTTTTCCTACGTCACCACCATACAGTACAGCCTTCAAAAAGAGGCCCATGTGAAGGTAAGTATCTATAACATCACCGGTCAGCTGGTCACTATCCTGGTAAATCAGATCAAGGTACCTGGGGTCCATCTGGTCAACTGGAATGGGGAAAACAATTCAGGCACAAAAGTCGGGGATGGAACCTATCTCTATCTCCTGGAATACAATGGATCTGTAGCCACAGGGATACTGGTATTGAGGCGATAGACTAAAGAGGATCATCCTTTTTAAGGGTTGATTTGATGTGAGCCCTGTTTATCGATGCCGTAAGACGAAAAATCAGTGTAAATCAACTACAATACACCGGGGATAGGGATTGAATAATTATACGATGGGTGATTATCTTACTATTCTGTTTTCCTTGATTCGGATATATCTGGATATTTCTTGTGAGAAAGAGTAACTGCCCCCATTTTTTCTTTAACTTACTCATCTTAAAGAAACTCTGTCAATAATTCAAACAAAGGTTATGACACTGAATCTTTCCGATGAGCAAAAGTACATTGACAAGCTGACCGAAATTGTAGAGGAAAATTTCTCAAATAGTCGTTTTGGGGTGGAAGAACTGGCTAAGGAGATGGGAATGAGCCACTCCACCCTTCACAGGAAATTAAAAGCAATTGCCAGGCAATCCATCAGCCAGTTTATTCGGGAGACAAGGTTGAAACGAGCTATGGAATTACTTCAACTACAGGCAGGTACAGTGTCAGAAGTTGCATTTGGAGTGGGCTTTGGAAGTACGACTTACTTCTCCAAGTGCTTTCACGATTTTTATGGTTACCCACCGGGGGAGGTCAGAAAACGTTTTGTATCAAAACCAGGTTCAGGCAAGAATCTTGATCATATTGGAGAACCTGAAAACCAGATAAAATCCATAGCTGTACTTCCTTTTGACAATTACACGAATGATAACAGTCAGGAATTTCTTGTTTTTGGAATGCACGATGCCTTAATTGGAGAAATAGGTCAATTGGGAACAATTAGAGTGGTATCGAAAACATCTGTAATAACATATCTGGATTCAGATAAGACCATCAAAGAGATTGCTTCTGAATTGGATGTGGATGCCCTGGTTGAGGCATCGGTACTGTTTGTCAATGAAAAGATCAGAATTCAACTTAAACTCTACAGCGTTTTTCCTGATGAAAGACAGCTCTGGGCCCATAGCTTTGATGTGGACATAAGCAATATACTGAATTTGTACAATCAGGTGATCAGGCAAATTGCCAACGAAATAAATTTGACACTGTCACCCGACCAGCAGATAAAGCTTGAAGAAACAAGAGAAGTTAATCCTGATTCCTACAAGGCCTATCTCCGTGGTAAGTATCATTTATACCAGCTTACTCCGGAGGGATTGAAAAAGGGTTTGGAATATCTTCATGAAGCCATCAAAATTGATCCTGCCGAGCCTTTTGCATATGCCGGACTGGCGCTTGGGTATCTTGAAATTGCACATGGGCCACTTAATCCTGGAAATGCATATGTGAAAGCCGAAGCAGCAGCATTACAGGCACGAAAACTTGATCCAAAAATGGCTGAAGTCCAATTGGCCCTTGCTGAATTATGCATATATTCTACCTGGAGATTTGAAGAGGGCGAAAAGCACTTTATACGGGCACTTGAATTAAATCCAAATTTGAGCCTTGCGCATTATCACTATTCATGGCTTCTTTTTCTTTTCGGCCGGTATGAGGAAGCGATTGTTGAACATCAACTTGCACAGAAATATGATCCCTTTAATCCTATGATTACGGCTTTCACTGGATTATTATATTCTTATGTTGGCCGGTTTGAAGATGGCATACGGGAAGCTCATAATGCTTTTGATATTCAGAAGGATTGTCCTGACGGTTATTTTGTTCTGGGTGAAACCTATTTGATTATGGGCAGAGAGGATGAGGCAGTAGAAACAAGTAAAAAACTTGTAGAGGTTGATCCATTGTGGAGTTGGGTGCTGGGGTTTATGTATGCAAGAACGAAACACCGTGATGAAGCAGAAAAAATTCTGCATGAACTGGAAGATTCTCCAATCACCAGTTGGAGCGCTATGGGAATTGGGCTGATATATGGAGCATTGGGCAAGAAGGATGAATCCTTCAAATGGTTGTCTTATGAACCGCATCATGCATGGATACCATGGACCGCTTTTATGCCCATGTGGAAGCCACTTTATGGTGATCCGCGACATCATGATTTTGTAAAACTGCTAAATCTGCCGGAGTTGTAAATGCCTTCCACTGCAGGCTGTTAATAAGCCTCCTGCAATAAAATTTAAACTTTCCCCAAAAAAAGAGACATCCTGCCCGATTATTTAATCTTTTTGATGTCAGGTTTCTTGTTGGCACCTCAATATATTCACGAACTTACCATAACCTAATACACATACTTAATCCTGGAAATCATGAAAAAGTGTTTTACATTCTCAATGGTGGTTCTGTTGGTGAGTTTTCCGGAAATATTAACACCCACTTTCGGACAATGGACAAAGCATATTATCGATGATAATCTTCCCTTAGCAACTGTGGTATCTGTTGCTGATATAGACGGTGATGATGATATGGATGTACTTGCAACAGCATGGCAGGCAGGTGATGTTGTTTGGTATGAGAATAATCACTCGACATGGACTAAACATTTCATAGATGCAAACCTGGCTGGAGCCGCTACTGTGGATGCTACCGATATTGATGGCGACGATACCCTGGATGTTGTAGCAACAGCATATTATGCGAATGATGTTGTTTGGTATGAGAATAATCACCCGACCTGGACTAAATATACCATTGACGCAAACTTACATAATGTTGCCCATATGATTGTTGCCGATATAGATGGCGATGATACATTGGATGTAGTAGCCGCTGGATGGGACGTAGGAGGTGATGTTGTCTGGTATGAAAATAATCACCCGACCTGGACTAAACATTCTATCGCATCAAACTGGGGTTTTGTGCCAGCTATATCTGTTGGCGACATAGACGGCGATGAAAACCTGGATGTATTAGCAACAGGAGATCAAGCAGATAAAGTTGTTTGGTTTAGAAATGAAAATGCCGGACTATCCTGGACGGAATATACTATTGATGACAATCTTGATGGTGCCTGGGTTCCATATATTGCCGATGTTGATGGCGACGATACCCTGGATGTTGTAGTAACAGGAGAGAATGCCAATGATGTTGTTTGGTATGAGAATAATCACCCGACCTGGACCAAGCATACCATTGATGCAAACTTGCCTAAAGCCAAATGTATTGGTGTTGCTGATATAGACGGTGATGAAAAACCGGACGTGGTAGCTGTAGGATATACTCAAAATGGGAAAGTCGTTTGGTATAAAAATAATCATCCGGACCCATGGGATAAGATTGTTATAGATACAAGCATAAATGGTCCAAACTATCCCTTAATTGCTGATATTGATGGTGATAATACCTCCGATGTAGTAGTTGCTGTAGAAAACGCGGGAATGGTTGTATGGTATAAGAATCCTCATTCGATAGTTGCTCAGGTGAATACACTTGAAGTTTATCCAAGATATATTTCACCACAGGCTGGTGACACATTAAAAATTATAGCTCACGTGAGTAATCCGGAGAATCACCAGGCAACAGTGCACACGTTCATTCAAGGTGAAAATTCCGCTTTGAAAGATTCTGTGCAGTTGTTTGATGACGGGTTACATGATGATGGTATTGCATCTGACAATATCTATGGAGGGATTAAATTAGTTGATGATCTCGATGAAGACTATTTTGATATCAGCATTCGTACGACTGATTCAGATGAATCGGTTACAACTTATTTTAATGAAGGGATTTTTACAACAATTGGTCCGCTGTCAGTTGATCATTATGAAATTGTCTTTCAAGAACAAGACGCGGCTCAACTCGATTATTTTAAACTCAAAGTGTTTTTAAAAAATAATGGTGCTAATGCCCCGGCCATAGAGGTTAGAGCAGATATATCTACAACCGATACCAATATAGGAATCATGACTGGGAGGAGTCTGCATTTTAATAACATAGATCCTGGACAAATTAAATTCAATGACTCAGAATTCAGGGTTTACACGAAGAATGATCCGGATAGCGTCAAAATTGATGTTTCTATTTTCAGTAAAAACATTCTTTATTGGAGTGATACCATTACAGTTAACTTAGTACCGGTGGGTGTGACGTCAAGTATTCCAACAGAATGTGAACTGTTTCAATGCTTCCCCAACCCCTTCAGCAATACTACAAATATTTCATATTCAATAGCCAGTTCCGGATTCGTGAGCCTGACAGTATACGACATGTTTGGAAGGGAAATCCAGACTTTGGTGAATGAATCTCAGAATCCCGGTAAACATTCTGTTGAATTTGATACTGGCCAACTCTCAAGCGGAATATATTTCTACCGTTTGCAAGTGGGTCCTGATTTTCTGAAAACGAGAAAGATGTTGTATTCGAGGTAAATGATAAGCGCCACCTGATCCCTGGAGTGATGAAATATCCGGATCGTTTACCCGGCTGGACTTCGATCCTATTGACTTTGAGGTTTCTGACAATCCGTTTCACAACTGATACAAGCTCCCATCCAAGCGCTAAACGATTGAATTCTATTTATTTGCAAGGTATTATTAAGGGCCTGTCATATGGAGTATTATCATGGTAAGGGCAATCAGGTATTTTATTTCTGTCTTTTCATCCATCATCCTCTTTAAGGGTTGATGTGATGTGAGCCCTGTTTATCGATGCCGTAAGACGAAAAATCAGTGCAAAAGAATATCCCCGGCATTATCTCTACCTGGAAATTTGAAGAGAACAAGAAGTATGATAGGCCCTATTCAAGCCCTTGGCGAAAAGCAATATATGGACATTGGCTTGAAATTGAATAAGTTGGGTGCTATCAGCCAGGAAATGATTTGGTGAGTATTATACTGGTTTTTAAAAAATAAACTATATTACAGTCTTTCCAAATAGCAATGATTATGAAAACTGGTCTTAGAATTTTCGTTTGTATTATTGGGTGGATGATTTTACCATCATTGATCCAATTTTCACTGGTGAGTGCCCAGGAATTTGTGAAGCCCGATTTCATGGTTTCAGATCTCACCGATTTTTTCTATGAGAGGCCCCAGCTTTCAATAAGTGAAACAAGCGATATGGTGATCGTATGGGAAACAGTGGGAAGCGGGGGAATCTGGTTTAAGACTATTTCATCCATGGGGAATCTGTTGAGTGAGGCACAGTTGGTAACAAGCCCCCATAATTATAGTCAAACCAGGGTGACCCATGCCGACACCGGAAATTTCATGGTGATCTATGGCGGGCATGACGGTTATAAATGGTCCGTTTATGGACAGGTTTATGACCGTAACGGAGATGAAATAGGAGATACCCTGGAAGTGCAGCGGAACACTTCCGAACAGATCAATACGTATTATTTGTCTCTTTTTGCAGATCGCAACAACCAGTTTGGGGCGTTCCTTCCGGGATTTGACAGCATGATAGTGGAGAAGATTTCGGGAACAGGTGAGTTTGTCGAGAGTAATCTGGTATTAAAACCCGACGTGCCTTATGTTTTTGAACAGACTGGCGTAATGACCCGGTCGGGGGCATTTATTATGGTCTGGCGTGATGGATTAAGCGGAGATATCCGGGGTCAGCAATATACTCCTGAAGGGATTCCCATCGGGGAACTCTTCGAGGTCGGCCAAAATGAAGAGAACAGTCAATTACTTTCGATCGCAATGGCGATTGACACCTCTGGAAATTTTGCTGTTGTATGGAAGAAGGTTATGGACAACAAAACAGATTTATATACACAACTTTTTAGTTCGGAGGGGATGCGTATAGGCACTAATACAAGGATTACAGATGACCAGTATATTTCTGGTTCTGTCAGCGAAAAATTGAGCATAGATATGGATGTAGATGGAAAATTTGTTGTTGCGTGGTCGGACAACAGAAATAGTGACACATCATATATCTATTTGCAACAGGTGGATAACCAGGGGGAACTAGTTGGGAGTAATTATCGCGCAACTACAATTAATAATGATATTACAGGACCGACTAATTTACCATCGCAGATTGACCCAAGTGTAAAAATTCTTCATGATACCATCTATCTGTCATGGGTCAATTACAACCAGGTGGTTAGCAACAGATCAAACATATTCTCCAACATTCAGAAATGGATGGTACCAGATGTCACTGGCTTTCATCAGCAAATTAACACACAGGAAGGAGCTGCAATTTATCCAAATCCCTCCGGGGGAATTTTTTCAATTATAGTGGATCGTTCATATTCCGGCAGGGTAGAGCTGGAGGTATTTAATGCTGCCGGGGCACTGGTCAAACGGGAGATCAGACACTTTCCAGGAAAGGAAGCCGCCATTGACCTTTCAGAGGCATCAGAGGGTTTGTATTACATAAACATTAAAGGAACTTCCTTTAATATTACAACACCACTGATCATTATAAAATAGCTGGTTTTAACAGGTTGAGGTCTTGCTGACGTCGTTGAGAAGGAACTGCAGCACTCTGGACTCTGGTAGTTTGTAGTTATTTGAGACCCTCCCGCCTCAATCAAAATTCATATATTTTCATTACAGCAACTCTGTCCATTTATCAGGATCTGGAATACTTCTGGAGAGAGGCGATGATCCGGTTGCGGTCATCCTCTTCAAGGGCCGACAGGCTGATGGGAGGGTATGCCACCACCTTGTTTCTGAAGTGCTGGTACAGGATGATTTTATGCTGGCTCCCAAAGAAGAAGGGCTTCAGCTCATACTTGACAAACTGCTGCTTCGGGATCTCAATGGAGTGCTTTTTGCTGTTGAAGAGGCTCAGGGGATAATACCGCATTACGATGATCTCGCCATGGTCACTGTAGGAAACAAAATAGGGAATCTTCCTGGAGTAGATGATGTTGATTACCACGTATAGCAGTGCGATGAATATCATAACATGGTACTCGGTGAGCCATAGATCGGGGTTGCTAAACCATGGAACAAGTATGAGTACAACAATGGCAAGGGTGAACACGATGGCCATGATCAGCCTCCTGAGCCATATCCTGTATGTATTTTTCTGGTTGTCAATTCTCATTTTTACGTCTGTTCCGTTCTGTTCTGATCAGGGCGAGCTCGCGGCCGGTCTGTCCCTTCACAGAGGTATTCTCCTCCACCCTCCTCATCAGGTAGGGCAGGACGAAGCGAACCGGACCGTAAGGTACATATTTTGCCACATTAAATCCAGCAGCAGCCAGGTTAAAGCTGATGTGCTCACTCATTCCATAAAGCTGCGAAAACCATACCCGTTTGTCGGCCGGATCGATCTTCCGTTCGATCATCAAATCGGCCAGGTAATGACTGCTGAACTCGTTGTGAGTGCCATTGAAAATGGAGACGATATCCAGGTTATCCAGGGAGATTTTAAGTGCCAGGTTGTAATCCCTGTCGGTACTCTCCTTATCGGGCTGAATGGGATCTTTGTAGCGCAGCTTCCTGGCCCGTTCCCTCTCCCTCTCCATGTAGGCCCCACGGACAAACTTGGCTCCCAGGAAGAATTTCTCCTCCTTCGCAGTGCGGATATCGTTCTCCAGCACACCAATCCTGTCGTAGCGGTACATCTGGTAGGTATTATAAACAATGGCCTTTTTGTAATTGTATTTACGCATCATGTCCATCACCACCTGGTCGATGAAATTCTGGTAGAAGGTATCCTCTGCATCAATCATGATGGGGATGTCGTTGTCAAATGCTGTCTGGCATAGCTGGTCGATGCGGGCGCGGAATTTCTCACCCTCTTCTATGGTTTGCATGTCGGCTACTGAGGAGCCGCTGAGGACCTCCAGTGCATGACTGTTCCCGAAAGCAGTGGGTTTAAAAACCGCAAAGGGGATATCCGGGTTGCTGCCTGCATTTTTCACTGCCCTCAGCGTCTCTTCAAGTGCAGCATTAATGGCCTTTTCAGATTCTTTCCCTTCCACAGAGTAATCCAGGATTGAATTTACTCCGGCACTTTTAAGCTTTGTTACAGCCGGCTGACAATCCTCGAGGGTTTCACCTCCCACGAAATGTTTAAACGCAGTTGGGGTGACAATCCATCCTATGGGGATCCTCAGGGTGGAGCAAATCCAGATGACCGGGTTGGCTATCTTCACAAGGATGGGGTAGGATATCAGCTTAAAAAGAATGTTGGCCCGGAAGAGATCGCGGTTCGATTTAATGCTGAAAGCCGTTTTGGTGTCTTCAAAATTTACCATGATCGTACTTAAATTACATATGCCTGTATTAACGGCTCGAATATATGCTAATTATTATCTTTGAATCATGAAAAATGTCATTTCCGGACCACAGAATCCGATACAAGATATAATATATCTCCCATCCTCAAAAAGCATTTCCAACCGGATGCTGATCATGCAAGCCCTCTCCGGCAGCGGGATTGAGCCTGAAAACCTTTCCGGAAGTGACGATACGCGTGTACTCAGGGATGCTGTAAAACAGCCCTTGGTGGAGAAGGACATTGGTCATGCCGGAACAGCCATGCGTTTTCTGACCGCTTATTTAGCCACACGGGCTGAACGTGTGGTCCTCACCGGCTCGGACCGGATGAAGCAGAGGCCTGTGGGAGCGCTGGTGGATGCACTGAGGGAGCTGGGCGCTGAGATTGCCTATCTGGAGAGTGAGGGTTGTCCGCCGCTTGAGATCAGCGGGGGATTGCAAATAGGTGGACAGATTACAGTGGATGGCGGCATCAGCAGTCAGTTCGTCAGCGCATTGATGATGATCGGGCCGGTTCTTGAAGGAGGGCTGCATATCTCCCTTACCGGTGATGTGGTTTCGGCCACCTATATCCGGATGACGCTTTCACTGATGCAGAAAGGAGGTATCGGTGCATCTTTTAACGGTCGCGAGATCTCAATTCCCGAAGGGAGCTACAACTTTGATCCCTTCGTAGTGGAGTCCGACTGGAGCGGTGCATCTTACTGGTACCAGGTGGCGGCACTGATGCCCGGCTCCGCGATTACACTTCCCTACCTGGAGCTGGACAGCCTTCAGGGCGATGCCGTCCTGGTATCCCTGTTCGAACCGCTTGGAATTGAGAGTCGTTCTGATGGTAATTCAGTGGTCCTGCACTCTACCGGGAAGGTTACTACTAAGCACTTTAAATATGATTTTACTCTCTGTCCCGACCTTGTACAGACCCTTGCGGCAACGCTTTGTGCCATGGGGATCCCCTTTCACTTTACGGGAACCCGGACCCTGAGGGTGAAGGAGACCGACCGGGTGGCGGCTTTGCAGGCAGAGCTTGGGAAATTCGGCTTTGCCATTGAGGCCGATGACAGAGGAGATTGGATCAGCTGGAACGGAGAGCGGGGGAGCTCTGTAAAGGAGTCCCTTATCGAAACCTATCATGACCACCGCATGGCCATGGCCTTTGCGCCTCTTGCCATTCCCTTCGGAGAGCTCAGCGTAAATGATCCCATGGTGGTGACTAAATCCTACCCTGGTTTCTGGCAAGACCTGGAGAAGGCCGGTTTTACTGTATCAATCGGTTAATTTCCTCCGTTCGAGGAAAAACTGCTTCAACAATTGCGAGGCAGGTTCCTCCATGATTCCCGGGATCACTTTAGTTTTCACATGAAGAATGGATGTGCCGATCCGGGAGAAACCCTCCTTCGGATCTGATGCCCCGAATACGATCCGGTCCAGCTGTGCCCATTTCAGCGCCGCTGCACACATCACGCAGGGTTCCAGTGTTACAAAAAGGGTACAGTCTGTCAGGTATTTGGCCCCTAGGTAGTTAGATGCCGATGTGATGGCAATCATCTCAGCGTGAGCAGTCACATCCTGCAGTTGCTGAGTCATGTTATGAGCCCTTGCAATGATGCGGTCGCGGTTCACAATGACGGCTCCCACGGGCACCTCGCTCATCTCATCCGCCTTGTGTGCCTCCTTCAGGGCCTCCTTCATGAAATATTCATCGGAGAATAGTGCATGCTCCATACCAAAAGTTACTAAATTTGCAGCTCATTACAAATAAAAGAAATAAAAATGTACAGAACACACAACTGCGGTCAGTTAAGCATGGAACAGGTGGGGGAGAGTGTCACCCTTTCGGGATGGGTCCAGAAATCGAGGGACCTGGGGGGAATGACATTCGTGGATACCAGGGACCGCTACGGGCTTACCCAGTTGGTATTTAATATGGAATCAGATGCGGCCCTGTGTGGGGAGGCCAGGAAGCTGGGCCGTGAATTTGTTATACAGGCATCAGGAAAGGTGGCTGAACGGAGCAACAAGAACCCGCAGATGGCCACAGGTGATATCGAGATCCTGGTGGAAAGCCTGAAGATTCTGAATGAATCCCAGGTTCCCCCCTTTACAATCGAGGATAACACCGATGGCGGTGACGATATCAGGATGAAATACCGCTATCTTGATCTGCGCCGGGCCGGGGTAAGGAAGAACCTGATGCTTCGCCACCAGATGGCTTTCGAGATCAGGAAATACATGAGTGAGCAGGATTTCCTGGAGGTGGAGACTCCGGTTTTGATTAAATCCACTCCAGAGGGAGCAAGGGATTTTGTGGTTCCCTCCAGGATGAACCCGGGAGAATTTTATGCCCTTCCCCAGTCACCACAAACCTTCAAACAGCTTCTGATGGTGGCGGGATTTGACAAATACTTCCAGATTGTGAAGTGTTTCAGGGATGAGGACCTGAGGGCTGACCGCCAGCCTGAGTTTACCCAGATCGACTGCGAGATGTCGTTCGTTGAGCGGGATGATATTCTGGAAGCTTTTGAAGGGCTGACCAGGCACCTGTTCAGGGCGATAAAGGATGTGGAGATTGAAGGAGAGTTTCCAAAAATGGACTATTCCGTGGCCATGAGCCGGTATGGGAACGACAAGCCGGATATCCGTTTTGGTATGGAATTGGAAGAAATGACCTCCCTTGTCCAGGGCAAGGGATTCCAGGTATTTGATACGGTTGAATATGTGGGTGGTATCTGTGCAGAAGGATGTGCCGGGTACAGCCGAAAGCAATTGGATGCACTCACCGACTGGGTCAGGAGGCCGCAGATCGGGATGAAGGGACTGGTCTATGTAAAATATAACGAAGACGGAAGCCTTAAGTCTTCCGTTGATAAATTCTTTGATGGAGCCGCACTGAAGCAGTGGGCTGAACTGTTCGGTGCGAAACCGGGAGACCTGTTACTGGTGCTGGCGGGTGAAGGCAAGTTGACTATGAAAGCACTGAGCGAGCTGAGGCTCGAAATGGGAAACCGCCTGGAACTTCGCGATCCCAACATATTCAAGCCGCTGTGGGTGGTTGACTTCCCGTTGCTGGATTGGGATGAAGAATCGGGCCGCTTCCATGCCATGCACCACCCCTTCACAAGCCCCTATGAAGAGGACCTGGAGCTGTTCCGAACCGATCCGGCTAAGGTCAGGGCAAAAGCATATGACCTGGTGATCAATGGTGTTGAGATCGGCGGGGGTTCCATCCGGATCCACGACGAGGCCCTGCAGAGCCAGATGTTCGACAACCTGGGTTTCACAGCAGAAGAAGCCCGGAAGCAGTTTGGCTTCCTGATGAGTGCCTTCCGCTATGGAGCTCCTCCCCACGGGGGGATCGCATTTGGCTTTGACCGCCTGGTAGCGCTGTTTGCGGGGATCGAATCGATCCGTGACGTGATTGCCTTTCCCAAGAATAATTCGGGCCGCGATGTGATGATCGATACCCCTTCCACCATTTCAGGGGATCAGCTGGATGAACTCTACCTGAAAACCAATCCGCCGGAATAGGTTATTCAGACAGACTAAGAATTATCCCTTTTCTGGGTTTGCCCCCTCTCTTCACAATTTTTTGTGGATAACTTCAGGCCGGGTTTTAGTGAAATGTATGGCATGTGAATTACTTTGCAGCTGATTTTTAGATACCCATAGAAATGTTAAAGATTGCGAAGGAAGGAAGCCAGTACTGGGTGGAGCTGTTTCAGGTGAACAGGCTTAACACCCTCTTCTCAGACCTTGTAAAGGAGCAGCTCAGGGAGCTCATTGAGGAGCCCGGCGCTGATGTGATTTTCAACCTGGAGGGAGTCAGGTTTATCGACACTTCAGGATTTGAAGTACTGATGGAGATCACCGATTGTGCCAGGGAAGCAGGCAGCCGGTTCAAACTCTGTAATGTGACAGACGATGTAAAAGAGCTGGTAATACTGCTGGAACTGGAGGGCAAATTCTCCTTTGTCAGCTGCGAAAATAGCCGGGAGAAGATCCTGCTGGTGCTGGACTAATAATCCCGATCAGTGTGGCGGATGTGCAGTCGGTGATTTTCACATGTACATACTCGCCCGGTTTGACCGATCTTCGGGGAAATACCACAACCTTATTCTGGGAGGTGCGGCCATAGAGCTGCTCCTCCGATTTTTTAGAGGTCCCTTCGGCAAGGACCTCATAGGTCTGGCCGATATCCTTTTTCTTACTTGCAAGAGAGAGCCTGTTCTGCAATTCGATGATCTCATTCAGTCGCCTGGTTTTGACCTTTTCGGGCACATCATCTTTTAACTTTATCTCTGCAAATGTTCCAGGCCTTTCACTGTACTTGAACATGTAGGAGAAGTCATACCCCGCCCACTCCATCAGGCTTAGCGTCTGCTGGTGCTCCTCTTCGGTCTCACCGCAAAATCCTGAAATAATATCGGTGGATATGCTTGCCCCCGGAAGCATTTTACGAATGGCCGATACCCTCTCCATGTAGTGTTCCCGGTTGTACCTGCGCTTCATCCGCTCAAGCACCGTGGAGCTTCCCGACTGTACCGGCAGGTGGATCGAACTGCACAGGTTGGGATGAGCTGCCATTACTTTCAGAAGATCATCGGACATGTCCTTGGGATGTGAGGTGGCAAAGCGGACCCTGAAAAGCGGATCGATACTGGCCACCCACTCAAGGAGTTGCTCAAAGGTCACTCCCGCTTCCTTATCTCCCCATCTGTACGAGTTCACATTCTGTCCAAGCAGTGTAAGCTCCCGGTACCCCTGCTTAAAGAGTTCAGTGGCTTCATTGATAATGGTCTCCGGATCCCTGCTCCGCTCCCGGCCCCTGGTCCCGGGAACCACGCAGTAAGCACAAAAGTTGTTACAGCCCCGCATGATGGCCACAAAGGATGTGACCTGGTTCTTGTCCATTCTCACCGGGCTGATTTCCGCGTAGGTTTCGGTGGTGGAGAGGAGGGTGTCGATCCCTTTCTGGCCGTTCTCAACCTGTGCAAGCAGGGCGGGAAGCTCACGGTAGGCATCCGGTCCCACCACCAGGTCGATCACAGGCTCCTCTTCCAATAGCTTTTCCTTCAGCCGCTCGGCCATGCATCCGATAAGACCAACCGAGACATCCTTGTTCTCTTTCTTAATACGTCCAAACTCCTTTAACCTGGTCCGGATGCGCTGTTCTGCATTGTCCCTGATGGAGCAGGTATTAACCAGGATCAGGTCAGCCTCCCCGATCTCTTCAGTCACCTGGTACTCCTGCTTTCGCAGGATGGCTGCCACAACCTCGCTGTCTACCACATTCATCTGGCAGCCATAGGTCTCTATATATAGTTTTCTTTTTGACACAGTGTGCAAAGTTAAAAAACGAACCTGAAGTTTTTAGTAATTAAGGTCAAATTGAGACCATTTACCGACATAATAACCCGCTTCGCCGATTAATTGTTTCGGGGGTGTTGTTTTCTCCCTATAATTGCAGAAGAAACAATAAGCAATGAAATCTAAAAATCATATGAAAATGGGAGCAGGTATATTTTGGGGTGCTTTTTTACTCTTACTGGGTGTTGCACTGATCATAAAGGTGGTATTTCAGATCGATTTTCCGGTCTTCAAGGTATTGGTTGGAATTTTCCTGGTTCTGCTGGGAATCAAGGTGTTGTTCGGGCGGTTCATCATACCTGCCCGCCATTTTGATCCCGAGGAGACGATTTTTAATGAACGGACCTATAATAATCCCGATCCGGATAAGGAGTATACGGTGCTTTTTGGAAAAGGGGTATACGACTTCACCGATGTGGATCTGAGTAAAGGGAGTTTCCACACGAAGATCAGTACTGTTTTCGGGGGAACCCAGATTATTATTCCCCGTGATGTACCCGTGAGGATCACCGCCGATGCTGTTTTTGCGGGAGCTGAGCTACCCGATGGCAATACGGCAGCATTTGGTTCGACGGTGTATGAAAGTGACTCATGGAGACCCGATTCGGCCAGCATTAACATCAAAGTTGACGTGGTATTCGGGGGAGTTCAGGTAATCAGTCGCTAATCATTTTTCAGCTTGCCGGCAATTTGCTAGTTTTGTAGAAAATCATGCAATACTATGTCAGGACACAGTAAATGGTCAACCATCAAGCGCAAGAAGGGTGCGAACGATGCCAGGCGGGGAAAACTATTCACCAAGCTTATTAAGGAGATTACCGTTGCTGCCAGTACAGGCGGTTCAGAGATTGAGGCCAACCCGAGACTTCGATCCGCAGTTCAGACTGCCAAAGGGCTGAATATGCCCAAGGATACCATCCAGAGGGCCATTAGCAAGGCCGACAGGGACAACTCCTCCTTTCTGGAACTCACTTTCGAAGGAATGCTCCCTCACGGGATCGGGGTTATTGTAGATTCTCTTACCGATAACCGCAACCGCACAGTCAGTAACGTTCGTGCCATCTTTAACAAGAGGGGCGGAAACCTCGGAACCAATGGATCCCTGGGCTTTATGTTCGAGCGAAAAGGGGTGATCAGTCTTCCTAAAGGGGATATGGATCCCGACGAATTTGAACTGGAAATCATCGATGCAGGAGTGGAAGAGGTGGAACTGGAAGAGGATACCTTCATGATCACAACTCCCATGGAGGAGTTTCACAACGTGCAGAAAAAGCTTCAGGAGATGGGCCTTGAGCCCGAGAGTGCTGAACTCCAGCGCATTCCCAACGATAACATTGAGCTGACTGTTGAGCAATCTGTTCAGATCATGAAGATCATTGAGGAGTTCGAGGACGATGATGATGTTCAGGCAGTATCACACAACCTTGAGGTCACTGACGAAGTGAGCGAGGCGATGGACTAATCGAAGATCCCCTTATTGATCAGGCGCACACAGAATATTGTTATGCCAATGATAATTCCGGCCATTGCTCCGGTACGGCCAATGTGATCGGGATCATACCAGTTGAAGAAAACAAGGGCGGGACCCGAAATCATAAGGAGAATAGTTGAAACCATTGGGAACCGGGGGATCCTGAATCTGGTCAGGCTCAGCCCAAGGGCCCATATTCCCACACAGCTGCTCCCCATGAGCCTGTAAAGCTGTTCCTTCCTGAACTGGTTCAGCAGTTGCAGCTTCAACTCGTCCCCGCTCTGTGCTATGCTTTCATCCACGATCCCCGAAATATCATGGAAAAGATCCAGCCCCACCAGTGACATCAAAAGGAAACCGGTCGATGCGGCAAGCATCAGGAGGCCGTTCAGGTAGGACAACAATCTTAGTTTTTTCCTGAAAAGTGTGATGTAAAAGGGGATGGCCAGGGCAGTAACCACAGCAGTGCCCAGCCAGGCAATGGAACTTATTTTCTGGTTCCGGATGTGCTCGGCGAGATAGGTCAGATCCTCCTGCAGGGTGGCATAGGGGCTTACAAATTTGAAATCCAGCAGCAAAGATGTAATATAACTGATGGTCACAAGGATCAATATAAGCCCTGTAAACACTTCGTTACGACGTCTTTCTCCACCTTTTTTCACCTGCATGAAGTGAAAGTAATCAATTTATCCAAATTTGATTATTTTTGTGGGGCAAAAACAGGGGCAGACTACTCATGAAATTCTCTTTCCTTTTAATAATTTGTTTAATCCATGCAGGCACAATTTCGTGGGGACAATCAGGTTCGGGTGAGGATGTGCTGGAAAAGCTGAAGAACGCAGAGGGACAGGTAAGCATCGAAACCGACTCCCTGCTGGAGGCAAACTACTATAAGCTGTTGATACAGAGCAGTAAGGTAAAGGGTGTTCCTGGTTACCGGATACGAATCTATTCCGAGAGTGGTATTGGAGCAAGGGAACAGCAGCAGCGTGTCAGGGCCCGGTTCCTCTCTAATTTTCCTGATATCGATGCCTACGACGGGTATGATGGGGTCTATTTTAAGGTGTATGTAGGCGACTGCAGGACACGAAGTGAGGCAATAAAACTGCAGGATAGGATTAATCGAAAATTTCCCAATTCCTTCCCCATGGAGGCTTATATTAACATCCAATGATCGACGGAATCAAGCATAAATGCGGTATTGCAATGGTGCGGTTGCTGAAGCCCCTGGAGCATTACCAGCTCAACCATGGATCGTGGAGATACGGCTTGGAGAAGTTGTACCTGCTGATGGAGAAGCAGAGGAACAGGGGCCAGGACGGGGCAGGAATGGTGAGCCTGAAACTGAATACCCCGCCGGGCATGAAGTATTTCAACCGGCGGCGGGAGAATGGTTCTTCGGCTATTAATGAAATATTCAAGGGGATCTATAAGGAGTATGCCGATGCCGAGAGAGATTCTCCGGAAGCTTTTATTGATCCCCAGTGGGCAAAAAGGCACCTGCCCTTTGTGGCTGAAGCATACCTGGGCCATCTTCGTTACGGCACCTTTGGATCAAACTCCGCCGAAAACCTCCATCCTGTCATGCGGCAGAACAACTGGAGGACACGAAACCTGGTGATGGCCGGGAATTTTAACCTGACCAATGTGGATGAGCTCTTCAATAGACTGGTCGAACTTGGTCAGTATCCCAAGGAAAATTCCGATACTGTTACCATGCTGGAGAAAGTGGGGCATTTCCTGGATACTGAGAATCAGAAACTGTTTGATGAGCAGAAGTCGCTTGGATACAGCAACCGTGATATTACTGATCGCATCGGAACAATGCTTGATGTGGGAAAAGTTCTTGGAGAGGCCAGCAAATACTGGGACGGCGGCTACACGGTTGCCGGCATGATGGGCCATGGTGATATGTTTGCCATGCGCGATCCGTGGGGCATCAGGCCTGCCTATTATTACCAGGATGAAGAAATTGTCATTGTGACCTCTGAGAGGCCGGTGATCCAGACTGCAATGAATTTGAAATTTGACGCTGTAAAAGAGTTGCCGCCGGGACATGCCCTGGTGATAAAGAAGGATGGCGAGGTCTCCCTGGAGCGAATCAGGAAAGAGGAGGAGAAGAAGTCCTGTTCGTTCGAGAGGATCTACTTTTCCAGGGGCTCGGACCGTGAGATCTACCGTGAGCGAAAAAAGCTGGGTGAGCTACTGGTTCCTGATATTCTTAAAGCCATCGATAATGATATGGATAATACCGTCTTCTCCTTCATCCCGAATACAGCCGAGTCAGCCTTTTACGGGATGGTGAAGGGGGTGGAGGACCACACAATTCTTCAAAAGTGGGAGAAGCTGAAGAAACTGAATGGAAGCTGCGATCAGGAGGAGGTGCTGAAGATCATGACCGAGCACGCCCGTATTGAAAAAGTGGCAATTAAGGATCTGAAACTGAGGACCTTCATTTCCCAGGATAAGGGGCGCAAGGATATGGTGAGCCATGTGTACGATGTTACATATGGATCGCTTCGCCGCGGAAAGGACACCCTGGTGATTATTGACGACAGCATTGTCAGGGGCACTACCCTGAAACAGAGCATTATCAAGATCCTGGACAGGCTCGATCCCGTAAAGATAGTTGTGGTTTCATCCTCGCCACAGATCAGGTATCCTGACTGCTACGGGATTGACATGGCCAAGCTGGGTGATTTCATTGCTTTCCAGGCGGCCATGGAGTTGCTTAAAGAGAACGAGATGGAGCATGTGATCAACGAGGTGTATAAGAAGTGCAACATGCAGAAAGACCTTCCCAAAGAGGAGTATGTCAATTATGTGAAGGATATATACAAACCCTTTACCGCTGAACAGATTAGCCTGAAGATTTCCGAGATGCTTACCGATTCAGATGTTAAGGCTGAAGTCAACATTGTTTATCAGAGCATTGAGAACCTGCATGAGGCGGTTCCCGATGATAAAGGGGACTGGTATTTTACCGGCGATTACCCTACGCCCGGTGGGAATAAGGTAGCCAGTAATGCATTTCTGAACTACATACACGGGGTAAATACACGTGCCTATTAAGTCACTTTTTATTAAAGTGAAATCTTCTTGTTAGTCGCTCCAGCTTCAAGTCGCGCCTCCGGATGCTTTTAATCTTCATCAGTTGCTTGGGCATGTAGTTCATTACATGTCGTTCAATCTTTGCCTTATAGAGATCGTTCAGTGTGATCATGATTCCGGTCTCCTCCACATCCCCAAACCCGCGGTTCAATACGGTTCCAAAGGTTCTCATGGATGGTGAGAGATTCATGTAGGCATTGATCAGCGGGGGAATGTTCTCGCCACATGCCCTGACCTCCTTGGAGAGGATCTTATAATCCTCCGAGTAATCCTGACCGGTAAAAATTGCGGTGAGCCTGGCCCTGTCAGTGGCCATCTTCAGAGACTCTTTCGGAATGACCAGTTCCTCGGTGTCAGGGAAATGTTTGTTCAGGAAGAAGAGGATCATGTCCCTGGCCATCTGGTGGTAGTGGAGGTACATGGTAACCTTCCCGAACATGAATTTTTTCTCAGGGTAGTCAAGCGTCAGAGTACCCAGTCCGTCCCATAAATTGTCAAGTGCATATATACCCTTGCGGCGCAGCTGGGTCGACTGGTATTTGGGTTGTACAAAAGAGCGACCCAGTTCGATCATTTGGGGAACGTACTCGGTGAGGAACTGTTCCGAAAAATTGAATAGTTTGGAGGTGGCCAGGCGTATTTCCCCATCCTTTATACATCTGTTTGAGTCGCAGAGGATGAAGCGGTAGCCTCCCAGGATGGCCTGTTCCTCCGGGTCCCAGACAACCAGCTGTTGGTAGGAATCCTCCCCGGTATCGTATTCGTCCAGGTCGCACTCCAGCCCGGTCCCCCCCCCCGCATGGCGGAATGAGAGCTCCCTTAGCCTTCCTATCTCCCTCATGGTATTGGGAGCGTTGCCGGCATTAATAATGTAGATCTTGTTTCCAGCCTTGTTGGTCTTCCTGATAAACCTCTCCTGCGAAAGCTCATCTTTCAGGGCTTCAAGAGGCACGGGAGGTATGATATCCTTCATGGGCATGATGGTGGACTTATTTTTTAATGTAGCTGAACTCTCTCCGGGTCCTCAGCAATGATGTATACATGATCCTTCACAAACAGTGCCCACTCCATGGGAGTGAATCGTTTGTCGAAAGGGAGAAAAAAATGCTTATTCCGGTGTTTATAAGTTTCATTGGGGAGGAAGAACATCTCCAGGTTAGCTTTGATGCCCGGGAATTTTCTGAAATTTGACAGGTTGTAGAAGAAATCGGAGCACCCGCCTGATACATGTATGGGAATCAATCTCCCAAGGCTGAGAATATTATCCATGAACATGTCACAGAGGATGATGGGTTTGAAATTCTTTTTGTGCGTTGCTTCGTCCATTTGAACCACAAAAGTATTAAAAAAATCCCGGGTACCCTCGTCTGGAAGTTATTAACAAAGTGGGAAAAAGTGGGGTGAAATGGAGCAAAGTGGTTAAAAAGTGCTATTTTTACGCTTAAACCCGCAGAAACCCTATGATTACATTCATCGGAGACTATACGGTCAGACTTGACCCGAAAGGGAGGCTCTCCTTTCCTGCTGCTTTCAAAAAGCAGATCAGGGAGGCCCTCCAGGACGGTTTTGTGCTGAAGCGGGATGTGTTTGAGCCATGCCTGATTATGTACCCCATGGAGGAGTGGGAGCGTCAGAACAAGATCATCCGGGCCAGGACCAATCCATACAACAAGGAGCATGCGCGTTTTCTGAGGATGTTTTTTTCTGGTACAGCCGATGTTTCCCTGGATGCCAACAACCGGATGCTGATTCCTAAAAGATTGCTGGAGTATGCAGAGATCGGGGCAGAAGTGGTGATGGCCGGACAGTCAGGGAAGATTGAGATCTGGGCTTCTGAGAAGTATGTTGGTGTGAGCGATGTCGATGATGAATTTGCAGCCATGGCTGAGAAGATTTTAGGAGGAACATTTGACGAACCGGATACATAATGTGCTATCACAGGCCCGCACTGTTGCATGAAAGCATAGAAGGATTGAATATCAGACCAGGGGGCATTTACGTAGATCTGACCTTTGGTGGAGGGGGGCACTCTCTCGAAGTTCTAAAAAAGTTGGAAACAAAAGGAAGGCTTGTAGCCTTCGACCAGGATGAGGACGCACTTGCCAATGTTCCGGAGGATAAGCGGGTGACCTTTGTCGGGGCAAACTTCAGATATTTAAGAAATTACCTGAGATACCACGCCATTGAGAAGGTAGACGGAATATTGGCTGACCTGGGTATCTCTTCTCACCAGATTGATATTCCTGAAAGGGGATTTTCATTTAAATCGGATGCAGGTCTTGATATGCGCATGGATGTGCGTGGTAAAATCACTGCGGCCCGGGTATTAAACTCTTATACCGTAAGAGAGCTGACAGTGGTTTTCAGGAATTGGGGGGAGCTTAGCAATGGCAGGGCACTGGCTGCTGCGGTGGATCTTGCACGGAAGGAGCGGCCGTTGTCTTCCACGGTAGACCTGGAGGAGGCGCTTAAAAAGTATATCCCGCGGGGGAAACCAAGTAAGTTCCTGGCAAAGGTATACCAGGCGCTTCGGATCGAAGTAAATGCCGAGATGGATGCATTGAAAGAGATGCTGCTTCAGACCACCGATGTGCTGGGGCCGGATGGCAGGCTGGTGGTGATCACCTACCACTCAATTGAGGATCGACTGGTGAAGAACTTTATGCGTTCGGGGAACCTTGAGGGTGAGATAGCCAAAGACTTTTATGGCCGGCCCCAGACCCCCTGGAAGCTGGTTAACCGCAGTGTGATTACCCCGGGCCCGGAGGAGCTGGAGGAGAACAACAGGGCCAGAAGTGCAAAACTGAGAATTGCAGAAAGAGTAGAATAATGGTGAAAGAGAAAAAGAAAGTAGAATTTGACACCTCCCTGGAAGAAGGCGGGAAGCCGTTTGTGCTTCGCGACCTGATTGACGGGAACGTGCTCACACGCAAAACGGTCATAAAGCAGTCACGCTTTATCCTTCTGCTGGTGTTGGTTGCTTTCCTCTCCATAGCCAACCGGAATCATGCTGAAAAAACGGTGATCCGGCTAAGCCGCCTTCAGAGCGATGTGAAGGAGCTGAGGGCCCAGTCCATCACCATCTCGTCCGATTTGGTGAGAATCAGCCGGCAGAGTGAAGTTGTGAGGCTGGTAAACCGTTATGAGTTAGGACTGGAAGAGAATCTTGAACCACCGAAAAAACTGATCGATACAGACGAATAAGATGTCATTGAAACGGGACATACTGATACGTGCTTCACTGGTCTATATCCTGATGCTGGTGGTGGGACTGCTTATTTTTGCCAAGGCCCTCCATCTGCAGTTTTTCGAAAAGGATAAATGGGCACAGGAGGAGAACAGTACGGTGCGCCATAAGGTGATTGCGCCCAACCGGGGCAATATCTATTCATCCGACAACCGCCTGCTTGCTGTATCGGTTCCCTTCTATGAGATCAGAATGGATTTTAAATCCGAATCGTTCACCGATGAGATTTTTTACAGTGGGATTGATGGTCTCTCCAAAGCTCTTTCCACTCAATTCAAGGACCGTCACTGGTCCACTTACAAAAGGGAGCTGGTAAGAGCACGTGAAAAGGGTGAGCGCTACTTCCTGGTCAAGAGGAAAGTGACCTATACCCAGCTGCAGAAGGTTAAGGAGTTTCCCATTTACGACCAGGGTCGATTCAAGGGTGGGGTCCTCTATATCCAGTCCAACAAAAGGGTAAGGCCCTACGGGATGCTTGCTGCCAGGACGGTGGGTTACACCATGAGTGGCGATCTGCGGAGTGTTGTGGGGATAGAGGGGGCATATGAATCTGAACTGAAAGGAGTGGAAGGCTACCGTCTCATGAGGAAGATCCGGGGCGACATATGGATGCCCATTAACGATGCCAATGAAATTGAGCCGGAGGATGGGTATGATGTTGTGACCACCATCGATGTGGACCTGCAGGATGTGGCCGAGAATGCACTCCATACCCAGCTGCTCAGGCACGGGGCCGACCACGGAACGGTGGTGCTTATGGAGGTGAAGACCGGTAAAATACGTGCCATTGCCAACCTGGCCTTAGGAGATGATGGCAACTACCGTGAGGATTACAACTATGCCATTGGCGAAAGCACTGAGCCGGGATCAACCTTCAAGCTGGCTTCAATGATAGCCCTGCTTGAGGACGGGTATGTAAAACCCGATGATATTGTGGATGTAGGTGACGGGGTTACCCATTATTACGGTCAGAAAATGGAGGACAGCGGGGATGAGGGCCTGGGCAAAATAACCGTCCAGCATGCTTTCGAGGTTTCTTCAAATGTGGGAATCTCCACCCTGGTGAATGAAAATTACAAGAAAAGACCGGAACAGTTTGTGGACCGGCTTTACGAAATGGGGCTTAACCGGAAACTGGAGATCGGGATCCGGGGTGAAGGGAAGCCGAATATTAAGTATACCGACAGTGAGTTGTGGTCGGGGCTCTCCCTGCCATGGATTTCCATCGGGTATGAAGTGAGCATGACCCCGCTGCAGATCCTTGCATTTTACAACTCCATTGCCAATAACGGAACCATGGTGAAGCCCATGTTCGTGGAGGAGATGCGTTCCCACGGAAAGGTGGTCAGGAAGTTCCAGCCCGAGGTGATCAACAACCACATCTGCTCGAAGGAGACCCTGGGCCAGATCAGGACGATGATGGAGGGAGTGGTGAATAACGGAACGGCCAGGAACCTCTCCAACAGTCACTACCAGATTGCCGGCAAGACCGGTACAGCTCAGGTTTCACTCAGTAAGGAGGGATATACCAAGTCACTCTACCAGGCCTCGTTTGTCGGCTACTTTCCTGCCGGCAATCCCAAGTACTCATGCATTGTGGTGGTCAATGCGCCATCAAAGCACATTTACTACGGCAACCTGGTGGCAGGCCCCATTTTCAGGTCGGTCACCGACCGGATTTATGTGCGGGAGTATGATATGCACGACAACAGTGTTGAACTGACACAGAATGATATTCAGGTTCCCTATTCCAAAAGCGGAAGGCGGGAGCCACTTGAGCAGGCATTCAGCTACCTGGACCTTCCCATTCATTCGGGTGAGGAGATGGGAGGGTGGGTTTCCACCAAAAGCACCCCGGAGGGGATGCTCCTCAGCAAACGGGTAATTCCCGACGCCCTGGTACCCAATGTGGTTGACATGGGACTGAAGGATGCACTCTACCTGCTTGAGAGCAGCGGAATCAGGGTAGTCGTGAACGGACGGGGCACTGTCAGGCGGCAATCGGTCCGGGCCGGGGAACGGATCAGCAGGGGCATGGAGGTGCGCTTGAACATGAGCATTAAAGAGGGATAGTGAAACTGAAAGAGATCATACAGGAACTGGAAGTCGTGAAGATCACGGGCTCAACCGCAAAGGAGGTTTCGGGGATCAGCTTCGACTCCAGAAAGGTGGTACCGGGTGACCTGTTCGTGGCCATACGCGGAACCGGTTCAGACGGGCATGATTATATACCACAGACAATCGCATCGGGCGCTGTGGTTGTTGTATCCGAAGAGGAGCCCCTGGAGGGGCATGCTGAAATTACCTGGGTGAAATCGGAGAACCCAAGAGAGGCGCTGGCCCTAATGGCCTCTGCATTTTACGCACACCCCTCAAGGGACCTTCACATGGTTGGGATCACCGGAACCAACGGGAAGACCACCATCGCCACATTGCTTCACCAGGTCCATACCTCTCTTGGCTTCAGGGCCGGCCTGCTATCGACCATCAGGGTGGTGATCGGTGAGGAGGAGTTCCCAGCAACCCACACCACACCAGATCCGCTTCAGATTAACGCCTACCTGAGGATGATGGTGGAGTCGGGTTGTGGTTATTGTTTCATGGAAGTCTCATCCCATGCCATTGACCAGGATCGCATATCGGGACTCGATTTTAACGGGGGGGTATTCACAAATCTGACCCGGGATCATCTCGATTATCATAAAGACTTTAAGAGCTACCTGGATGTGAAGAAGAGGTTTTTCGACCACCTTCCTTCAAGTGCCTGGGCACTGGTGAACGGGGATGATAAAAACGGGCAGGTGATGTTGCAGAACTGCAGGGCAGAGAAACATGTTTTTGCGCTCCGCTCGGCTGGTGAATTCAGGGGCAGGATCAGGGAAATGATCATGGAGGGTTCATCCCTTGAGATTAACGGAAAAGAGGTCTGGGTGAAACTGCCCGGCCGGTTTAATGCAAGTAACCTGCTCGGTACTTATGGTGCAGCAGTCCTTTCAGGTCAGGTTCCCGATGACGTTCTCACAGAACTGAGTAATGCAGACCCTGTGAAGGGCCGGTTCGAGTCCTTTCATTCGGAGAAGGGCGTGACCGGGGTGGTGGATTATGCACACACCCCCGATGCGCTGAGCAATGTGCTGGAGACCATCCGGGAGGTCAATATTTTCGGTGGAGAGGTGATTACCGTTGTGGGTGCCGGCGGGAACAGGGATCAGGGCAAGCGGCCCCAGATAGCACGGATTGCTACCGAGGCTAGCCATAAGGTAATCCTCACTTCAGATAATCCCAGGGAAGAAGATCCTGATAGTATACTGGATGAGATGATGGAGGGGGTACCCTCCGCGGCCAGGGAGAAGGTATTAAGGATCATAAGCCGGGAAGAGGCCATCCGTACGGCTTGCATGCTGGCTGGAGCGGGAGATATTATCCTGATAGCAGGGAAGGGGCATGAGAACTACCAGGTCATTGGAAACAAAAAGATGCCCTTTGATGATATGCTGGTTTTAAAACAAAATCTAAACTAAGACAGAATGCTCTACCATCTGTTTACATACCTTGAGCAGTTTGATTTCCCGGGGGCCGGAATGTTTGAGTACCTCACGGTCAGGGCGTCTTTTGCTGTGATCACCTCCCTGGTGATCTCCATGATCATAGGCAAAAGGATCATCAGCTTGCTTCAAAGCAAACAGATCGGTGAGTCGGTCAGGGATCTGGGTCTGGAGGGCCAGTCGCAAAAACAGGGAACACCCACCATGGGCGGGGTGATCATCCTTGCGTCTATCGTGATCCCGGTGCTGCTCTTTGCCGATCTTACCAATATCTATATCATCCTGATGTTGGTCACTACGCTATGGCTGGGGATCATCGGTTTCGTGGATGACTACATCAAGGTATTCAAAAAGAATAAGAAGGGCTTGCGGGGAAAATTCAAGATTATCGGACAGGTGGTGCTGGGACTGATTGTTGCAGTGACCCTCTATCTCAGCGATGATGTGAAGATCAGGGAGCGGATTATCATTACCGACGACAACTTCCCCGAATACAAGTCGGAAGAGATGCAGGTGGACCAGGGAGGAAATCTCTATGTGGTCCAGGAACACAAAAAGCTGTTGACCACCATCCCGTTTATGAAGAATAACGAATTTGACTACGCCTGGCTGGTGTGGTTTACCGGGAAGTATGCCGACCCCCTGGTCTGGATCATCTTTATACTGGCGGTAATTTTCATTGTGACCGCCGTTTCGAACGGCGCCAATTTAACGGACGGACTGGACGGGCTGGCCACGGGGTCGGCCGCCATTATCGGGGTAACCCTTGGGATCCTGGCCTGGCTGTCGGGTAATGCCATATATTCCAACTACTTGAATATTATGCACATACCCTTTACCGGAGAGCTGGTGATTTTTGCCGGTGCTTTTGTGGGAGCCACCGTCGGCTTTCTCTGGTATAACTCCTTCCCGGCCCAGGTATTCATGGGCGATACGGGCAGCCTTGCACTGGGCGGGATCATCGCGGTATTCGCTGTGATTATACGCAAGGAGCTGCTGATACCCATCCTGTGCGGGATCTATCTGGTGGAGAGCCTTTCGGTGATCCTGCAGGTGAGTTATTTCAAGCAAACCAAAAGAAAATTCGGAGAGGGGCGCAGGATTTTTCTGATGTCGCCCATTCATCATCATTACCAGAAGAGGGGATTTCCCGAACCAAAAATTGTTACCAGGTTCTGGATTGTAGGGGTCCTGCTGGCGGTGATGACCATTGTAACACTGAAGATGAGATAAATTAAACGACACATAACCTATGGAAAAAAGAGAACGCATTGTCATCCTTGGAGCAGGAGAGAGTGGAACAGGAGCAGCCATACTGGCGCGGCAGAAGGGATTTGATGTTTTTGTTTCAGATGCGGGTAAGATTAAACCATTTTACCGGGAGTTGCTTGATGAGTACCAGGTCCTGTACGAGTCGGGCGGGCATTCCGAGCGTATGATCCTGAATGCCACGCATGTGATCAAGAGCCCCGGTATCCCGGAAAGTGCAAGCATTGTGAAGCTTCTGCGCAAGAAGGAGATCCCGATTATTTCGGAAATTGAGTTTGCAGGCCGCTATACCAATGCCAGGAAAGTCTGCATCACAGGCAGCAACGGGAAAACCACCACCACCTCGCTGATTCATCACATGATGAGAAAAGCCGGCTTGAATGTTGGTATTGCAGGAAATGTGGGTCGCAGTTTTGCCTTGCAGGTAGCCACGGAAGCGTACGACTACTACGTGCTTGAACTCAGCAGCTTTCAACTGGACGGGATGTATGAATTCAAGGCAGATATAGCAATACTGCTCAACATCACTCCTGATCACCTGGACCGCTATGATTATGATTTCCAGAATTATATTGATTCCAAATTCAAGGTGAGCCAGAACCTGACCGAGGATGAGTATTTTGTCTTTTGCTCCGATGACGAAATCACCATCAAGGAACTTGAAAAAATTGTTACCAAGGCACAGCAACTGCCCTTTGCCTATCAGAAGAAAGAGCACGATGTGGCCTGGATTGAGGAGGATCGGCACATGCACATCGAATTCGACGATGTGGACTTCTCCATGTCAGTGGAGGAACTCTCCCTGAAAGGGAAGCACAATACCTATAACAGCATGGCCGCGGGAATTGCCGGCAATGTCCTGAAAATACGTAACGAAGTGATCCGGGAGGCCCTGATGGATTTCCAGGGGGTGGAACACAGGCTGGAAACGGTAACCAAGGTGCACGGGATCAATTTCATCAACGATTCCAAGGCAACCAACGTGAATGCTACCTGGTATGCTCTGGAGAGCGTGAAGGGAAATATGGTCTGGATCGTGGGCGGTATTGACAAGGGAAACGAATACAGCGAACTTTCTAACCTGGTGGAAAATAAGGTAAAGGCCATCGTCTGCCTTGGTAAGGACAACAGGAAGGTGATCAGCGCCTTCAGCGGTAAAGTAGAATCAATTGTGGAGTCCGGGAGTATGGATGATGCTGTTAAGGCGGCCTACTACCTGGCTAACGATGGAGAGACAGTCCTGCTATCACCGGCCTGTGCCAGCTTCGATCTGTTTGAGAGTTTTGAGGATCGCGGCAGGCAGTTCAAGGCTGCTGTTCGTAGTTTATAAGTACAATACAGTACTCAGTGGACAGTACTCAGTACTCAGTGGACAGTGCTCAGTGCTCAGTGCTCAGTGCGAAGTTTAAAAGGTAAATGAAGATAAAGAGGTACATAAAGGGTGATAAGGTGATCTGGCTGGTGATTTTGATCCTGCTGGTGATCTCCCTGTTGTCGGTTTACAGCTCCACCGGATCACTGGCTTACCAGTACCGTGGAGGCGATACCATGTACTACCTCCTCAGGCAGTTCAGGTTCATCCTGCTGGGGCTGGTCATAATCTTTTTTATACACCTGGTTCCCTACCAGGTCTTCAGCCGTCTCTCTGTGGTGGCACTCTGGCTGGCAATCCCGCTTCTGATCCTTACGCTGGTGGCCGGAGAAAACATCAATGACGCCACGCGCTGGCTACAGATCCCGGGAACATCCTTCACCATTCAGACCTCCGATTTTGCCAAGATCGCCCTGATTATGTACCTGGCCAAGGTGCTCTCGGTGAACCAGAACAATATTGGTGATTTCAAAGAGGTGTTTGGTAAAGTTACCATTGCCATTGTGGGGATTTGCGGATTGATCCTGCCGGCCAACTTCTCTACCGCAGCGCTGGTTTTTCTGACCGCTTTCTCCCTGATGTTTGTGGCCAGGATTCCTGTGAAGTACCTGGCGTTGATGATATTTACAGGGGTTTTTGCCTTTGCCATCTTTCTTGGGGGATCTGCAATGCTGGGTAAGGAGGGACGCACTACCACCTGGAAAAACAGAATTGAGTCCTTCGTAAACGGAGAGGGAGACAGCTATCAGGCAGACCAGGCCAAGGTGGCCATCGTACAGGGCGGACTGTTTGGGAAAGGGCCCGGGAACAGCACCCAGCGGAACCTTGTTCCGCACCCCTATTCAGACTTTATCTATGCCATTATTATAGAGGAGTACGGGAGCCTGATTGGGGGGATTCTTGTGCTGGCCCTCTACCTGTGGCTCTTCTACAGGGCCGGACTGATCATCCGGCGAAGCCGGAGCACCTATGGTGCCTTCCTTGCATTTGGCCTCTCCATGGGGCTGGTGCTGCAGGCTTTTATCAATATGGCAGTTGCTGTGGGACTGATGCCGGTAACAGGACAGACCCTGCCGCTGGTGAGTATGGGTGGTTCGTCCATCATCTTCACCAGCATGGCAGCAGGTATGATTCTTTCGGTGAGCTGGGGCACAGACGAGACCAGGATACAAAATCAGGATCCTGGTGAATCAGATGATCAACCAGGAGAAGAGAGTGAGAGGCCAATCTATGAAGCGGCCGGACCGCTTGTTGATGATGAAGCAAGCAGTGGTGCAGGACATGTGGCCAGCGGGAAGAAGGGGAAGAAGAGCGAAAAGAGAACAAGAACAGAGTTTGATGAACATGGGTAAGGAGCAATCATACAGGATCCTCATTGGAGGGGGTGGAACCGGCGGACATGTGTTCCCGGCCATAGCCATTGCTGATGCCCTGAAGGAGATGCATCCGGGGGCAGAGTTCCTGTTTGTGGGCGCCAGGGGGCGGCTGGAGATGGAAAAAGTGCCGGAAGCTGGGTATGCTATCGAGGGCTTGCCAGTGGCAGGTTTCCAGAGAAGGCTGACCCTGAAGAATATATCGTTTTTCCAAAAGCTCGCAACAAGCATGTTGAAGTCGCGGCGGATTGTCAGGCATTTCAATCCGGACGTGGCAGTTGGTGTTGGAGGGTATGCCAGCGGTCCCATACTGAAAGCAGCAGCACGGCGGGGCATCCCGATCCTGATCCAGGAGCAGAACTCATACGCAGGTGTAACGAACCGACTGCTGGCCAGGTCAGCCAGGACCATTTGTGTGGCTTATGAAGGGATGGAGCGCTACTTCCCTGCCGGAAAAATTCATTTGACAGGCAATCCCATCCGTCAGCACCTGGTGAAACCCTCCTCCGAAAGGACGGCCGACCTGAAGGAATTCGGACTGCAAGATGGCAGGAAAACATGCATGGTTGTGGGAGGCAGCCTGGGGGCCAGGACTCTGAACCGAAGCTTGCTGGGAGGATTGGAGAAGCTGGGCCGGGGAGATCTTCAGCTGATCTGGCAGTGCGGGAAGAACAGTTTTAATGAGATTGAAGAGCAGGTGGCACGATCGGGGCTGAAAAATGTCAGGGTATTACCCTTTATTTCAAGGATGGATCGGGCATACGGCGCGGCCGATGTGATTGTATCCCGGGCAGGGGCGATCTCCATATCCGAACTTTGTGTCATCGGGAAACCGGTGATCCTGGTTCCCTCACCCAATGTGGCGGAGGATCACCAGACAAAGAATGCTGAAGCACTCTCCGGACAGAACGCGGCAGTGATGATTCCTGACCAGGAGGCTGAGGCGGGTCTTGTGGATGCCATGCTTGAGTTGCTTGGGGATGACGGGAGACAGCAGGAGCTGTCTGAGAATATTAAACAACTGGGAATCACCAATGCCGCAGAAAGGATAGCGGCGGAGGTGACTAAACTGATGGAAACAAAATGATCTGGGCAAATCTGGATAGCGTCTATTTTATTGGAGCCGGGGGCATCGGGATGAGTGCGCTGGCACGCTACTTTGTGAGCCAGGGCAAAAAGGTGGCCGGTTATGACCGGGTATCTACCCCTCTCACCGACCAGCTCTCTCGTGAAGGAGTTAAGATTCAATTTGAAGACCGGTCGGTGCTGATCCCTGAGGCGTTCCGGAATCCCGACCGGACACTGGTGATATACACCCCTGCCGTACCGGAGGATCATCATCAGCTTAACTATTTCAGGAAGTGCGGATTCCGGGTTATTAAACGCTCTGCTGCCCTTGGTGAGATATTCAATACCGGCAGGGGAGTTGGAGTGGCGGGCACTCATGGTAAAACCTCCATCTCTACAATGCTTGCTCACCTCCTGCACAAATCGAACCTGGGCTGTAACGCTTTCCTGGGGGGGATCAGTAAAAACACCGGAAGCAACTTCTGTCTCGATCCCGCTTCCACCATAATCGTTGCCGAAGCCGATGAATTTGACCGCTCCTTCCTTGCTCTTTTTCCTGAAATTGCCTTGGTATCCTCTATGGATGCCGATCACCTGGATATCTACCATACGGAGGAGAACATCAGGAGGGGATTTGAATCCTATATTGCACAGATCCGGGAGAAGGGGAAGCTGATTCATAAGTATGGCCTTACACCCGAAATACCCGATCACGTGGAGTGCTTTACCTATTCACTGGAGGATCCCGGTTCCGATTACCACGCCATTGAAATGGTTCCGCTGGGTATCGGCACCAGCTTTTCACTGATGACCCCAGAGGAGATCATCCCCGGTATCAGCCTTGGCCTTCCCGGCCGGCTAAATGTTGAAAATGCTGTTGCAGCCATTGCAATGGCCCACCAGCTGGGATTAACACCCGAGACCATAGCCAGGAATCTTTCTGATTACCAGGGTGTGGAGAGGCGCTTCGATCTGCAGGTTCACAATGAAGAGCGGATCTACATTGACGATTATGCACACCACCCCGTGGAGATCAGGGCATTTCTCACATCGGTCAGGCAACTCTTCCCGGGGAAAAAGCTAACAGGAATTTTTCAGCCCCACCTCTTCTCCAGAACCAGGGATTTCGCAGCACAGTTTGCAGAGAGTCTGGGGCTTCTCGATGTATTAATTCTGATGGAGATCTATCCAGCGCGGGAGGAGCCGGTTCCTGGCGTGACCTCCTCTCTGATCTTCGACCAGGTAGAGATGAACGAGAAGTACCTGGTGACACGGGAGCAGTTAATGAAAGTACTTATGGAGCAGGAGCCCTCTTTGCTGGTAACCATGGGGGCAGGAGATATTAACCAGTTTGTTTCACCCATTAAAAACTGGATGGAAAGAAAGTAATGCGGAAAGTCGCACCTATAATGACATGGTTGGGGATCGCTACATGGTTTGTGGTGGTGATGGGCTTTGTGTCGGGAGAGTCAGAGGAGGTCCTCTGCAACCGCATTGATGTGATCCTTCAGGATACAGTGAACAATCGGTTTGTGACCCGGAGTGAGGTACGCTCCCTGATAGAGTCGTCCGGAATAGAGATCCGTGGATATCCACTGGCGCAGATCAATACAAGGAGCCTGGAGCATCTTCTGGAGGAGAATCCGTACATCAGGAACGCAGAGGTAAGTAAAGATGTGTCGGGCAGACTGGAGGTTTTGGTGGAGCAGCGCGTACCCTTGGTACGTATCCTGCCAGCGGGCAGCAGGGGTTACTACCTTGATACAGAAGGGAAGGTGCTCCCTTTATCGGACCGGTTCACACCTCTGATTATGCTGGCATCGGGCAAGCTTCCCAAATCGCCGGGAGAGGCTTACACTGGACTGAATCTGGAAGAGATATTCCAGTTTTGCACCTACCTGGCCGACAATCAGTTCTGGTATGACCAGGTTGTACAGATCTATGTTAATGCCCTTGGAGAGTATGAGCTAATACCGCGCGTGGGGGCACACCACATTCTACTGGGCACTATGGACCAGTGGGAAAAGAAGTTGAGGAACCTTGAGCTTCTATACAGGCAGGGGCTTTCGACGGAGGGGTGGAATACCTATGAAACCATCAATTTGAAATATACGAATCAAGTAATATGTACTAAACGGTAAAACTATGGCAACAAACGAAAAAATAGTAGCTGCAGTTGACATCGGGACCACGAAGATCGTGAGCCTGGTGGGACGGTTGAGCGACCAGGGCAAGCTTGAGGTCCTGGGAATCAGTCAGACTGTATCCAAAGGGGTGAAGCGAGGTGTCGTCCTCAATATCGAGGAGACTGTAAACGCGATTCAGACCACATCGTCGGAGGCGATGGAACAATCGGGCATCAAGTTTAACGAGGTTTTTGTGGGCATCGCCGGTCAGCATATCAAGTCCATTCCGAACCGGGGTTACATCAATCGGGACTCCTACGAGGATGAGATTACCCGTGATGATGTCCAGATCCTTATTGATGATATGAATAAGCTCCGCGTGGATGTTGGCGAGGAAATTATTCATGTACTTCCTCAGAACTTCATCGTGGACAACGAAACAGGGGTGAAGAACCCCATCGGGATGTTCGGGAAAAGGCTTGAAGCCAATTTTCATATTGTGATCGGCCAGACCTCCTCGGCCAGGAATATCGGGAAATGTATCAACAGGGTTGGCCTGGATGTGAAACAACTGGTACTGGAGCCGCTGGCATCCAGTGCGGCCGTTCTCACAGATGACGAGAAGGAAGCAGGGGTGGCGCTGGTGGATATAGGTGGCGGAACTACTGATGTGGCAGTTTACTATGACGAAGTGATCAGGCATACGGCGGTCATTCCCTTTGGCGGAAATGTGATTACCCGCGACATCAAGGAGGGCTGCGCCATCCTTCAAAGGCAGGCAGAATCGTTGAAGATGCAGTATGGTTCCGCACTGGGCGACCTGGCCCAGGAGGATAAGGTAGTTACCATCCCCGGAATTTCTGGAAGGGATCCCAAGGAGATCAGCTTTAAAAGCCTTGCTTATATCATACAGTCAAGGATGGAGGAGATCATCGATGCTGTGAGCTATGAGATAGAGAACTCCGGATTCATGGATAAGCTGAGTGCCGGTATCGTTCTCACCGGGGGGGGCTCCATGCTGAAGCACCTGAATCAGCTGGTGAAATTTAAAACAGGGATGGATGTAAGGATCGGTTTCCCTGGCGAAATGATGGTGGCTGAAACATCTGAGGAGATCAACCAGCCCATGTACTCGACTTCGGTGGGACTTCTTCTGAAAGGTCTGGAGTACTATGAGGAG
The DNA here is from genome assembly GCA_024244665.1 of Bacteroidota bacterium. Next base: position 43,017 of record JAAEOI010000654.1, on the reverse strand, counting down.
GCGAATGAGGAAATGGTCATTGGTGATGAGGAGAACGATGCCGCTTCAGAAATGGAGGAGCAGGGTGTTTCTGAGGCCGACCAGGAGAAAGCTTCCCGGAAGGGATTGAAGAAGGGGAAAATTTTCGAGAATCTGAAGAACACCCTTCAAGATATTTTTGATGAGAGCGATGTAAAAATGTAGAATTTGAAACCATGGAAGATTTAATGAATTTTGACTTGCCCCCCGAGCGATCATCTTCAATCAAGGTGATTGGTGTGGGTGGAGGCGGAAGCAACGCGGTAAATCACATGTACAATAAAGGCATCAAGGATGTGAACTTTGTGATTTGCAATACCGATGCCCAGGCCCTTCATAACAGCCCTGTTACTGTTAAGCTCCAGCTGGGAGATGCCCTTACCGAAGGGAAGGGTGCCGGCAGCAAGGCTGAGGTTGGAAGAGAGGCCGCCATAGAGAGCATGGACCGGATCAAGGAGGTGATTTCAAGCAACACCAATATGATCTTTATTACCGCCGGAATGGGTGGCGGTACAGGTACCGGAGCCGCCCCGGTGATTGCCCAGGCCGCGAAAGAGATGGGAATACTTACTGTTGCCATAGTAACCATTCCTTTCCGTTTCGAGGGCCCCGAGCGCATCAACCAGGCTATTGAAGGCATCAACGCCCTGAAGGACCATGTGGACTCACTGCTGGTGATCAACAATGAGAAACTCAGGGAAATATACGGGAACCTGAAGGTGAGCAATGCATTTGATATGGCCGATGATGTACTGGCCATTGCAGCCAAGGGTATAGCGGAGATCATTACCGTACATGGGTACATTAACGTGGATTTTGCCGATGTGCAGACCGTTATGAACAACAGTGGCGTGGCCATTATGGGTTCTGCCACCGCTTCCGGAGAGAACAGGTCCGAAGAGGCCATAGCTGCTGCCCTTACCTCTCCATTGCTGAACAACAATGATATTACCGGGGCCCGGAGTGTCCTGCTGAACATCACCTCGGGTACCGAGGAGATCACCATGGATGAGATTTCCGAAATAACTGATTATGTGGTCAGTGCCACCTCCCGGGATACCACCCTTATCTGGGGGATGGGTAATGACGAATCCCTGGGTGATAAGATCAGTGTTACCATCATTGCCACGGGATTCAAGATGAACAGTATCCCGGAGGTCTATGTGGGGAAGAAACAGATTCACAAGCTGCCCCTGAGAGATCCCGGGAGCAATGCAGTCGCCGGGGAGATGAAGCCGATTGGTGGATTTGAGCAGGCATCCCTTGATTTCGGGATCAGGGACAAGGATTCAGAGGAGTACATCCTCATGGAGCAGTCTTCCGATACCCCTGAGGATAATGAAAAGAAGATGGCTGAACGGGTTAAGGTCCTGAAGGAGACTCACGAAAAACTGCGCGACCGAGCTATCCTCACCGGACAGGCCAACGAGGAGATCGAGGAGCTGGAGAATGTCCCAGCCTATGTGCGTAAAAAGGTCGCCATCGACAAGCGGAAGCACTCAGACGACGAGGAGGTCTCCCGCTACCGCCTCACCGATGACGGGAACGGGGAGGGTGGCCCGAAGTTGAAGTCCGATAATGGCTATCTGCACGACAACGTGGACTAGAAGCTCCATGATATCCCTTGCCTCGCTGAAGGGAGCATATTTCAGTGAAGCGACCTTATCTGCCGAAGGCAGGTTCAGAGCGAGCTGAGATATGTGAGCTAGTTATAGAAGATATCGAGGCGGTTATCCTCAACTTCAGCTGCATCGAGCAGTGCGTTGTAAGCCTCGTAATTACTTCTGGATTCGAGGGAGTATTTGAGCCTTGATTTAATGGCTTCAGTTTCTGATGCTCCTACTTCCGGTTCTGTGCGGTTGCTTACTGCAACCACAAATACTCCGCTCTCGCCGACCAGGGGTGTAGATATCTGGTCAATGGGAAGGTACATGGAAGCACCCACAATGTAAGGTTCCAGCCCGATTCCTGAAACGTAGGTATTGGCAAATTTTACTTGTGTGGCTTCACCCACGTTAGCATTGTTTGCTGCACCGAACTGGTTGAGATCGCTCACTCCTGCCAGTTGTTCATTTAACTGTGCCACGAGAGCCTCAGCTTTCTTCTCTTTCTTAACGGTCAGGGTAATTTCTGCTTTCACGCTTTCAAGTGTAGCATACCCTTCCTCACGGGCTTCAGTAAGAACAGCCACAATGTATATTTCGTTGGACTGGCTGAAGATGTTACTTACACTGTTGAGATCGGCAGTATAGGCCCATTTGGTAATGCTTTTGGGTTCTTCGATTCCGGGAATGGTCTGTTGGTCCTTTGTGATGTTGGGAGCAAATCTCGGGTCCAGGCCAAATTCACGTGCCTGTTCGGTGAATTTTTCCAGGTCGGTCGCTTTACCGCGGAATTTCACAGCCCTGTTATAGTAGTCCTGGTTGGTTTCATCACTGGCGTAAACATTCCTGATGATGGTGGCTACCTGGACCTTCTTAACCGGTCGGCTTTGATCCTCTATCCTGAGGATGTGTGTTCCAAACTGGGTCTCAGTTGTTACCAGATCCCCGGTTTTGCTTTCAAAACATGAATTGTTGAACTCAGTGACCATAAATCCCTCTTTAAACCAACCGAGGTCACCGCCAATGGCGCGGTTACTTTCATCGGACGAATATTCAAGAGCGATCTGGTTGAAGTTGCCACCGTTATTGATCACATTAACCAGGCTGTCTGCAGTATGGGTGATTAACTGGCGGTCTCCGCCAAAGGCCTGGTTGGAGAGAAGGATATGCCTTACCCTTACTGAGTCGGGGCGCATCTGGATATCATTTACGCGGGACAGTTTGAAGGTCTCCATTTCGCGATAGGGACCAAAAACCTCATCGGTGGATGCGTTGTATACGGAGTCGCGGATAATTTCAGGGAGTTCATCGTAGGTGTAGTACCTTACATCAAAAGGCTCGTCGGAGGTTCCGTTGACGTATTGGGGAATCTCATCGCCTGATGTCCTGGCGAATTCAGCATCCACCTGGGTAGTCCAGTACCTGGCACCCTCTACATCATTCTCGCTGGGCTCAACTTCAAAAACCACATATTGAAAAGTCCTGGAAGCCTGCTGCTTGTACCTCTCCTTGTTGGTTTTATAGTTAGCTTTCAGCTCCGATTCAGTGAAGGTGATTTCCTCATCAGGGATTTCCGTAAAAGGATTGGAAACATAAGCGAAATCGGTGCTTTTTCCATTTTCTGCTGCATAGTCTTTCAGATCCAGAGAAGAAGGTTGGAATCCCTTCCTGACCATGCTGAAATACTTCTCGTTCATTTTTTCACTTACAATTTCGTTCTCAATGAACATCCACCTCTTTTTCTCCTGGGCGAACTGGGGATTATCCAGTGCGTTGAAGTAGTTTGTCATCACTGCGCGGTTCAGCTGTCCGGTCTCAGGGTTGGAGAACATCTGCCTGATAATGGGGTGAGGTTCACCCATTGTAGGATTTCCTGCGATTCCCATTGACTGGTCTCCTGTAACCATGGTTTTCAGTTCGTCTGCACTTACATTTATGCCAAGGCTCTGGTATGAGTTTTCCATGATGGTCTCCCTGACCAGCCTTCTCCAGGTCTCCTGCTGTATCTGACTTTCAAGCTCTGCATCCAGCTTCTGCCCGCCTGCATTCATTTCATAAAACTCACGAAGACTTTTTTCGCGGTTCATGTATTCCTGGGCATCAATCGATGTCCCTGCAATCTCTGCAACATTCATGTTGCCCCTGGAAGATCCTGATCCCATCATATCTCCGAGTATAAATGCAAAAAGGGCGAGCCCGATCACGACGGCTACCAGCAATCCCGCCTTGTTTCTAATATTCTGTAGTGTGGCCATTTATCATTCTGATTATGTGTATGAATAGCTAAAATTTTGAGCGTACGAATATAGTAATATTTAGAGGTTTATTAACAATACTGAAGCTGAAATTTGCGGTTCTAGAGAGAGACCACTTTCAGATCCACTTCCTCGACGCGGTTTGAACTCACATTGGTGATGGTAATCAGGTAGTTATCAAGTGAAACGGTGGTGTTCTTTTCCGGAATGCTTTCGTAGTGGAAGATGATATATCCGGCCAGGGTTTCATATTCTTCGGAGGTGGGAATGCCGAGAAAGTATTTTTCATTGAGATAATCGATCTCCAATCTTCCCGAGAGTAGGTAGCGGTGCTCGTCAAGCTGCTTCTCTACCAGGTCGCTTGTGTCGTGTTCATCTTCGATCTCACCAAAGATTTCCTCGATGATATCTTCGGTAGTAATGATCCCGGAGGTTCCTCCAAATTCATCCACCACCAGGGCGATACCCTTGCTGTCTTTAATAAAGCCTGCGAGCAACTTGTTAACCGGAAGTGCTTCAGGGACTATCCTGATCTGTTTGAGATGGGTTTTAAGATGGTCGGGTTTTTTAAACAGGTCCTTGGAATTTACATACCCGATCACATTGTCTATAGTTTCCCTGTAGATCAGGATTCTGCTTAGCCCTGTATCCACGAAGCGATTGGCAAGGTCCTCCATTGAAATGTCTTCTTCCAGGGCAATTACATCGGTCCTGGGGATCATGCAGTCCCGGACCTTCAGTCCCGAGAATTCCAGGGCATTCTGGAAAATTTTCAGGTCCTCAATCTCTTCACCTCCCTTCTCCTGTTCCGGCTGTACCGTGGTGATGAAGTGATCCAGATCCACCTTGTTGAATACTGGTTCCCCAGAAGGATGAGCGGGTCGGATCCTCAACAGGTACCTCATGGTAAAGTTGGAGATTCCGATGGTGAGAATGGTTACCGGGTATAACAATACATAGAATACCAGGATGGGGACACTCAACAGGCGCAGTGAATTGTTAGGGTTGATCCGGAAAACTGTTTTTGGCAGGAATTCTGCAGTGAGCAATATTAGAAGCGTTGAGATGAGGGTCTGGATCAGCAGAACGGTGACATCGGATCCGTTTCCAGTCATGTTTCGTATGGGTTCTTCCATCATTCCGGCGAATGCAATTCCATAGATTACCAGGGCAATGTTGTTTCCCACCAGCATGGTGGCAATATACCTGGAAGGATTTTTCGTGAAAAAGGAGACAATCCCGGAGAGGAATTTCTCCTGCTTGCGGTCAATTTCTATCCTCAGCTTATTTGCCGATACAAATGCAATTTCCATCCCCGAAAAGAACGCCGAAAAAAGAATGGAAACAAGAATAAGTATGACTGGTAACAAACCCGAATTATTTATGGACGCTTAATGCGTGTATTCCTTCTCATAAAATACATGCCGAATGCAAGAACGGCGAAAATAAAATAGTACCAACTCTCTTTGATGCCACTGTCCATGCTTACATCAACAGCAATGAACAACATCAGTCCTCCAAGGACAAACCATACCACTTCAAAAAGGGCTGTAGCTCTACTCTTCATCGGACACCATAATTTCACCACTGGTTCCTTTGAGAAACCAGTTGTCAAGGTTTTGCTGGGCTTCAAATCCACCCTTGCCGTAGAGAGTGTTATCTTCATTCTGGACCCTGGTATATACATTGGAGTAGATCAGCTGTTTCTCCTCGTCCCAGAAAAGCTCTTCGGTATTCAGAGCATCTCCGTTGGTGAGCCTGTGGGCCACAACATTTCCGGTGGCATGCCATAGCCGATCTGAAGTGTAGTAAATGCTATAGTCTGATCTGATCTCCGATTCGATCATCATAGAGTCGTTGTAGAAAAAGACCTCCATTCCATCGGGAAACTCCATGTACGGTTTTTCAGCGTTGGGGAATTGCTTATATGTGGGGGCAAGGATCTGAACCTTTACCCTGCCCGAATCACTGTAGATCACTTTCACATTGGTGCCATTAACTGTGGGCATCTCTCTGTCGTTGGTCAGCATGTTGATCCGTTCGATGTCATTTTCACATCCCGCGGCCAGCCACAGTGTGGCCAGTATCAAGGCGGTAATATGTGGAAGTCGTTTGATCATTAACACAAATATAACGAAAGAGTGTGTCTGTTCAGTACTTTTTTTAAATAAGAAGAGGGCATCCTTTTGAGACACCCTCTTCTGAATGTTTTCAGTATGGCTTACTTTCTTGATCTTACAGTGGTGAATTCGTTGATACATCCTTTCACCTGGTAGGAATCCCCGTCTTTCATATCACGGAAGAAGACCTCCTCATGATTGGGATAATGAGCCGAGTAGTCATTGATCTTCTTGGTTGCCTCTGCTGAGACTGATGGATCCACTGCTTTGGCCTTGGCATATTTATCAGCGGCTGCCCAGTAAGCTGCCCTCTCCTCGAAATCATCACCCAGGTTTTCACGGGTGAATATGTAGCAATCCCCAATCAGGAGATAGGCTTTCCCATAGTTGCTTTTCAGGACAATTGCTTCCCTGGCGTACTTGATGGCGTCACAATAGTTCTCCTGCGCCCTGGTAACGATAGCCAGTTCGAAATACCATTCCGCTTTGGTTTCACTTTCAATTTCGGTTCCCCGAACTGCCTCCTTGAGGTAGATAGCTGCTTTGGGATAGTCGCTCCTGATCATGAACAACCTGGCCAGCTGGTGGGCTGACTTCGGACCAGGTTCGATCTCATACATCTGTTCTGATGCAGCCACGTAAAGGTCTGTCCGGTCACAACCGGTTTCAGTATAGAAGTTAATCAGCTTCTCAAGAAACACCTTGTCTTCCTTGTTGGCTTCAAACTGGGGTTCAAAATACCGGTTAAGTGCATCACAGGTAAGGAGTCCGCTGTTCAGCATCAGCTCATCAACGCTTGCTTTTGCCTTGACCCACCTGGAGCTTTTCGGAAGAAGTTTATCAATTAAGGTGGTAACGGTGAAGTAATCCTCGATTACCTGGTTGTCGTCAAGCCTGTCACCTTTGTTCAGTGTAATACTTGCATTTACGTATGTGACCAGCACCGCATCACGGGATTTGAGCTGTTCCATATCAATACTCTCCTTCAGGAATCCGTACCCCTCTTCCATAGCATCGATATCACTCCGGCGATAACGAAGAAGATCAATAGCCTTTCGTCCTTTAATACTACCCGTTAGTTTTGGAAAATACTCGATGCGCCGATCGTAAATGTGCATCATTGTATCAATCATCTCCTCCCTGCGCTCTGGTGTCGGAGCCGATTCAATGAATTTCTTGAACATGGTTACACCTTCAATGTACATCTTTTCACTGGATGCAGGACATGCTCCAAATACCTCACGCCAGGGATTAATAGCATCCCTGTAGTTGTTATGTTTGAAAAACTCCTTGTAAAGTGAAAGGTTTTTAATACAGTTGATGCTGTCCTTTCCCTTCCCGTATTTTGATCCGTCCTCAATGCCTTTTTGTGAAATTGCAGGAAGAACAAACAAAAGAGAGATTGTGGTCAACAATATGGGTCTGAGGGATTTCGTTTTCATACAAGTAGAAATTATTACCGTTTTAATCAAATCTTCGTTTCCTGAACCAAAGATCGTGCAAAGTTACATTAAATGTGATAATTCCATAATTTTCTTTGACTAAATTGTACTCAGTGGCACCTCTTGTACCCGCTGTGAAAGCCACATTAATGCTCGATCTTAAGGTCCTTACCGGTAATCCTAGTCCAAAAGTTATGCCATAGTCGTTCAACTGGTAAAATCCATCTGAATCACCTGGCTGCGAACCACCCTTCAGAACTGAAAGGTAGCTGTTGGAATAATAAGCCCCAAGGCGGTATGTGGCCAGTTTATGATAACCCCTGATAGCCTCTTTGTCAGGGGTGTACTCGGTTCCGAAATGGAAAGAGCTGGCAGGTGCTGTCTTATAGCCGTTGCCGGAGAGAGCACCGGCCCAATCCTGCCTGTAATAGTCTCCCGTCACAATCAGTTTGTCAGGAATCCCAATGGCAATACCGACCCCGATCTTCTGTGGAAGGGTAAAAGATCCCATTACTGTATCTGACTCCAAAACATAGGCCGGGGTAATGGTGGTTACAGAGTCCAGGTCAATATCCTCATAAGGATAGATGGAGTTAATCAACTCGTATTGATGCTCTGTATTGACATCAGTGGCCAGATCGTATGTAGCCCCCAGTGAAAGGAAGAATTTTTCACTAATTACCTCTTTATACTGCATTCCGAAACTGAAAACCGGTTTCCTGATATCTAAACGCTCCTCAGAAGAGGCATCAGAATAGCTACTGTTCATTGGAAATTCCACCTGGCGGTTCCTGGTGAGTTTCCCCATCAGGTAGTTCATGGTGACCCCAACCGCAACCCGATCAAACAATTTCACGGAAGTACCAAGGTAGAAGTTCATGATTCCGCCATCGCCAGAATAATAGGTATCCATGGCATTGCCGTTCATATAGTCATTGTACTCCTGCTTGATGCTGTAACCGATACTGCTGTAAGGCACAATCCCTGCTGAAAATCCCAGGTTCTTTCCCATGGAAGAAGCGAATGCCACATGGTGAAGGTTCATGTTCCACCAGGAATTGGACATGTCAGAAATATCATCGCCCTCGGTAAGGTACTGATTGAAAAAAGCGTTGGCTCCAAAATCGAAGTAGACGGAGGTGCTGTCCAGTGCTGAAGATGCAGCCGGGTTCAGGTAGTTGATTCGGTTTCCCTCATGGATGGCCAGTCCCGTCCCTCCCATTGCCTGGTTCTGACCAAATCCCTGTTTTGACAGGTCGCCCAACCCAAAACGTGTGTAGGGTGAATAGGTGTTGAACTGGCTGTATAGGGGAATCAGGGTAACTACTGCAATAATTAATAAGCTATATCTCCTCAAGTGCATTGTGTTCCAGTATTCTGTTAAGTCCGATCAGGTTCAGATTTAAGTCCACAAAGATGCTACTTTTTAATTTGCCCTCAAAGTAATTTGCATCTCCGCCGGTTAAAATCACCTGCAAATCAGGATGGTCAAGGGACATAGCCCCTATGAATCCATCCAGTTCGAACGCGATTCCGTTTACAATGCCGGCCTGAATGGCCTCTTTTGTACTGCCACCCAGCAGTGGTGGCTTCTCTTCAGGTCGCTCCAGGAGAGGTAGACGATTGGTGTACCTGTTCAGGGATTTGAACCTTATTTCCAGTCCCGGTGAGATATTTCCCCCCAGGTATTCACCCCCGGCTGTTACCAGATCGTAGGTGATGGCCGTACCGGCATCTATCACCAGAACGTTTTTTAATGGGCAGATCGTATATGCGCCTACAGCCGCTGCGATCCGGTCGTACCCCAGTGTGTCTGGTGTGCGGTAGCGGTTTACCAGTGGGATGGGTGTGTTGTGATCAAGCTCTATGCAGCTGCTGAAGAGGCTTCCAAGGTAATCGATCATCTCCCTGGAGTCATTCACAACCGAGGAGATAATCACACCTTTTAATTCTTTGTAACGGGTATGAAAATATGCGATTTCCCGGCTGGTGACCTTCTCATACACCGCAGATTCTATTACATCGGTTCCATGGCAGACCGCAATCTTGCCATAACTATTCCCCAGGTCGAGTATAAGGTTCATCTGTATTATCATTGCCCAGTTTCCGAAGGATCATGCAGGCTTCACTTATGGAACCCACCTGGTCGCTTCTCAGGCTCAGTTTTTCCTGGTCTTCTCTCATTTTGAAGATCCGCGGGTGAGCCTGGATGTTCCCGATCACCTCTTTGAACCTTTTTGAGCGGTAGAATGGTGAATCAGGATTGCCTACAAAATACGTGATCAGGATGTTCTTTTTCAAGATTATTTTTTCAACACCCATCTGCCGGGCTACCCATCGGAGCTCCACCACCTTCAATAAATCCTCCGATGGAGAGGGCAGCGGACCAAAGCGGTCAGTCAGCATCTCCCGGAATACCAGAAGCGATTCCCGGTCCCCGATTGCATCCAGTTTACGATAGAGTTCCACCCTTTCGCTGATGTTGGATACATAGTGGTCCGGAAAGAGGAGCTCCAGGTCAGTATCGATATGACAATCAGGTGTATAAATGGTCTGCTCTGGCTGCTCTTCGGAGGGTTTGTCGTACAATCCGCTGAATTCGGATTCTTTCAGCTCCAGGATCGCTTCGTTGAGGATCCGGTTATAGGTCTCGAAGCCGATATCGGCAATAAAACCGCTCTGTTCGCCGCCCAGCAGGTTTCCCGCACCCCTGATATCCAGGTCTTGTAATGCGATGTTAAAACCACTTCCAAGGGCGGAGAACTCCTCCACCGCTTTAAGCCTTCTCCTGGCCTCGGGTGAGAGCAGGGTAATGGGCGGGGCAAAGATGTAGCAGAAGGCCTTTTTATTAGACCTGCCAACCCTTCCCCTCAGCTGGTGCAGGTCACTCAATCCGAACTGGTGTCCGTTGTTGATAATTATTGTATTGGCATTGGGAATATCCAGTCCCGATTCAACAATTGTGGTGGCGATGAGCACATCGAAGTCACCCTGCATAAAATCCAGCATCACCGATTCCAGATTTTTCCCTTCCATCTGGCCATGGGCAACTACCGATCGTACACCCGGATTGACCCGGTCGACAATCTCCTTAATCTCCATGATGTTCTGCACCCGGTTATGGATCAGGAATACCTGTCCGCCCCGGCTTACCTCGTATTCGATCGCCTCCCTGATGATCTCTTCATTGAAGGGGTGAAGCTCTGTGATGATCGGGTGGCGGTTGGGCGGTGGGGTGTTGATGATGGAAAGGTCCCTGGATCCCATCAGCGAAAACTGCAGGGTGCGGGGAATGGGTGTGGCGGTGAGGGTAAGGGTATCCACGTTCAGCTTCATCTGCTTCAGCTTCTCCTTAACACTCACCCCGAATTTCTGCTCCTCGTCGATGATCAGCAATCCCAGGTCCCTAAACTCAATCTCCTTGCCCACCAGCTTGTGGGTGCCAATCAGGATATCGATCTTTCCCTCTTTCAGTTTGTCTCTGATTGCCCTCTGCTCCCCGGCGGTCCTGAATCTGCTCACATAATCAACGGTACACGGATAGTCCTTCAGCCGATCCCTGAAGGTATTGAAGTGCTGAAAGGCCAGAACGGTGGTGGGGACCAGTACTGCCACTTGTTTGCTGTCGGTGACCGCTTTAAATGCGGCACGGATGGCCACCTCTGTCTTCCCGAAACCCACATCCCCGCATACCAGCCGGTCCATGGGAAACCTGGCCTCCATGCCTGCCTTCACATCGGAAGTGGCTTTCAACTGGTCGGGGGTGTCCTCATATATAAAGGAGGACTCCAGCTCCTGCTGAAGGTAGGTATCGGCCGAAAATGCAAATCCCTCCTGGTCCTTCCTCTTTGCATAGAGCAGGATCAGCTCCCGGGCAATATCCTGTACCTTCTTCTTGGTGTTGTTCTTCAGTTTCTGCCAGGCACCGGTACCCAGTTTGTATATTTTGGGAGGCCCGGTATCCTTTCCCTTGTACTTGGAGATGCGGTGAAGAGAGTGGATGTTCACATAAAGCACATCCTTATCTTTGTAGACCAGTTTGATGGCTTCCTGCATCTTCCCGTTCACATCAATTTTCTCCAGTCCGCCGAAAATTCCGATACCATGGTCCACATGCACGACATAGTCGCCCGGATTGAGGCCGATCAGCTCCTTGGCCGACACCGACTCCTTCCGGCTAAAGCGGTCGTGGAACCTGAACTTGTGGTAACGTTCGAAGATCTGGTGGTCTGTGTAGAATGCGCTTTTCAGGTCATGGTCGGAGAAGCCTTCATGGATGGTCTGGCAGACCGCTTCGTATTGTAGTTCAGGGTCGATCTCCGAGAAAATAGCCCTCAGCCGCTCAAGCTGCTTCTCATTTTCGGAGAGGATGAAGTTGGTGAATCCTTCGGCTGACTGCTCCTTCATGGTTGAAACCAGCAGCTCGAAATTTTTGTTAAATGCGGGCTGGGGGGCTGTGCTGAACTGCCAGGTTTGCTCGTCAGACTGTCTGAGGTGCACTCCGAATACCACCTGTCTGAATTGCTCCATCTGTTCACCGATCACAGTTCCCGGGATCAGGAAACGCGCCTTGTTGATGGGGCGTTCATCCTCTGCATCAAATTCGGTCTTGTCATAAAGCGACTGGACCTGGTCTGTGATGAGGCCGGGATTATCCAGCCAGAGTGTTGTCCCCGACGGGATATAGTCGAGGAAAGAGATACGCTTCTCACCCATCTCATTCTCCCACTGGATGTTGGGAATGATGTTCACCTTTTTCACCGTCTCCAGTGAGCGCTGTGAATCGGTATCGAAGATCCGGATGGAGTCCACCTCATCATCGAAAAAGTCGATACGGCAGGGATGTGAGGATGCGTAGGAGAATACATCCACGATCCCCCCGCGGATGGAGTACTGTCCCGGTTCATATACAAAATCGACCAGTTGAAAATCGTAGGTCTGCAAAATCTCCTCCAGAAAGGCCATGTCGATTTTCTCCCCCTGCCTGACCTCCAGGGTGGTCTTCCCCAGCTGTTTTTTGGTTACCACCGATTCCACCAGTGCCTCGGCATAGGTGATGATGAAGCTGGCCACCCTTCGCTCCGAGAGCCTTCTCAGTGTTTGGGTCCTGGTGATGATGTTGGCTTCATCGGTCTGCTGGTACTGTACCGAGCGCTTATAGGATGAAGGGAAAAAGAGAGTGCGGTCCGGTGTTCCCTCCAGGGTCACCAGGTCGGTATAGAAATAGGCCGCCTCCTCCTTGTCACTGAAGATCATCAGGTGGGGCCCTTTAAGTTCTTCCAGGCAGGCCTGGATCATGGCCGAGCGGGCCGATCCGGTCAATCCGTCCAGGTACTGGACCTTGCATTTCTCTTCCCTGAGCTGTACAGTCAGCCCCTGTAAATGCGGATGGGATGGATATGGATTTGTAATCATGATCTTTTGCGTGGGCAAACTTAGTAAAAAAGAGCCATATGGAGCTAACTGTATTGCCACCCCGGACCTGTTTAAGGAGATGAAGAGATTTTAATAACAAATGCCAATTTATTAGTAAATTTCAACTTTATAACAGATCCATTATGAGCAAGAAATTCAGGGCACTTACAATGAATGAGTTCATTGTTCAGCAACAAAATGCATTTCCCTATGCAACAGGCGATCTGACCCGTTTATTGAGTCACATAGTTATCGCTGCCAGGATTGTGAACAGGGAGGTAAGCATGGCCGGACTGGCAGATATACTCGGGGAGACGGGTGCCGAGAATATTCAGGGGGAGCAGGTTAAAAAGCTAGATGAGTTTGCCAACGACCAGTTTAAAATGATACTGGGATCCAGTATAGAAGTGGCCGGACTGGCTACAGAGGAGGAGAAGGATGTGGTTTCATTTGAAAGTGATCTCTCAAAGGAGGGTAAATATATTGTATGCATGGATCCCCTGGACGGATCATCCAATATTGATGTGAATGTATCCATTGGGACCATCTTTTCCATTTACCGCCGGATATCGGAAGTCGGTTCATCCTCCACTGAGAAGGACTTTCTTCAGCCCGGAACAGAACAGGTGGCGGCCGGGTATGTGCTGTATGGCTCATCCACCATGCTTGTTTATACTACGGGACTCGGAGTGACCGGCTTTACCTATGATCCATCCATAGGTGAGTTCTTCCTGTCGCATCGTGACATTAAGACTCCTAAACATGGAAACACCTATTCGATTAATGAGGGCAACTACCTGAAATTCCCTGCGGGTGTTAAGCAATACATTAAGTATTGTCAGGAGATAGATCCGCCCACAAACAGACCTTACACATCAAGGTACATTGGATCACTGGTCTCTGACTTCCACAGGAACATGCTGAAAGGCGGAATCTATTTCTATCCCCAATCCAATGCTTACCCTGAAGGAAAACTCCGGCTCACCTATGAGTGTAATCCCATTGCCTTTCTGGCAGAGCAGTCCGGGGGAATGGCCACCAACGGGATGGGGAAGCGAATCATGGAAATTCAACCCCTATCCATACACCAGCGGGTTCCCTTCTTTGTGGGTTCAACCCACATGGTTCAGCGGGCAGAGAAATATATGCAACTGAACAGCTGAGAAGAGGAGATTAATCCTTGCCGGCCAGATATGAGGGTAAAGATCCGTCCAGGAAGTCCTCACGAACCGGGCTGAATACATCCAGCACCACGCCAGGTTCGAGGCATACCGCACCGTGGAGCAGGTTGGGTGCAATGTAGAGACCATCACCTGCCTGAATCACATGTATTTCTCCATCAATTGTGAACTCAAATCTTCCACTGTGACAGAAGGTAGTCTGAGTATGAAAGTGTGAGTGGGGACTGCCCACTGCGCCTTTTTCAAATTTCACCTTAACCATCATGATCTGGTTGTCCCATCCCAGGATCTGCCGTGAGAGCCCGGGGCCAAGTTGTTCCCACTCTACCGTTCCGGCAAGGATGGCTGTTTTACTGGATCTTTTCATTGCTACATTGTTTTGATATCTAATATGAGGTAACAAATTTAGAAAAACATACGATTAATATTATCCGGTCACATTAAGGTATATCATAGCGGCAGTTGACTTGGTATATTAGTTATCGTATATTTGTATACGATCTATATGGAGTATATTAATATCGTATAATATGAAAGTAACAGCCATTATTCCCGATGAGATAATCAATGATGTGCGTAAGTATACTGAAGGTAAAAATATCACAGACAGTCTGATTAAAGCATTAAATGACTGGTTGTATGCAAAACGTATTGAAAACCTGAATGACAGGCTGAGCAAAAACCCGGTTCAGTTTCAGGATGGTTTTTCTGCAGAGCAAATCAGAAACCTGAATAACAGAATATGATATTGATTGATACTTCGGTCTGGATAGAGTTTCTCAAGCAGAAGGAACCATTCAATAAGAATATCCGGTCACTGCTGGAAGCCATCATCATTAAATCGGTAAGCGAGGGGAATCACCTTTTATGGACACTGGATAAGCGAATGTTAAAGGGGATTGACCCAAAGCTTATTTATCAAGCCTGATGATCATCACTCCACCCGCATGGAATCGGCCGGATTGGCGGTGGCTGCCCTGTAGGACTGATAGCTGATAGTGAGCGCCGTCGGAACCAGGATCAGCATGATGGTCCAGAGGAAAACCAGGGGACCCATATCGATCCTGTATACGTAGTTTTGCAGCCAGTCGGACATGAGGAACCACACAGCAGGTACTGAGAGGGCAAAGGAGACCAATATCAGAATCAGGAACTCGGTGGTGATCAACTTCAAAACCCTGGGTATGCTTGCCCCGAATACCTTGCGGATCCCAATCTCCCGGGTCCGTCGCTCGGTGGTATAGGATGCCAGTCCGAACAGTCCCAGGCAGGCAATGAATATGGTCAGCAAGGTGAATCCTGCAAAAACGGTTCTCCGGTTTCGGTCGTTACTGAACTGCTCCCTGAAATCGTCCGCTAAAAATGTGTACTCAAAGGGTTTTCCAGGGAAAATCTCTTCCCACTTCTCCTGTATAAAAGCCAGTGAGGCTTCAGGTTCATCTCCTGCCACTTTCGCATATATGATGTTGGCATCAAGACGGTAAATCATTAAAAGGGATTCCACTTCGTTGTACATGCCGGTCTGGTGGTAATCTTTCATTACACCAATTACCCTGCCCATGACCTGACCTCCGTCTCCCAGCTGAACCCTCTTACCAATGGGTTCGTCCCAGTTAAATCTTTGAGCAAGAGTCTCGTTAACCACAACACCGGTCAGGGTGTCGCCGATGAACTCATGGGAGAAATCTCTCCCTTCAGCCATCTCTATCTCCATGGTCTCCACGAAGTCATGGTCCACCGTAACGAAATTTACTCCCCGCTCGTCCATCCCGTTGGAGGTCTCCACACTGAAAATAACTTTAGCTGAACCATTGCCTATCCTTGTATTTGTGAGCCCGGCCGACTCAATTTGGGGATTTTCCAGCAATTGTTCTTTAAGCAGGCGCATTTTTGTGGCGGGTTCATTGTCTGGCAGCAGAAGGGTGATCACCCCTTCCATATCCCAACCCTGATCCTTGTTCTGCATGTATTCGATCTGGCTCATCACCACCAATGTGCAGGCGATCATCACTCCCGAAATGGTAAACTGGATCACCGTAAGTACCTTTCTGAAGATGCCCCTTGAGGAGCCTGACTGGGATACTCCCTTTATCACCACCACCGGTGAGAACCTCGAGAGGTAGAGGGCAGGGTATGCCCCACCCAGAATCCCCACAAGGATCATAATCCCCACAAGACTGAAAATCGCTACAGGCCTGCCCAGCACTTCAAGGGAAAAATCTTTACCTGAGAGCATATTGAGCTGGGGCAGCAGTATGATCAGAAGCCCGATGCTCAGCAGCAGGGAGAAGAAGGTGAGCATGGTCGATTCTGTTAGAAACTGGGTGATAAGCAGGCGCCTGCCCGATCCGATCACCTTTCGCAGGCTGATCTCCCTGGCCCGCTTTGCCGAACGGGCTGTGGCCAGGTTGATGTAGTTCAGCGTGGCAATCAGGATCAGGAAAAAGGCCACTATGCTGAAAATAACAACGTACTGGATGCTTCCTGTGGGTTGTGGTTCCATGCCACTTTCCGAGTGGAGATGGATGTCGGTGAGTTTCATCAGTTCATACTCAATGGTGATCCCCATGCTCTCAAAGATGGTTGCCATGTAGAGGCCATACATCTCTTTCAGCTTATCCTGGAACCGGACAGCATCCTCTCCCTCATGCAGAAGCAGGTAGGTGAAGACCCCGAAATTGCCCCAGCTGCCCATCTGCTGAGGCAGGCTGTTCCGGGAGACCAGTCCGTCGAAAAGCACATGTGAGTTGCGGGGTACATCCTCGATTACGGCGGTAACCGTGTATACCTCTTCTCCCACTTTCAGTGTTTCTCCCAGGGCATTCTCACCGCCAAAATAGCGCCCGGCCATCGTCTCGGTGAGCACAATGGAATTGGGGAGGTCCAGTGCCTCTGAGGTACTTCCCTCCATAGCTTTGTAGGTGAAAATGTCGAAGAAGGTGGAGTCGGCATACATCACATCCTCTTCGGTAAACTCCACATCGCCATTCATAAACAGCGCACGCTGGAAATTGAACAGGCGTGTATAACTCTCCACCTCCGCATAGTCTTCCATGACCTGAGGGGCAAAGGGGATCTGCGCCACGATCCAGGTGAATTCATCATCGGTTTCGGTGATGTGTGACTGCACCCGGACAATCCGGTCGCCATGTTCATGGTAACGGTCAAAACTCAACTCATCCGACACATATAATATAAGGAAGAGTGCACTGGTGATACCCAGGGTCATACCCAGGATATTCAGAAAGCTGTATCCAAACTTGTGGGAGATGTTTCGAAAAGCGGTTTTGATGAGGTTCTTGAACATTGGGCGGAGCTTGGTTTGTATGTAATATTATATGTAAATACAGACGAATCAGAGTATGTAGCGTTACAGGAAAAGCAAAATTATTCGTTCAGGTAGGGGATGGTGTGTGGACCTTCGGGGAGCACACAGATCCGGGTGTCAGGGCCGTACTTCTTAACCAGGTTGAGGACAAGCTCATCGATCTTACTCACCGGCTTCAGGTGTGCACTTCTTACCGTTTCATCATCCAGATTGCTGTAAAAGAATACATCAGCTTTCATCTGGACCATGGCCTGGAAGTAAGCCTGCCAGGTATCCTGCAACTCCTGCTCATGCTCAATGATGAAATCCATCAGGTCATCCACGCAGTCCACCGATTTGAGGATGGTCTCGTAGTCACTCGCCCCCGGAATCCCATCCCAACACTCGGCTGCCATGATGATGGTACCCCCTTTCCTGACTACCCTTTCAGCCGCACTCATCCCTTTCACCGACTGGTAAACATTCAGATCGAGGGGATAGCCCGAATTGCTGGTGATCACGATATCAAAAGCCTCCTCAACAGGGGCCATTGCAGTTACCTTCACAAAGGCACACCCTTTTTTGTGCGCCTCTCTCAGCTCCCCGGCAAATACACCGGTAATCTCCTTGTCCTTGTTGAGGGTGATGTTGAGCAGGAAGAGTGGTGCAGCCAGTTCAGCAGCTTCCATCACCTCCTCCCAGAGTGGATTCCCGGCTGTATGACCCCAGCGGGTTTTAGGGTTCTTCAAGTTCCGGATGGCATGGTTTTTCCGTACCGTTTCCAGGGAGGCCATTCCCGGCATCAGCGCTTTCCCCCCGCCGGAAAAGCCAGCGAAGAAATGGGGCTCGATGAAGCCGGTGAGAATTCGCAGGTCGAATTCCATGATCACCTTATTGAGGAGGATATTGTTACCGGATGAGGTGCTTCCCACATGTTTTTGTTGCGATGGGTCGGAGGCAGAGTTCTGAACAATCCTGAAGCGTTGCACCACCTCTTCTCCCAGGATGGTGACCAGCTCCCGGGAGGTTGCCGGGCGGTGGGTACCGGTGGCACAGAAGAAGGTGATGTGCTCATCGGGAAGATGACTGAGTGCTTCCAGCAGAGGAGGGAGCATAAGTTGGTAGGGGGTGGCCCGGGTGATATCGCTGAAAACAATCGCCACTTTTTGTCGGGCCGACACGGTGGAATGCAAGGGGGGGTGGTTGACCGGCTTCTCAAGTGCATCGCTGATGGCCTTCTTCTGGTCCGGCAATCCCCTCACATAACGGGGTTGCACCACTTCGGTGTGAATATGATCGGGAATCTCCGCTTTCAAACGCTCCTTTCCATAGGCTAGTTCAATCTGCATATTACAAGTTTTTAATGGTTTCCAGTTCGGCAGTGAGGGGCACCGGCAAAAGCAAGACCCACCTCTCCAGGGCATCCCTCTCCATATATAAACCTTCCCTCTTTGAATTCGTCCAGCAGGCATCAATATTCTCCTTATACTCCATAATATATATTTACTAACTAATTTACCTACATGCCTATTTACTACCTACTTACCCACTTGCCTATCTACATTATTCCTGATCCAACCGTGTACACCAATATCAATCCAATAACCCCCACCACCAAACCAACGATGGTCATGGGCAGCAGGTTCCGCCTGATCAGCAGTCCCTCCATTCCCACCAGTCCGACCGTTGCACAGGCAGCAATCACATTGTGCACGCAGATCATATTACCCATGGCTCCCCCGATATTCTGAAGGCTCACTGTCAGAATGGTTGAGATTCCCAGCTGGTCGGCAACCGAATATTGGAAGAGGGAGAAGAGCATGTTGGATACGGTGTTTGAACCCGATATAAATGAGCCCAGGGCACCGATAAAGGCGTCCACAAGGGGCCATGCACCCTGGAATATGCCGGTCATGGCTGTGGCCATGGCAATAGGCATGCCAATGATGTCGTCCGGATTGTTGCCCGACTGCATCATGATCTGCACCAAGGGCACGGCAAATACCATGGCGATGAGCGGATTTTTGATACGCTTCACCGCCTCTCCCCAGGCGGCTCCCACCTGTTTCCCTTTCATCCCGAATATGGGAATGCACAGGAGTGCTACCACGATAAAGGGCAAAATCCCCGGGTTGTAAAGGGGATCAACAGTTCCTCTTACGGTGGTATCAAAAATATTTGTGTAACTGATAGCGGCCGACTTTACCCAGCCCCCGAAGGGCAGGCTCCTGACCCTGGTGATGACCAGCAGGAGGCCGATCAGTACATAGGGCGACCATGCTCTGAAAATGGAGATCTTTCCGTTGCCCGAGGTCGTCTCCATGCTGATGGACCCCATCCAGTTCTTCTCCCATGACTCCTTTTTAGGGAAATCCCAGCTCTTCTTTGGTACCAGGAAACCGGCCTTGGTGGCAGGAATCAGGATCGCCAGTCCGATCAAACCCCCCAGCAGGGTGGGGAATTCAGGACCAAGGAAAATTGCCACCAGCGTGTAGGGTGCCACGAAACAGAATCCTGCAAAAAGGGCGTAAGGCCATATGGCCAGTCCGTCGCGAATGCTCTTCTTCTCCCCGAAGAAGCGGGTCATCATGACCACCATGATCAGGGGCAGGATCAATCCGGGGATGGCATGTTGGGCGGCGGTCCAGACACCCACCTGCTGGATATACTCCGCATAGCTCATTCCCGATTCGGTTATGGCCTGCTGCACCGAGGGGATGTCCAGCGAGGACTTGATCCCGATGAGGGTAGGTGTACCCACTGCCCCGAATGAGACCGGTGTGACGTTGGCAATCAGGGCGACCATGACCGCTGCAAGAGCAGGAAAACCCAGCGATAGCAGGAGGGGAGCAGCCAGTGCAGCCGGGGTGCCGAAGCCGGCTGATCCTTCAATGAAGCCGCCGAACAGCCAGGCGATGATGATAGCCTGCACCCGCTTGTCGGTGGAGATGTTGGTGAATCCCCGGTTGATTGCCTCGATGGCCCCGCTTTCGCGCATGGTGAAGAGGACCAGCAGGGCTCCGAAAACAATGAAAATGATCTTCAGGGCAATCACAAGTCCGTTTGCCGATGCGGCCAGGATCCAGTTCATGGGTGTTTTCCACACCGTCATTGCAAGGATCAGCGCAATAGCGAAGGCAACTGGCATAGCTTTGGTGGCAGACCAGCGAAAACCCACCATCAATACAAAAATGGTAATAATGGGAAGCGCGGCAAGCAGGGCGAGTAGTCCGGTCGACATAATACAGTCAGCATAGTTTGTGCTTTGAAAATATTTAAAATATTTCAGAATGACTTCTTATTGTTACTTTTAATGATCAATTTTATTTGATTATGAACATCCTAATTGCCCCCGACAGCTTTAAAGACTGCATGAGAGCCCTTGAAGTGGCAGAGGCGCTCTCCCGCGGGATAGAGAAAGTGATTCCCCATGTCCGGATCAGGGTGATCCCCATGGCCGATGGGGGTGAGGGGACCGTGGAGTCGGTAATTGATGCTACCGGAGGTCAGATGGAGAAAGTAACTGTACGGGATCCCCTCATGAGAACGATTCCCTCTTTCTATGGCATATCGGGCGATGGATCCACGGCAGTGATTGAGATGGCAGCGGCCTCAGGATTAGAGCTGCTTGAGCAGAGGGAAAGGAATCCATGGCTTACTTCCACATGCGGAACCGGGGAGCTGATTGCCCACGCCCTGGACAAAGGTTGCCGAAAGATCATGCTGGGTATCGGGGGTAGCGCCACCAACGATTGTGGTATGGGTATGGCCCGGGCTCTTGGTGTGGAGTTCCTGGATGGTGAGGGGAACCTGGTTCCCCATGGAGGCGGAGCCCTGAAGGAGGTGAGGCAGATCCGCATGGAAGGCCTTGACCCGAGGATCGGGGAGACTGAAATCCGGGTGGCATGTGATGTGACCAATCCCCTGACCGGTCCCGATGGGGCATCTTATGTATACGGGCCACAGAAGGGAGCAGACCGATCGATGGTGGAGCGGCTGGATAAAAACCTTGCCCGCTTTGCGGAACTCGTTAAAGATCAGCTGGGAAGGAGTATCGACCGGGTGCCGGGTGCCGGGGCTGCCGGGGGACTGGGAGGCGGATTGATGGCCTTTCTTGGCGCGAGGCTGGTAAAAGGATTTGATATGGTGGCTGAGATATGCGGACTGGAAGAGGCTATCTCGGGAACCGGCCTGGTGATTACCGGTGAGGGAAAGCTGGACAGCCAGACCCGGTTCGGGAAGACTCCTTTTGGTGTGGCACAGCTGGCGCAGAAATACGAAAAGCCTGTGATTGGAGTGGCAGGAACTTTGGAGCCGGGATTTGAAGCGCTTTACGACCTGGGTTTCCAGGCGATTTTGTCCATACAGGAGAGGCCGTCCGACCTGGCGACCGCCATCAAAAACGCTCCTTTGCTGCTGGAAAGCACAGGTGAGAGGATTGCACGCATGCTGGAAATCAGGTTCTAATCCACTCTATCCACCAGCACGTTTTCACCCTCGGGGATGCCCCTGAGCCTGTCTCTGTCCACCTCGGTAAGACAACCAAATACATTGACCGCGCTGGCAGCCATTGGTTTCCCTCCGGTGCTGACTGGAGTGGGACCGAAAAAGATGCAGAAGGCCGGCATATTTGGCCAGTAAGCCAGTTCGCCCACGGAGACTTCGGCCTGTGCATCCTCCTCCAACTCAGATTGAACGGAAATATCGAAATAGATTTCATCCCCCCAGGTATTCACATTCCGCTTCAATGGAAGAGCCTCGTAAATGGCCCTCCCTGTAGGTGTGTCATAAATGTCGGCCTCCACTTTGTAATTGGCAAAAGAGATAATAACCTTCATGATGTTTTATAGATTCAGGGCTATTGCTAATTTTGCAACAAATTAAGAAATTAATCTATATAGTATGGTTGTGTATAAATTTGGTGGTGCCTCGGTCAAGAGTGCAGACGCAGTACGGAACATTGTGTCGATTCTTGAGAACCAGGGCAGAGAAAATATTGTGGTGGTGGTCTCAGCCATGGGTAAAACGACCAATGCATTGGAGCGAATCATCGAAGCTTACATGAGCGGAAATAAGGAGGTTGTGGAGAAGGAATTCAGCTTCATTAAGTCCTATCATGAAGAGATCGTAGCGGGCCTGTTTGGGGAGGAGCCCCATGAGGCCTCTGATGCCATTGGAAGCCTGCTGGAGCAGTTAAACAGTCGCCTTCAGAAGGATCCCACCCTGAATTATGACTACGATTATGACCAGATGATCTGTTTCGGGGAGCTGCTCTCCACCACCATCATCAGCCAGTACCTTAACCACTCCGGGCTCTCCACCAGGTGGATGGATATCAGACGGTCCCTTAAATCGGATAACAGCTGGAGAGAGGCCAAAGTGGATTGGGAAATCTCGACCCGACTGGTGAATGAGCATTTTATATTTAACGGGGAGAAGATCCTGATCACCCAGGGATTCCTTGCTTCCACCATCAACGACCAGACTACTTCACTGGGAAGGGAGGGCTCCGATTATACTGCGGCTATCCTGGCCTATATGTTGAAGGCCGACAATGTTACCATCTGGAAAGATGTGCCGGGGGTTTTGAATGCCGACCCCAAATATTTTGACGATACGGTGCTCCTGGAAAAACTCTCCTACCTGGATGCCATCGAGCTGGCCTACTTCGGAACCAGTGTGATTCATCCAAAAACCATCAAACCACTCCAGAATAAACACATCAACCTGCATGTGAAATCTTTCCTGGAGCCGGAGGCGCCCGGAACACTGGTGGGCAATCTCAGTTACGACAAGCTGACCCCGTCATTCATTTTCAAAATGGACCAGGTGCTGATCCGGACTTCTCCCCTCGATTTTTCCTTCATTAATGAGGATAACCTTCAGGAGATCTTTGGAATTTTTGGCAGGAATTCTTTAAAAATTAACCTGATGCAGAATTCGGCCATCAGCTTCAAGATGATAGTGAACAACGACAAGCGAAAACTGAGAGCTGTGATCGACGAACTGGAGAAGTATTACAAAGTGGATTATCAGACCGGTCTGGAACTGGTCACCATCCGTTATTTCGACCAGAGTACCATCGACCGCGTGATGATCAATAAAGAGCTGATACTAGAACAGCGCGGAGTTCAGAATATCGAATTGTTAATCAGGGATCTCGGGTAAATATTGTATTTTTGTTCTTTAAGTTCATTTTAGCATTCCCTGATATGTATAGAAAGTTTTCTGTCCGGTACATCGTTTTATTAATTTTCCTTCTGTTGGCAGGCAATTTCCGGCAATCCTTTAGCCAGAGTTTCAGAGAAGATGCTCTGGAAGACACATTCACGGGAGCTTATGCGATAAAGGACGGGCAGTTTGCCATTTGGAACGGTTCAGCTTATGTCCCGGTTTTCATTAAAGGGATCAATATGGGTATTTCGGTGCCGGGAACTCAGCCCGGACAGCTGGCAGCCAGCAGTGAGGATTACAGGCGCTGGTTTGCTCTGATAAAAGAGGCCGGGTACAATACCATTCGCCTGTATACAATGCATTATCCAAGGTTTTATGATGAGTTGAGGAGGTTCAACCTGGAGAATCCACAAAATCCCCTGCTTGTGATCCATGGTGTCTGGCTGGAGGAGAATGAGTCGGCCTCCGACCTGTTTGAACAGACAGCCTCGTTCAGTCAGGAGATCAGGGAGGTTGTTCGTGCAGTCCATGGAGACATTGAAATTGGTCACCGTTTCGGGAAGGCTTACGGCAATTTTGTGTCCGACATCTCCCCCTGGGTGATTGCTTATCTTCCCGGCAGGGAGATTTTTCCCGGGGAGGTTGCTCTGACCAATGCAAATAATCCGGGTGTAAACAGTCATGCGGGACCATTTTTTCAGCTTTCGGAAGCCGATCCGGTTGAGATTTGGCTTACACAGCGCCTTGACAGCCTGATGATCTATGAACATGATCTTTATCAGACGGTTCGTCCCACCGGGTTCTCCTCGTGGCCCACTCTCGATCCTATAGATCATCCCACCGAGCAGTTAATTGCGGATAGTGAAGAGGATGATGAAAAAATTGATCTCTCCAACATAGCGAGCACCGACTCTTCAGGAGGATTTTTCATCGGTTATCATGCCTACCCCTACTACCCCGATTTCATTGTCCAGGATCCCCACTACAACACCGAATCGGATTCTATTGGTCCCAACTCTTATCTGGCTTATCTGAAAGCATTGAAAACCCATTATTCTGCTATCCCACTGCTGATCGCAGAATTTGGTGTGCCCTCCAGCCTGGGCAGTGGCCACCTCTCACCATCAGGGATGCACCATGGTGGATTATCTGAAGAGGAGACGGGTGTATATGCCATCCGGATACTGGATAATATCAGGGAGTCGGGCTGTTCCGGCGGATTCCAGTTCTCCCTCATCGACGAATGGTTTAAGCAGACCTGGATCACCAATCCCTATTCTGATAAACAGTACCGTCATTTCTGGCACAACATCACTACACCGGAACAAAATTTCGGGATACTCTCCTATAGCCCTCCCCCCGAACCATTTACTCCAACGGGATCTTTTCCCGGGAAATCCATCACCGGGGTGCAGGTACACTCAGACTATACCTTCTTCCGCGTACGGATTCATATGAACACGGAGCAATTTCTGACCGATACCCTGTGGCTCGCGCTGGACACCTACGAATCCTCCCTGGGGGAGTCGGTCATGCCAGACGGGACCTCCATTGGTGCCGGTTCAGATACCCTGAGGGCCGAGTTCGCACTTCAAATACCATTGAACGGAGATATTGCAGAGCTGTTCGTTATACCCGGTTATGATGTGTTCGGGGTTAAAAAACTGGTGAGACTCGATACACTCGTCTCCTCAGCCAGCGATGCCGGGGAGTGGAACAGGGTGAGGTGGAAGACCAATTACTCTTATAACAAGACACAGTATATCGGTAGGCTGAAGATATCCACAGAGGAGGATCCCTACCATTTTCTGAATACGGTAACTGTATATAAGGACAGTTTGGATATCAGGCTACCCTGGACCCTGATCAA
Source organism: Bacteroidota bacterium (assembly GCA_024244665.1). Next base: position 17,631 of record JAAEOI010000654.1, on the reverse strand, counting down.
CTATCACGCTCCCACGGTGAGGCGGGTTATGCACTATGTTTCACATATGGAGGGTAATGATATTGTTATTGACCAGCAGGATTCTTTGTCTGACGGGATCGCCCTGACTCTGTCACTGAAGGATGAACTCTACCGGGCTGAAAGATACAGCTGGTCATCCTGGGATTATGAAAAGATTGCCGCAAATCCACCTCTGGAACGCAAAAAACAGTCATTCCATTTCCTCAGGCGGATGCTCCCTCTTTTCAACTCTCCGCCCATTGGGATTGCTGATACCTTCGAGGTATGGCCGGGCAGGACCCTGGAGATATCAAATCAGGATGGCCTGCTCACCAACGATTTTGACATTGACGGCAACCAGATTGAGGCGCTTCTCTCATTTGGCAACGGAACTACCAATGGGAGCCTGCACCTGCATCCAGATGGAAGTTTCTACTATACTCCTGATCATAGTTTTGTCGGGGATGATTTTTTTATGTACTACCTGGATGATTCAAGGGCCTATTCCACCAAGGTGCCGGTATACCTGAATGTCAGGTATCCCCTGGGGGCTGATCCTGATCTGATCCGGGGAGCTGCAAGCATCTTTCCGAATCCCGGGAACGGAAGGTTTTGCATAGAAATACCGCAGGAGTTCAATAATTCTTATCTTCGTGTGTTTGATCTGATAGGCCGTGAAGTGGCGCAAATGGAGATCGGGGGGTCCACAACCTGGGTAGAGCTGGAAAGCCTGTCGCCGGGAGTTTATCTTTTTAATCTTACAATTGACCAGATTGTTGAGCAACATCAGGTGATAATTCATTAATATTGCATAATTATTATCAAGGCATGAGAATTCTGGTATGCGAAGACAATCCACTGACCCTGAGGTCAATTGAGTATGTGTTGAAAAATGCTGGATTTGATGTGGTTATGGCTAAAGACGGGGATCAGGGTATCAGGATTCTTAATGAGGAGAAAGTTGACCTTGTAATTACCGATATTAATATGCCTTATACCAAGGGGCTGGAGCTGGTTCGCCACGTGAATACAAACCTGGAGACAAAAATCCCGGTGATCATTGTAACAGGAATAACGCTGGAAGAGACCAGGGAACATGCAATTGAGCTGGGGGCCAAAGGTTTTCTGACCAAACCGCTTGATCTGGATGTACTGGTGAAGACGGTTAGGTCCCTTTCTGATAAAAATTAGGCTGATTATATGCGCAAGGTCTCTCTTTTTTCCATTCTGATCACAATCTATTGTTTTGCACTTCACGCGCAGGATATCCCTGGGTATGCCAATCCTGAGCAGGGTTTTGAACTCATGCGCCAGCTGGCTGTCGATGGTGATTATGGTACAGCCAAACAGCTGGGATACAAGCTTTGTGGTGAGCATGGAAATTACTATGATGTGGCCCTCTACCTGGCCAGGATTCATGGCTGGGAAAGCAGTTTCGATTCCGCTTACCTGGTTCTGGACGAAGTTATCTCAAAAGAACCGGAGCTCTATGAGGCATACAAGACTTGTGTTGACCTGGCATACTGGGAGAACAACCGGACCAGGCTGGAGGATTGTGCTGATAAGGCCCTGGAGCTTGAACCCGGATCGGAAGAGATTCTTGAAAAACTCAACAGAGCTGCACAGCAGAATGAATCACAGGTTGATAAGCCGGAAGTCTTCCTGCACTACTCCTACGACCATTTTTCGATGCCCTATGTGCGGAACTGGCATATGCTTACCGCTGGTGGGCAAATCCCCTTCGAATACGGCACACTGATTCCTTATATTAATGGTGGTTATCATGCCGGGAACAACACTCCATCCACCGATCTACAGCTCAACCTGGATGTTTACCTCACCCTGGGGAAAAAGAACTATGCCCTGCTCGGTTATGGTTTTTCACCCAACGGGGTTTTAAATTATCTACCGCGTCACAGGGCGGCCGCTGAGATCTGGCAGGCCTTGCCCAAAGGTTTTGGATTGTCGGCCGGGATGCGGTATTTCTATTGGGATTCGCACTTCACCTTCCTGACTTTTTCTGCGGAGAAGTATGCCGGGAATTACTGGTTCTCCTTCAGGAATTACCTCTTTTTTAAGGAACTTGGTGTCTCAGGATCCTATTATCTGACAGGGAGAAGGTACTTTGCAAGCAAAAATGACCACCTAACCCTGACCCTGGGTTATGGTACCGCCCCCGATGAGCCTCTCCTGGTGATTTCTGACCTGGACCGGCTCAATTCGGCCTCATGCAGGATCGAATACTCAAAACAGCTTAGCCCCTTGCTGAGGATGATTGCGGGGATCGGATATGGATATGAGGAGTACATGGATCAGACCTACAGGAACAGGATCGATATGAAACTGGGTTGTTATTTTCGTATAAAGAATTGAGGAATTCAGTCACATACTGCCTGGTTTTCCTGCTCATGTTAGTGTGCATCACGGGCATTGTACCCCTTTACGGAACTGGCTCCGATTCGAGCGTACATGTGGATTCCACTTTGCCCGAAGAGACTGTAGCGGTTTCAGATACTGCCATCGCTAAGGATCCTCTCAGTGACCTGAGCTACTATGCCGGATGGGTCCTGGATAATTTTCAGAAATCACCACTGCTGATCACCATTCTATATATTGTAATCATCTATTCAATTGTCACCCTGATTACATTGCTGATCATTATCCTGTTAAACAGGAGAAGGATGGAACGGGAACAGAAAAACAAGGAGCACCTGATGGAGGTGTACCAGCAGTTGCTTATGGACTACCTGTTTGAAGAGGAGAAGAAGGAGCTGGCTTTTATGAAATTGAAGCAGGATGCCTATAACAGTATTAACCGCCAGATCCTCATTGATCAGATGATCGATCTGAGTGTCAACCTGAAGGGTGACATCAAAGAGCAGATCAAAGAACTCTATCTCCGACTTGGACTGAAAGAGGATTCACTGAAGAAGGCCCACAGCAAAAAATGGCACAAAAATGTGAAGGGCTTCAGGGAGCTTGCATTTATGAATATCCGGGATGCCAATGATAAAATGATTGAGAACCTGAACTCCAACAATGAAATCCTGAGGATGGAAGCCCAGATTGCCATGGTCAGGCTGTCGGAGGATAATCCATACGAATTTCTTCACCTGCTTGAAAAACCCCTGTCTGTATGGGAGCAGATTACGCTGCACGAATTGCTGACACAACATAATATGAAGGTTCCGGCCTTTAAACAGTGGTTCGAATCGGAGAATTTAAGCATACTGATCTACGCCCTGGAGATGGTGGCCTGGTTCAAACAGAAGGGTGTTACCAAACAGGTAATCAGCCTTTTCACCCATGAAGATGAGAAGGTGCGATATACCGCTTTCCGGGTATGTGGAGAGATTCGGCTTAAGAGTTCCCTGCCGGCCATGAAAAAGGTATATGAAGGGGAGACCCTGAATAACCGGCTTGAGATCCTAAGGGCATTTGCCAGGATCCCTGAAGAGAAGAGCCTGAAATTCCTCAAGAATGTGCTTGACACGGAGGATGATGTGCAGCTCCAGATTCAGGCAACCAAGGCCATTGAGAACACGGATGAACCCGGGATCTCCATGCTGATTAAGCTAATGAAATCAAAATCGGAATATAAAAACTACCAGATCATCATCAGGCATGTCCTGGATGGCCGGATCTATTAGCTATGGATAAATTTTTTGACATATTGATGTTCTTTGTGCTGAATGCGGTATTCATCATCACCGTATTGATTTTCAGTACCTACCTGATGCTGACCATCTTCTCGGCCATTTCCCTGCGAAAATACCTGAGGAAAAACTCTTACGTGGATTACAATTCCATCGTCTCCTCACCACTTGCACCTTCACTTTCGGTAATCGCCCCTGCATTTAATGAAAGCCCCACAATTATTGATAACATCAGGACCCTCCTTTCACTCTACTACAACAACTATGAGGTGGTGGTAGTCAATGACGGAAGTACAGATGACTCCCTGGAGAAGATGATCGAAAACTACCAGCTGGAGAAGGTCAACTACTATTTTGACTACAGGCTTCCCTGCAAACGAATCCGGGGCGTCTATAAGTCTGAGAACCGCTCCTTTAAGAAGCTGACCGTGATTGATAAGGCCAATGGGGGGAAGGCCGATTCCCTGAATGCCGGCCTGAACGTTTGCAGGAACGACCTGGTGGTGAGCATCGATGCCGATTCCATCATGGAACAGGATGCCCTGCTGAAGATGGCAAAGCCATTTATGGAGGCCAAGGAGAAAAAGGTTATTGGGGCCGGTGGGGTGATTCGCATCGCAAACTCTTGTGAGATCTCAGGCGGTCACATCAATAAGATCAACCTGCCAAAACAGTTCCTGCCGAGGGCACAGGTCATGGAGTATACCCGGGCATTCCTGATGGGCAGGATGGCCTGGAGTGAACTGGACGGCCTGTTGTTGATCTCCGGGGCGCTGGGCATGTTTGACCGTGAGATTGTGATCCAGGCAGGCGGATACAGAACCAATACAGTGGGTGAAGATATGGAGATGGTGGTCCGGATCAGGAGGTACATGGCCGACAACAATCTGGATTATGATGTGGTTTATATTCCCGATCCCCTTTGCTGGACAGAGGTGCCCTCCAGTCTGAGGGTGCTGGCCAGGCAAAGGAGCAGGTGGACCCGGGGAACCATGGAGACACTCTGGACACACAGGAAATTAATGTTCAACAGGAAATATGGAAAACTGGGGATGCTGGGTTATCCCTACTGGCTGATGTTTGAGTACCTGGCACCCATTGTAGAGTTCCTGGGGATCCTCTGGTTTATCTTCCTGATGATTTCGGGGAGGCTCAACTGGCCCTTTTTCCTTCTCCTCACAGGATTTGTCTACTTTTTTGCGGTCTCACTCTCCATCTGGTCGGTTCTGTTTGAAGAGATCACATTTCACAAATACGAAAAACGCAGAGATGTGCTGCGCCTTATCGGCACCGCATTCCTGGAACCTGTCTTCTACCATCCCATTATCATGTTGATGTCCATAAAGGGGAACATAGACAAACTGCTGAAACGGAATTCCTGGGGCAAGATGGAGAGAAAGGGATTTAAAAAGTCCTGACCCCGTCCTCTCACTGTAACATTTCCAGTCTCCACACGTCCAGTATATATCAAACCCAGTACGGTAGCGTACACAGGTGTACGTTAACGTGCTATTGAATCGGATGAAATACCTGTCTAACATTTTTGATATTAGCAAGTTATATGCTCTGGCTCAGTATTTGATTTCTGTACGAAAACCTGAAACATATGTGGAGAAATTTTATCCGGGTCACCCTCCGGAGCATCAGCAAGAACAAAGCATTTAATGCGATCAATATTGCCGGTCTGGCCATTGGCCTGGCCAGTGCCATATTCATTATCCTCTATATCACCAGCGAGACCAGCTATGACCGCTTTCATGAGCGCTCGGCCGACATCTACCGCCTCTACCTGGATGGAAAGATGGCCGGGGAGGAGTTTAAAGGTGCCTGGAACAGTCCCATCTTCGGGCCCACATTCCATGAAGAGATCCCGGATATAGAGAACTACTGCCGGATCGATTTCACCAACAACCGGTTCATGTGGGTGGATCCCGCCAATAAATACCTGGAGGGGCACCTGATGTATGCCGATTCTTCCTTTTTCGAGGTTTTCACCATTAAGCTGCTTGCAGGGGACCCGGCAACCTGCCTGGGTGAACCCAATACCATCCTGGTGTCAGAATCGAAAGTGGCCCAGTACTTCCCCGAAGGGGATCCCATAGGGAAATCCATTGCCATGAATAACGATTCCACACTGTTTCGCGTTACAGGGGTGGTGGAGGATGCACCCAGGACCTCCCACTTCTTCTACGATTTCATCATCTCTTACTCAACAAATCCCAATAGCCGTAATACAGGTTGGTTCAACAATCATATGCAGACCTATATCCTGGCAGCTCCCGGAGTGGATCAGCAGGAACTGGATGCAAAGATCAATGCCTCCCTGATAGAAAATATCCGACCCCAGTTGGTAGAGTTCATGGGGGTCTCCCCGGAGGAGTTTTTCGATTCCGGTGCTAAGTACGGGGTTTATACCCAGGCATTACTGAAGATTCATCTGGAATCAGGGATCGAAATCGCCGGTGATATCGGATACCGGCCCATCGGGAATCGCAAATACCTGGTGATCTTTGGAATCATCGCCTTTTTCGTCCTGGTGATCGCCTCCATCAACTTTATGAACCTGAGTACGGCACGGTCGTTGAGCCGTGCCAAAGAGGTGAGCCTGCGAAAAGTGGTGGGCTCGGGCAGGAGACAATTGATCAGGCAGTTTCTGTTTGAAAGCGTATTCCTTAGCCTGTTATCACTGATAATTGCCATTTTCCTGGTTGTTGTTTTGTTGAATCCCTTCAATAATCTGGTCGGACTGAGCCTGGAGCTTGCTGATATTTTCCGCTTGTACATGTTTCCATCTTTCATTCTCCTGGCGGTCCTGGTCGGACTTTTAAGCGGAAGTTACCCTTCGTTTGTACTGGCCTCATTCAAGCCGATTTTTGCCCTCAAGGGGAATGCCAGTGCTAAAAATGGTACCACCTTATTAAGAAATGCCCTTGTCATTATACAATTTTCCATATCCATCATCATCATCGCCGGAACCCTTGTCATATACTGGCAGTTCTCTTACATGACCAACAAGGACCTGGGATTTGACAAAGAACAGCTTGTGGTGATGGACCGCATCTATCCGCTGGACCAGAGGATACAGACCTATAAGGATGAGTTGACCTCGCATACCTCCATCCTGGCAGCTACCAATTCCACAGCCTACCTGGGAGCTCCCAATAATAACAACGCCCATGCGATCAAGGGGAGGCCACCGGAAGAGGCGGTCCTGTTCCATACCTTCTGGACCGATGAGGATTTCATGGAGACCTACCAGTTTGGCCTGGCCACTCCCAACAGCAGGTTCTTTTCTGAGGAGTATTCCACCGATTCAGCCTCCTGTCTTGTGAATGAAGCAGCTGTAAGAAAATATAATATTGAAGATCCTTTGAACCAGTACATCATTAACGGAATGGAGGATGATGTGGAGTTAAGGATTGTTGGTGTGATGAAGGACTACCACTTCCAGACTCTGAAGCATGAGGTAGGAGCACAGATTGTGATCCTTAAACCCAGGTCATGGGACTGGTCGGGTTACCTGACTGTCAGGCTCGCTCCAGGCAGGGAAAGCATCGAAACCGGGTTGAAGTATATGGAGGATACATGGAAGAATTTTTGCGGTGATGAACCCTTCCAGTATTTTTTCCTGGATGAGGAGCTGGATAGCTATTATGCCGAGGAGAAGCGTACAGGGGCACTAACCATGATCTTCTCCATTCTGGCCATTTTCATTGCCTCACTGGGGCTGTTCGGGCTTACCCTGTATAACTCACAAAAGCGCATCCGGGAGATTGGAATCCGGAAAGTGATGGGTGCCAGTGAGGGGAACATAATCACAGTAATCTCCAAAAGTGTGGGATATGCCGTTGGGATCTCCATCCTGATTGCCATGCCTGTGGCCTATTTTATGATGCAGGACTGGTTGAGGGATTTCCCATACAACGTAGGCTTTCAGCCCTTGCTGTTCCTGGCTGCTGCTCTGCTGGCCATCATCATTGCCATGGTAACGGTCACCATTACGACATTAAAAGCAGCACGCATAAACCCGGCAATGGCATTGCATTACGAGTAAGGAAAGGAAACTATAACCAGAATAGTTATGTGGAAAAATTTTATCAGGGTCACAATCCGGAGTATCAGCAAGAATAAGTTATTCAATGTGATCAATATTGCCGGTCTTGCTATTGGCCTGAGCAGTGCCATCTTCATCATCCTCTATATCACCGGCGAGACAAGCTATGACAAGTTCAATGAGCGAGCCGATGATATATACAGACTTTATGTGGATGGCAAGATGACTGGTGAGGAGTTCAAGGGTGCGTGGAACAGTCCTGTTTTTGGCCCCACGTTTCATGAAGAGATCCCTGATATTGAGACCTTTTGCAGGTTCGATTTTCGCTCTAACCAGCTTGTGTGGGTGACTCCCGATGATAAGATCCTCGAAGATCGGATCTTGTTGGCCGATTCCACATTTTTCGACCTGTTTTCCATCAGGCTCCTGCAGGGTGATCCGGCCACCTGCCTGGATGAACCCTATACAATCCTGATTTCTGAGTCCAAGGTAGCGCAATATTTCCCTGAGGGTGATCCCATAGGAAAGTCCCTGGTCTTGAATGACGATTCAAATGTTTTCAGGGTGACCGGTGTGGTGGAGGATGTTCCAAAGAATTGCCATTTTGTGTATGATTTTATTTGTTCCTATTCCACAGATGAAAGAAGTACTTCTACCTTCTGGTTTAATAACTGGATGATGACCTACATCCTGGTTCGGCCTGGAACCGACCAGGAAGTGTTGGAAGGCAAGATCAGGGCTTCAGTGCTGGAGAATATACGGGGTCAGTTACAGCAGTTCATGGGGATCACTCCGGAAGAATTTGAGGCTGCAGGAAACCATTATGGCATCAAGGGCCAACCCCTGCTCGGGATACATCTTGATCAGGGGATAGACCTTCCCAATGGCGATTGTTATCGTCCCATTGGAAACCGGACCTACCTGGTCATATTCGGAGTCATCGCCTTTTTCGTGCTGGTCATTGCCTCCATCAACTTCATGAACCTGAGTACCGCCAGGTCGTTGAGCAGGGCCAAGGAGGTGAGTCTCCGGAAGGTAGTTGGATCTGACAAAAAACAGCTCATCAGGCAGTTTCTGTTTGAGAGTGTTTTTCTGAGCATGATTTCGCTGCTTATCGCAATTCTGCTGGTATTTCTGCTTTTACATCCCTTTAACAATCTGGTTGGACTGAACCTGGCGTTTGGAGATATTTTCCGATGGTACATGATTCCATCCTTTATCCTGCTTGCCGTGCTGGTTGGATTATTGAGCGGAAGTTACCCATCCTTTGTACTGGCCTCCTTCAAACCTATCTTTGCTCTCAAAGGAAATGCCAATGTGAAAAACGGTACCACAGTACTGCGGAACGTACTGGTGATCATCCAGTTTTCAATCTCCATGATCATCATCGCAGGAACGCTTGTAATATACTGGCAATTCAAATACATGACCAACAAGGATCTCGGGTTTGATCATGAGCAGATTGTGGTGATGGAACGGCTCCACCCACTGGATAAACAGATCCAGACATTCAGGGATGAACTGACCAGTCACTCATCCATCCTGACAGGCACCAACTCAACTGCCTACCTGGGAGCGACCAACAGCAACAGCACATTTGGAATAAAAGGGAGGCCCATCGGGGAGAGTGCCATGTTATCCGTCTACCATACAGATGAGGATTTCATGGAGACCTTTAAATTTCCCCTGGCCACACCTGACAGCAGGTTCCTTTCCAGGGAATTTCCTGGTGATTCCTCGGCCTGCCTGATCAACGAAGCTGCTGTCAGGAAGTATGCTATCGAGGATCCCCTGAATACCATTCTCCTGGGAGCCAGCGACCAGGGTTTTGATGTCGAGCTCAGGATCATAGGGGTGCTCGGGGACCACCATTTTTCCAGCCTGAAAGAGGTGATAGGGCCCCAGATCATCATGTTGAAGCCGGAGCATTGGGGATGGCATGGCTACCTTTCACTGAAGCTGTCACCGGGCAAACAGAACATCGAGGCAGCCCTGGCCCATATCGATAAAACATGGAAGGAGTTTGCCGGTGATGAGCCTCTCCAGTATTTCTTCCTGGATGAGCAGCTCAATAACTACTATGCCGAAGAGAAACGAACCGGTACCCTGACTATGGTTTTCTCCATTCTGGCCATCTTTATCGCTTCGCTGGGACTATTCGGACTTACCCTGTATAACTCCCAGAAACGCATCCGGGAGATCGGTATCCGCAAAGTGATGGGGGCCACCGAGGGCAATATCATCACGGTGATCTCTAAAAGTGTGGGTTATGCGGTTGGGATCTCCATCCTGATTGCCATGCCAGTGGCCTATTTTATGATGCAGGACTGGTTGAGGGACTTCCCCTACAACGTAGGCTTTCAGCCCTTGCTGTTCCTGGCTGCTGCTCTGCTGGCCGTCATCATTGCTATGGTAACGGTCACTATCACAACCCTGAAAGCGGCACGCATCAATCCCGCACTGGCGTTGCATTACGAATAAACCGCAGGCTGCCTGTGATACACGGTATATAGTACCGGTAAAGTAACCTGAAGCATGGTTCTCAAAACCTGAGGGTGAATTTTACCTTCACCCTTGCGCCTGCTTCTTCCATTTGAAATCGTTCGTAGGGATCACTGGCGATGCTGTTCCATACCAGGAATATCTCCCTGCCCGGTTTCAGGATCCACTGGAACCGCGATTGCCAGCCCATCTTGTTGGATTTGCTGTCGTACTGCACAAAATTATAGAGGGTGATGTCGGGAGAGAAGAGGATGTTCAGGTTAAGCCTGTATACATTTGCCGTGAATTCACCGTCATTCAGGCTTATTTCATTTCTGACCAGTTCCCCACCGATAAAAAGGGGAACCACTACCTTATAACCCGCCTTCAGCTTGAATTCCTTTCTTGTTCCATTGAAAAAACCACCTGTCCGGAAATCAAAGGTTGCCCAAACCTGCCGGCGTGGTGCAGAATGAAGTGAGATGGTGTGATAGAGGAAAGAGTGCTTCCCCTGCGGAAATACATGCCCCTCATATATTTCGAAGGCATCCTCCAGGAGTTCATAGGAAGCTGTGAAGGCGTAGCCGATTTTATCACCAGACAGGAACCTGATCTCTGCAGGGGTAACACTCCATTGCCTGGTCAGCATCACAGAACTAAAATCCGATATATGATCCAGTCCCATTCCAGTCTGTACCTGCATTATCCCCCATCTCTTTGGTCTCGGTCCTACCATTAGTTCACCATAGCTTTGCCTCACCCCCGGACGGGGAACAAAACCTGATCCGGCCACAAAATTCTCCTGGATCTGCATGTGTCCGATGCGCATGTTTACCAGGTCGTTGGGATAGACAAATTCGATCCCGCAGGAGAGTTCACGGCCCTCATTCCTTTGCGCCTCATCATCAAATTGGGTTGAGGATTTCATCCCGTAAAGGGTCAGACCCATGTTTTTGTCACCCAGGAATTTTGCAGTGGACAGCTTTATATCGAATCCAAGCAGGTAGTTTTGTATGTTATCAAGGGCGTTCCCATAAGTACTTATCAGTCCTGCCTGTGACTGCTCTCCGAAGTTCCTGGAGAAGCGGGTTACCACAAAATTGGAGTGATCCCAATCCTCACGTTTGTCCTTCATGTACATGGCCCCAATGTTCCATTTTCCGGCCTGACCGGTGATTTTGGTTCCGTAACGGACCGGTATGGGATTACCTGTGGAATCCAGGCCAATCCGTCTCGAGAAGAAGGGAACCAGCCGATTACCCCATTTGTTGGAACTGTTACCGTTGATGCCAAAGTTGAAGTAGTTGGCCCCGTCAAGAAAGAAATCACGTTTTTCCGGGTAGAAAAGATTGAAACGGGTCAGGTTGATCTTCTGGTTATCCACTTCGGTCTGGGCAAAATCTGTATTGACTGTGACAGCTGCCTTCAGGTTGGGAGTGATGTTGTAATAGGCTTCAAATCCAGCGTTTAGTACCGGGTCTGTTTCCAGGGGTTCACTTTTATAATCGGCACCTGCCAGCCCATACGGCACCAGGTCCAGCCCCACACCCTGCGAGATCCCTTCTAATCCTTCAAGCATTCCGGCATCCGAAACCTGGAATTTATGGGTATTCAGATTGGCCACCGGCCAGTACTGGGTCTCTTCGTTCCGCATATAGTTCCTGATCAGCTTCAGGCCCCAGGTAGTGTTCCCCTTTTTAAATCCAAGAGTCTTAAAGGGGACTGCCATCTCCACATCCCAACCCTCCGGATGAATATAGGCTTTCCCGGTCCACAGTCCGTCCCACGCCTTGTTAAAGGCTGCCCCGTTTTCGCTGACAATGGCATCCCCGATGGAGCCGCGTGGTCCTACCTGGAACCAGTAGCCCTTGCGTTTGTCATTATAGGTGTCCAGGATCACCTGTACCCGGTCGTCATACCGCAGGCTCACATCTCTGGCAAGCTCTTTGGCTGTGATCAGATCCGGATCCCCGTAGCAACGGAATGCAATGTACAAGTGGTCAGAATCATACCCTATGAATACTTCTGTACTTACAGTAGCTGGTTTTCCGTTATCCGGCTCTCTCTGTATAAAGCTGGTGATAGGCTGACACTGTTGCCAGGCCTGGTCGGAGGCAATTCCGTCAATAATGGGTGGATCTTCAAACCTGGTGGCAGTGATTCCGTCCTGGCCGTTGAGAAATACAAGAGGATAGCTGAGAAGTGCGATCAGTATTAGAATCAATCTGCTGTGCATGGGTGCGGATTAGAACCGCTAATGTAATTATTTAAAATATTTTTTTGTGATTCCCGTTTACATATAAAGATTCCGGATTGCTTATGGTGAAATAGTTACTCTAGCATTTATTAACTAAACTGATCAAAAATGAGAAAACTATTTCTGCTTGGCATGATTGCCTCCTTATTTGTTTCATGTGAAGAATCCGATCCCCTGAATACTAAGGAACTTGACTATTTTCCGCTGGAGGTGGGGAATTACTGGATATACCAGCACTTTAATATTGATGCATCCGGATCCGAATTAGCTACGTCTGTTACGGATAGTATACTTGTATCCGGCGACACGATCATAAACGGGCAGAGATATTCTATACTGGAAGGCACTAACCACCCTTTCAATGGAGGTAAGTGGGGGGTGATCGACATACTGAGAGATTCCATGGGTTACATTGTGACCCAAACCGGCCGGATCAGATTCTCAGGTGAAAATTTTTCAGATATCCTGGATGCGGAGGTGAAAGTAATGAATAGCGATACCCTCTATACCCTGAGCTATAAGATGGAGAAGGAGGATGCTCTCTGTTCGGTCCCGGTTGGGGATTTTGAGGTTCTAAACTTCAAGGGTACGGTGCTATCCCCTGAGGGTATGACAAACATTGATTACCCAAGATACCTTAATACATATTATGCTAAAGGAGTTGGCCCTGTTCTGAAAACTTTCTTCTTTCTGAATAGCCCGGTGATCACTGAAAAGCGACTCGTCAGATACCATGTACCTAATGGATGAGGGACAGGACTCAGGACTCAGTACTCAGTACTCAGTGCTCAGTACTCAGTACACAGTGCTCAGTGCTCAGTGCTCAGTGCCGAACTTGAAGATGGTCTGGGAGACAAATTTCTCACCGGGACGCAGCACGGTTGTGGGGAAATCCGGCTGGTTGGGAGAGTCGGGGAAGTGCTGGGTTTCCAGGCACATTCCTGCGTACTGATCATATGTGACTCCCCCGGAAATCAGTGTTCCGTCCAGGAAGTTCCCAGTGTAGAACTGTACTCCCGGTTCGGTTGTGGTCACCTCAAGGAATCGGCCGCTTTTGGGATCCATAAGCTTGGCAGCCAAACTCTTTTCGCCTGTTGAGCCGTCAATGACATAGTTGAGGTCGTACCCAACCGGATTGCCACCCACCTCTTCGAACCGGGCACCGATTGGGGTGGGTTTCCTGAAATCAAAGGGCGTTCCCTCCACGTTGGCCAGCTCTCCGGTAGGAACAAGTTCATCATCCGCCGGGGTGTATTTTGATGCATTGATATAGAGAACGTGATCCAGGATGCTTCCTTCACCTGCCAGGTTGAAATATGAGTGGTTGGTCAGGTTCAGCACGGTGGCTTTGTCGGTCTCCGCCTCATAAGTAATGAAGAGCTGGTCCATGAGCAGTTCGTAGGTGACCGTCACCTTCAGGGTTCCCGGGTATCCCTCTTCTCCGTCAGGACTCAGGTAGGAGAGTCTGATGGCTGCCCTCTCCTCGGAGGAGATTTGCTCTGCATCCCAAACCATCTTGTCGAAGCCCTTTATGCCCCCGTGAAGTGCGTTGTTGCCATTATTGACGGCAAGTTGATAAGTCTCTCCGTCCAGGGTGAACTGTGCTTTGGCTATCCGGTTGCCACAACGGCCAACCAGTGCCCCGAAATAGGGATGGCCCTCCAGGTACTGCTCCAGGTTGTCGAACCCAAGCACAATGTTCCCTGTTTTTCCATCCCGGTCGGGAGTATGGATTTCAGTAATGATTGCCCCGTAGTTGGTGATTTTTGTCTCTATGCCCTGCTCGTTACTCAGGGTAAACAGCATGACTGAATCTCCCTCAGGGGTGATGCCGAAATGCGATTTCTCCACTTTGCATTTGGGATTCTTCTGATCTGGTTCCTTTTCGGTTTTTGTGCCCGATTTGCATCCTGCTAACAGGATGATCAGGGCAACGATGACGGATAATCCGCTGATAAGTGAGTAGTTGGATAGCGCAAGGATCTTCTTATTCATAGTGAAGTTTTTTAAAATGTAAGTATGTAAGTGGGCAAAATGGGTAAGGACCCTTACCTCCTTATTAGCTAAATTACTTATTTTCTCCTGACAAACTCCATCCTTTCCCCCCTGACCATCTCATTGAACATACCTTCGTTGTAAACCAATTTCCCGTTTATCCAGGTATGGGTGACGGCCGAGTGGAAGGTTTCGCCGGAAAGAGGGGACCAGCCACATTTATATAGGATGTTTTGTCGCTCCACTTTCCAACTCCTTTCCATATCTACCAGGACCATATCGGCTCTGAATCCCGGTTCCAGGAATCCCCTCTCTTTCACTCCAAAAAGCCTGGCGGGGGCGTGGCACATCTTTTCAACTACCTTTTCAATGCTGATTCTATTCTGGTGAACTAACTCCAGCATGGCCGGCAGGGCATGCTGAACCATGGGTCCGCCTGATGGAGACGTGAAATATTTGTTCTGTTTCTCCTCGATGGTGTGGGGAGCGTGGTCGGTGGCTATAACATCTACTTTATCATTTAACAGCGCTGCAAGCAGTGAATCTCTGTCGTGTTTGCTTTTTACGGCCGGGTTCCATTTAATCAGGGTTCCTTTGGACTCATAATCGGCATCGGTGAACCAGAGGTGGTGAATACAGACCTCAGCAGTTACTCTTTTCTTGTCAAAATTGGTTCCCTGTTCAAACAGCTCAAGCTCCCTGGCGGTGGAAATATGAAGAACGTGAAGGCGGCTATTATACTTGCGGGCCAGTTCAACGGCAAGTGAACTGGAAATGTAGCAAGCCTCCTCACTTCGAATGACGGGGTGGATGCCTACCGGTATCTCCTCACCAAATAGTTCTTTTTGCTCTTCTGTATTCTTCAGTATGGTGGCCTCATCTTCACAATGGGTGGCTATCAGGGTAGGGGATTCTGCAAAGATCTTCTCCAGTGATTCCCGGTCATCCACCAGCATGTCCCCAGTTGAGGATCCCATAAAGACCTTTACACCGCAGTTTCTGGCCGGGTCCAGGCTCTTAATCTCCTCAATGTTGCTGTTGGTGGCCCCCAGGTAGAAGGAGTAGTTTGCCATGGAGACTTCAGCGGCCCGGTCATATTTCTTTTCCAACTCTTCGATAGTAGTGGTCTGGGGCTTGGTGTTTGGCATCTCCATGAAAGAGGTAATCCCGCCGGCCACCGCAGCTTTTGATTCGGTGGCAATCTCTGCCTTGTGGGTAAGCCCCGGCTCCCTGAAGTGTACCTGATCGTCGATTACCCCGGGAATCAGGTATTTTCCTCCGGCATCTATAACATCCACCGATGCCGCTTCCTTTACAGGTTCCCCTTTCCCGACTGCCTTAATGATTCCCTCCCGGACCAGAACGAATCCAGGGGTGGTGATTCCGTTATTGACGATCTTTGCGTTCTTAACCAGGTAGTTATTCATATCTCTCTTATTCAATTATTTCTTCGCACTCCGCACCGAGCACTGTGTACTGTGTACTGAGCACTGTACTGTGTACTGAGTACTGAGCACTGAGTACTGAGTACTGAATTACCGACGGTAGGTTCTAAACCAGCTGCCGGTTTTCAAGCCGATCACTCCAAAAATGGCTTCACTCACGATTTTGCCCGACATTTTCGAGGTTCCCTCCTTGCGGTCAGTGAAGATAATGGGGAGTTCTACTACATTATAACCGTATTTCCATGCCTTGAATTTCATCTCGATCTGGAAAGCGTATCCCTTGAACTTGATCCTGTCCAGATTGATCACTTCCAGTACCTCCTTCCGGTAGCAGACAAAACCGGCTGTAGCATCTCTAACCTTCATCCGCGTAATCAGCCGGACATAGACTGAGGCGAAGTAAGAGATCAGTACCCGGCTCATGGGCCAGTTGACCACATTCACTCCCGATACATACCTGGATCCAATGGCCACATCGGCCGATTGGTTCTGGCAAGCATCAAACAACCTTGGAAGGTCGTTGGGGTTATGGGAGAAATCGGCATCCATTTCGCATATATATAGGTATCCCTGCTGAATGGCCCATTTGAAACCTTTGATATAGGCGGTTCCCAAACCCAGTTTTCCCTCCCTCTCCAAAAGGTGAAGTCTGTCGCTATGGCTTTCCTTGAGCTCCTTGATTCTGGATCCGGTTCCGTCAGGAGAGTTGTCATCCACAATCAGCAAGTCCAGGTCGTGTTGAAGGTTCATTACTGCATCAACAATGTTGTCGATGTTTTCAATCTCGTTATATGTAGGTACTATGACCAGTCTGTTGTTCATAAGGTATATGTCGAAAAATCAAAAATACACCATTTTTTGAAGAATATGTTAGGTGAGTAAAATGAAAGCACTATATTTGCAGCCCGTTTGAGAAAATGGCGTTCATTGAAAAGGGTTTAATAAAATGTAGATTATCAGCCAGATGCGATTTAATTTTGAAAAAATTACAGAAACATTTGGAGAAGCAAAATAAAAACCCTTATCTTTGCAGCCGCTTTCACAAGCAGATGTTCTTAAAACAAGATTGAAGAGAGAGTTTTTCCGCCGCTTAAGCAGAGAAAAAAAAGTGAAGAAAAGTTCTTGCAAATTAAGATAAAGTTTCTATCTTTGCATCCGCTTTCACAAGCAGATGTTCTATGCAAGATTGAAGAGGAGTTTTTCACCGCGAAAGCAGAGAGAAAAGTGAAGAAAAGTTCTTGCGGATTAAGATAAAGTTTCTATCTTTGCAGTCCGCAAAAACGGAAGAGTAACAGAACATAGTTCTTTGAAAATATTGAAGTAAGAAATAGGTAAAGAAGTCACCTAAAATTCCAAATGAATTTATAGGAGTGAAGAATCCTTGAGCATATTAAATTTTCTTTTACAACGAAGAGTTTGATCCTGGCTCAGGATGAACGCTAGCGGCAGGCCTAACACATGCAAGTCGAGGGGTAACGATGTCTTCGGACAGTCGACGACCGGCGCACGGGTGAGTATCGCGTTTGTAACCTACCTTTAACTGGAGAATAGCCCGAAGAAATTCGGATTAATACTCCATAACACTATGAACTGGCATCTTTTTATAGTTAAAGCTCCGGCGGTTAAAGATGGGCATGCGTGACATTAGTTTGTTGGTGAGGTAAGAGCTCACCAAGACTACGATGTCTAGGGGGTCTGAGAGGATGGTCCCCCACACTGGTACTGAGACACGGACCAGACTCC
>JAAEOI010000653.1 GCA_024244665.1 Bacteroidota bacterium | reverse complement strand
TGAGATAGCCTCTTTCCCGATCACATCATCCGGATATTTGCCAGGAGGCAGCACAACGATCTGTTCAACCCAGTCGTGTTTACGTTCGGGCTTGGAGTAATGCAGTTCCATTTTTCTCACACCCACCTGATCGGGATATATGATGTGGAATTCATCACACCATTCACCCCTGCCGTCATCACTAATAGCGGCAAAATCATAAAAAGCATCATTAAGGGAATAGCGCCAGTGTATGACTACCCGGGCCTCTGTGTTTTCTATCAGCCTTACATGTGAATACCTGCAATCCCGGTCCATGATAGGTTCGGCGCAACTGACCACATCCCTGCCCCATGTTTCAAGCCACTCGTTCAGGTACCAGATCCCGTTTTCCGTAACCCAGCATGGAACGAAGCTTGTTCCTCTCCAGAATACCAGTTGTACCGGCGATTCATCAAAACGGACAAAGAGGTCCGGCACATCACTTACTCTCCAAAGGTCATCCCACTCCTTATAATAATTGAGTTTGGTATAGAATGCACCAAAACTTCCCGATCCTGCAGGCCCCGTTGGTAATTGCTCCCTATTGCTCAATGCCGGAACAGGCAGGTCTGTTAAAGATTCATACTCACTTTTGAGCTCATCTTCAGTAAGTGCTCTGCCGGATATTTTTATCTCATCCAGAATTCCGTCAAGGAAGAAATAGCTGTTTGTTGTGGTCAATTGAAATTCATTCCATGTCTGTGGATTATTATTCCTTCCTAAGGTAAGTGTGCCGTATCGGGAAGGGATATAATGTCCGCTTATTTCAAGCGAAGCGGACGCTTCTCCATTTATAAAGAGTGTAATTTTATCGTCTGGCTCAAATACTGCTGCAACATGCGTCCATGCTCTTAATGAGATTTTCTTTTTTGTGGCTAGCTCATACCATGTATTGCCTGCTGCAATTTTCAAACCCAGATGACCTTCCTGATCAATTCCAAAAAAGAAGCCTTTTATTTCCGGGTATGAACAATCGATCACCGGAGACCAAAACCATGGGTAGCTGGCCAGTGCGATCCAAGATTCAAGGGTAAATGCAGTTGATGGAATATTAGATTCTTCCGGATTCCTTCTGATATAGGTCCGAAAGCCATCCAGCTTTATGGCATTGCCGTGTATGCCAGGGACAAATTTAAAATTTCCATAGAGAGAGTCTCTTTTCTGCCTGGCTATGTCAAAAACAAAATCTGCGCTATCGGCTTCGAAAGGCCACCAGCAAATCAGCTCCCCTGAGCCGATTTTTCCTTTGTCAGAGGAACCGGGCTGTGCAAATGCTGTTGATATCGCAAAAGAGGTTAAAAAAAGTGCCAAATAACAGGCTGTAGAAATAAGATACTTCACTTTCATACACACATTTATTTATGTTGCGAATAATTCTTTCGTGAAAATAGTAAAAGAAACACAATGAAGCCGATTTCAGAAAAATGATGTAATTATACAAGCGGTCAGATCTGTATTTCCCGGACGCGCGTCCACAGGAATAGGACTAACAAAAGCACGGGACCAGGCGCATGTTGTATTTAGTAAATTAGAAACTAAATTGCATATTATATAAACTGAGCTAGAATGAAAAAGCATTTCCATAAACCTTTAATAGTGATCCTGGCTGTTCTCATATCGGGAATCAGTTACGGTCAGGAGGCAAATAAGCAGGATTTGTCGGAAGCGGTTTTATCAGTAAGCCGGAAGTTAATTGATGAAAATAGCCCCGGAGAATCCGCACGTATAAGAAGAGGTGTAAACCAGGTTGCTGATCTATGGATGAGCGACACAGGGGAGGAAGCAGACTTCCAGGCTTTCTGTATGAAGCATTTCATCCCCTCCGGACCTCGGCTGGACACGGCATTCACAAGCATTGAACTGCAGTTTGAAGCGATCAGAGGACACAGCCGGGAAATTTCCCTTTCGTTGGATTACCCGGTTGTCACAAAGATCCGGCCTGTAACTGAAATGGACCGATTATTTTCCAAATCAAAACCCAGCATTGATTATTTTAAGAGTGAACTGGCTCTGGCCATTGCACTCAACTTTCCTCACTATTCAAATGCCGAGAAGGAGCAGATGGGTAAGGATTGGAGCCGTGAGGACTGGGCCAGGGTCCGCATCGGGGATATGTTTGATTTCAGGGCCGATCCCGACCTGGATCCGGACCCGATACCATTGCCTGATGAGCTTCGGGACTATACATCCCTGTACATTCTTTCGATGGATCACATGCTGTCTCCGGATCTGAAAGTGCTGTTCCCGGAAGGTACACGCCTGAACAGTCACAACGGACTACGCGATGAAATAAAGGGACTTTATACCCGTAATGATCCCCTGGAAAAGCAGCGGATGATCAGTATGATCGTGATGCACATCGTCTATCAGACCATCCCGGAATGTATGATCGGGGAGACAGAGTATTACTGGGAGCCAGCTGGCAACCAGGTTTTTATCAAAGAGGGGGCTCAGTTCATAAAAACAGATTTCACTACTGAAGATGACCGCAGATACCAGGTTCTTCATCATAATATGACCTCCAAAATGCGGCAGGATGTGAAGTATCCTGAAGGGTCCACCTACCTGAGCAGAACATTTGAGAACAGGCAGCTCAGCGAGCAGAAAATTGTAGCCCTGCTTGAATCGGTTGTGGGGGCGCCTGAAAAAGAGGCGCTTGTCAGGATTATTGA
>JAAEOI010000652.1 GCA_024244665.1 Bacteroidota bacterium | reverse complement strand
GTAATAACTAACATCTGCAGCTGAAGTGCACATTATAAAACTAAGATCATCCTGCCGGTTATTTAATATTTTTATACATTCTGATTGAATCTCTTCCCGGCTTCGAGTATGGAGAGTAGGGCCGTCAATATTGCCCACCAGCAAATGTTCATCACCAGCACTATTTCTGGCCTTTTCCAAATCCTCACCACCGTTCACCACAAATCCTACAACATTCGGAAGGGGTGACAGTAAATCTATAAAGGGGATTAATGGCGCTCCGCCAGAATGCATAACAATTGGACCATTAATCTGAACAAATGAGTCCTTCAAGGCAGGAATTGCTACTTCTTCAGCAATCTCCCGGGAAATAATTGTTGGATTGGCGACTGAGGAAGGAATCATAATAAAATCAGCACCATCAGCTAATAAGGCATTTGCCCAACGTACAAAATAAGGAATAGTTATATCAAATATACGCCTGGTACCATCCTGATCAAAAAGCAGAGTGCTCAGCCACCCATCCATACCCATAATCATTACCGGCAAGCTTACAGGGTCTAATAATACAGCTGTAACTGGAACCTCCGTACCGTGTTCCTTCTTCATCAATCGGATTGACTCTCGAAAATAAGTGAGCGTTGGATGGCTGTCTATGTCAGGAATGACGAGTTTGTTAATCTCTTCTGAGGAGCAGATTACAGGCCGGGTCAGATTGGGTGCTTGATCTTCAAAAAAACGGATCTGGCTTCCGAAAGCCTTTCCTTCCAGGGGCGTTGAAAAAGGTCCAAATAGAAAATCAGGCTGAAAGATTTCACGTACAGCAGATTGTCCCCTGGCATATGCGGTAGGGTTTGTGTAATATTCTGATAATTCACACTGAGTCAGCCTGGCGCCATAAAGGCTCAACACCAGACTAACTGCCCGGCGATCCAAAGGTTTTCCATGAAACGCAGCTAATACTCTTTCTCTGCTGTTCAT
>JAAEOI010000651.1 GCA_024244665.1 Bacteroidota bacterium | reverse complement strand
GGATCTGAAACGCCGTAAGGTTCTCCGTTCACTGGCCATCTATGCAGGTACTGCATTTATCATCCTTGAAGCTTGCAATCTGCTTTTTCCCCGCTGGGATCTGCCAGACTGGACCATTGACCTGGTTTTCTGGTTGCTGGTCCTGGGAGCGTTTATCAATGTGATCATCGCCTGGATTTATGACATCGCCCCGGGAGGTATGCGAAGGACCAAACCCATGGAAGAGCTCACCCCGGAAGCAAGAATTCCAGATTCCAGGGGGTGGAGAGCCGCCACCTATATCAGTGTAGTAGTGATTGTGGGTTTGATTGTTCTGAATATTGTGGGTGGAGGCAAACAGTTACGTGCAGGTGACATCCAGTCTCTGGTAATCCTTCCTTTTGAAAACTATACCGGTGACGATCAGCTCGATAACATGGTTTCCAGTATGCACTCTTTACTGATAGGGGATATGGGTAGGATTAGTGGATTACGGGTGACAGGAAAGACATCTTCAAAAATCTACAAGGACACTGATATGTCGGCGAAAGACATAGCCAGGGAATTGAACGTGGATGCAGTGTTGGAGCCGACGATAATGTGCCTGGGGGATAGTGTGTGCATGCAGTTCAGGTTGGTAAGCACTACCGGAGAGGAGGATCAAATCTGGGTTGGTGATTACAGGGAGGATAAAAGGCAGATCCTGAATCTGTTTAACAGGCTTACAAGGCAGGTCGCTGATGAAGTAAAGATTGAATTAACTCCTGAAGAAGAAAGATTGCTTTCCAAATCAAAGACAGTTGACAGGGAGGCTTATGATGCCTACCTGAAGGGCTCTTATTTAATAGATGATGGGAGTAAAGAATCTTTGTATAAAGCTTTGGAATATTTGAACAGTGCTGTGGAGAAGGACCCCGATTGGGCCCCCCTCTATTCCAGTTTGACAATGGTCTGGGCACACATTGCACAAATGGGTTATGAATCACCGGAAATCACCGGTCCTAAAATCTACGAAAACCTTAATAAAGCGCTTGAACTGGATCCTAATAATGCTGAATCTCATTATGCAAATGCCATGATTGCTTATGTGATAGAGTGGAACTGGGAAAAGAGTGAAATGGAGTTCCTGAAAGCCATTGCCATTAATCCCAATGACGCCGAATCAAGGGTGCTGTATGGTCATTTATTATGTTGTCTGCAAAGACCTGGTGAAGCATTAACACAAGGACAACTGGCCATTGAACTGGACCCCGGTAATCCATTGATACAGGTCTGGTACTCTGCCATTTTATTAGGTTTGGGTGATTATGAAGCGGCCCTCACTATTGGGTAAAACCTCGTGGTGACGGAACAGGATCACGCTTTTGGCAATAGTATTATTTAAGGGGCAGCTTTTT
>JAAEOI010000650.1 GCA_024244665.1 Bacteroidota bacterium | reverse complement strand
GGAGTGAAACAAAGATCAAAGGTGGTTCTGAAAAAGCAATAGAACTCCAACTTCCGGACCTCAATGAAAAGCAACAAGTTTATAATTTCTATCGCGATATAGCAGTTATGGCATTTCCCACACCGAAGAATGACCAGTATCGTTTGGAAAATTGGGAAGCAAAATCGTTGACGGACATAAGGGCGAGATCCGATAAGTTCATTCCAACATTTGAAGAGGCACCCAGGGATGCATTAATTGCTATCACAGACGTTCAGAATATCACCGATGAAATGGACAGCAATGGAGTGCTGACATGGGATGCCCCTGATGGTAACTGGACAGTACTGAGGATTGGATATACCACCACGGCTGCTACAACCAAACCCCCCGCAAAAGGTGGCCTTGGTCTTGAAATAGATAAAATGAGTCAGACAGCCGCTGATATTCACTGGGACGAACTGGTTGAAAAAATCATTCAGGATGCAGATGGGAAAAAGGCGCTTACAACCATTTTAATCGACAGCTATGAAGTCGGACATCAAAACTGGACGGATGATTTTCCAGAACTCTTTGAATCTCATTGCAAATACGATATCATTCCCAACCTGGTTTGTTTGACAGGCAGGATTGTAGAAAGTACTGATTACACCGAACGGGTGCTCTGGGATGTCCGGTCAACTGTTTCGGAATTTACCCTCCGGAACTTCTTTCTCCATTTTAAGGAAAAATGCCACCAGCACGGTTTTCTACTGGCCTGCGAACCCTATGGGACCGGCTCATTTGATAACCTTGAAGTGGCAAAAATTGCGGATCTGAAAATGACAGAATTCTGGATAAGGGAAACACCCTGGTTCAGAAGGAACCTCTGGGAATGGACAGGTCAGATTGTCTCTTCAGCCGCCCACATAACAGACGATCATGTTGTTGGTGCTGAAGCATTTACCCGCATGCAGGGCGACTGGGCTGTGCATCCGTATAGTATGAAGATTATAGGCGACAGGGCGTTTGCCAACGGGGTGAACCGGTACATTTTTCATTCTTCCGTGCATCAGCCATGGAACGATGATGTGAAACCGGGTTTTACCATGGGACAGTTCGGTACACAGTTTCATCGGAATAATACATGGTTTTTCAAAACCAAAGAGTGGCTAACCTACATTACCCGTTGCCAGTATCTGATGCAAAAAGGGAACTATATCAGCGATTTTCTTGTGTTATACGGGGATGACAGGGGCTTCAATTGCCTGATTGGCCAAACAGAACCTGTTGATATGGATTACATCCCCGGCTATCGCTTCGATCTGGCGGAGATGGGTACATTAGAATCCCTCTCAGTGGATGATAATGGAGAGATCAGGGTTTCACATAAGGGCACCCTGTTAGAAAACCGCTATAAATTATTGCTGCTGAAACAAGCCAGTTTGATGAAGGTCGAATCTGTTGAATTATTGGGGAAACTGGCCGATCAGGGTGCAAATATCTTTGCTCCGCGTCCCACCAGAACGCCGGGCCTGACCGACTACCAGAATTCCGATGATCGATTGAACAAGCTGATTGAAAAATACTGGGATTCGGGATTGATAACCTCACCTGATCAATTTGATCAAACCCTGGCAGAAATCCCACCTGATTGTGAAATGCCCGACAGTACGGAATACTGCCATCACTTCATTGAAGGAAACAGCTTTTATTATGTTTCAAACCAGACCTACACCGCGCGAAAAATGAATTGTAAATTCCGTGTATCAGGAAAACAGCCGGAGATATGGCATCCCGAAACCGGCGAAATCAAGGCAGCACCAAACTGGAATACACTATCGGATGGAAGAACAGAAGTAGTTCTGGATATGTCAGAAGCTGAATCGGTATTTGTGGTTTTTCGAAGAAATACAAGCAAGGCAGGCAATTCAACCCCTACAGCCACATACGAAGAGTTTTCCAGGATCAACAGTACCTGGCAGGTTTCATTTGACGAGCATCTGGTACCCGGGGGACAAATTACCCTGGACAGGCTGATCCCACTGAATGAACATGGCGATTTTGATGTACGTCACTATTCGGGAACTGCTACCTATAAAACCACATTCCACGTTGAAAAAACGGAGGAGGCGATGTTTATCGACCTTGGCGATGTCCAGGTAGTTGCCGAAATCACCTTGAACGGAAGGGAGTTTAAAACCTTGTGGAAACCACCTTTCAGACTTGATATTTCTGATGTCGTAAAATCCGGAGAAAATGATCTGGAGGTAAAGGTTACCAATCTATGGGTTAACCGCCTGATTGGCGATGAACAATTCCCTGCCTGGGAAGGACGTACCAATGGAGATCATGAAAAACGTGGGAATTATTACGATTCTTTACCTGATTGGCTGGCAAATGGAGACCCTATGCCAGAAGATGACAAAAAGGCCTTCTCCGCGTGGTGCCACTGGGGCAAGGATGATGAGTTGCTAAAATCGGGACTGATAGGCCCTGTGAAAATTATGATACAGGAATGAGAAATAATTCTCAACGATGAAAAATATTTTTGCCTTCTTACTTATCAGTGTAAGTGTTTCATGTGTTTATGGCCAATGGCATACATACAGCTTGCCCATTACGCTCAATTCTGCAATGAATAAAATACGTTTTCAGCCTGCTGATTCCGAAGGAGAAATTGAGCTAAGAGATATTAAGATGACTACCCAAAAAGGGC
>JAAEOI010000649.1 GCA_024244665.1 Bacteroidota bacterium | reverse complement strand
TATATAACCCATATCAAGGTAGTGACGGTCGTCAGGGAATTGCCCCATGCCGTTCGCACGGGTAATTTTCAGTGTCTCAGGAGGTGTTAGTAATACCTGTTTGTGCTCCGGGAGATGCCCGGCAGCGTATGGACCGTATTTCTTCTTCACCAGCTCTACCATATCTGCCGTCGTGAAATCACCGATCACCATCAATGTCATATTGTTCGGCACATACCAGGAACGATAATAATCCAGTACATCATCACGCTTCAGATGAGTAATCGTGGAGACCGTTCCGAGCACCGGACGTTCATATGGTGTGCCGGAGAATAGAGTTTTTGAGAAGTGGTTGTTTACCTGGGTTGATGGCCGGTCTGCACCCTTACCAATTTCCTCAATAACGATGCCGCGCTCTTTTTCGAATTTTCCGGGAGGCAGAGTTGAGTTGAAAAGCATGTCCGCCTGAATATCCATTCCCTGCTCGATATACTCCCTCGGCATAAGGATCATGAAATTAGTATAATC
>JAAEOI010000648.1 GCA_024244665.1 Bacteroidota bacterium | reverse complement strand
CCCAGGGAAGAGAATACATACCAGGCCGAGGTTTGTCCGTTATCTTCATCTCCACAGTAACCATCTGGTGTGGCTGCATAAAGATTGGTCAGCACCTCCCGGATCCTGCTCTGGGTCTTGTGAGGTACTCCTGCGTAATTATACAGGTATATCATATGCTGTATGGGCTGATTCCCATGCGCATAATTGCCCATGTTCACGATTTGCATCTCCCTGATCTCGTGTATGGTCTTTCCATAATAAGAATCATCAAAATCGGGGGGCATTTCAAAGACATTGTCCAGCTGAGCAACAAAGGCTTCATCCCCTCCCATCAGGTCTATGAGTCCCTGGATATCATGGAATACGGACCAGGTGTAATGAAGGCTGTTGCCCTCGGTAAAGGCATCTCCCCATTTCAGGGGATTAAAGGGCTCCTGAAAATTACCGTCTTCATTTTTTCCCCGCATCAGCTTTGTGGATGGATCAAATACCCTTGTGTAGTTCAGGGCCTTTTCCATGTATACTTCCGAGAGATCAGTATTGCCCATCTTTGCGGCCATCTGCGCAATGGTAAAATCGGCAAAGGCATATTCAAGTGTGCGCGCGGTATTTTCATTCACTCCTATATTATAAGGGACATATCCAAGTTTATTATAATAATCCAATCCCTCCCTGCCTACTGACTCTTCCGGTCTTCCCTCTTCCACAGTAGCATTCTTTAATATGGCTTCAAAAAGAATTTCCGCATCCTTTGTGATGACACCTTTAATATAGGCATCCGCAATAATGGTGGCAGAATTTGATCCGATCATGCAATCCCTGTGCCCCGGGCTGGCCCATTCAGGTAACCAACCAGATTCCCGGTAGGTATTGGCCAGGCCCTCCATGATTTTTCCGTTCAGGTCGGGGTACATCAGGTTAAAAAAGGGAAATACTGCCCTGAAGGTGTCCCAGAAGCCATTATCTGTGAACATATAACCAGGAAGAACTTCTCCGTTGTACGGAGAGTAGTGAACAACCTCATCCTGGTCATTGATTTCATAGAATTTCCTGGGAAACAGCAGCACCCGGTACAAACAGGAGTAGAAAGTCCTGATGTGATCGGTATTCGAATCCTCGATTAAAATCCGGTTCAACTCATTGTTCCAGGCACTTTTTGCCTTTTCCTTTGTTTCCTCAAAGCTATCCTGCCCAATCTCACGCTTAAGATTCAGCTCAGCCTGCTCAGGGCTAATAAAGGAGGAGGCTAGCTTTACATGTACCACATCATCCTCTTCGGTTTTGAATCCTACAATGGCCCCCACATGTTCTCCTTCACTGTGGAGTGTATTCTCATTTAAATTCCAGTCGTCCGACCAGGTATGGGTGAGCTCAAAATCCCGGTCAAACTCTGCTACAAAAAAATTATGAAAATTTTCGGGTACGCCAGCTTTATGATTCCTGCAATAGCCAATGATCTTTCGTTCCTCCTGGATAATTTTCACCATGGACCCCATATTAAATCCATCCAGGATAATGTAGGAGGAGTCGGATTCGGGAAATGTGAACCTGAACTGTGCAGCACGTTCGGTGGGACTGATCTCTGCGACCACATCATAATCGGCCAGGTATACCTTATAATGGTAGGGTTTTACGGTCTCTGCTTTATGGGAAAACCAGGACTCCCTCTCATTTTCTTCAAATTTCAGTTCCCCGGTCACAGCCATGAGTGAAAATGCGGCATAGTCATTAATCCAGGGACTGGGCTGGTGGGTTTGCTTGATACCACGGATCTTATTTTCGTTGTACTTATAAGTCCAGCCGTCTCCCATGGGAGAAGTCATGGGTGTCCAGAAATTCATACCCCAGGGGGTGGCTATGGCAGGATAGGTGTTCCCATTGGACAGGGTATATTTTGAATCGGTACCCATGAGTGGATTTACATATTCCACGGGACTTAACTGCATCGCATTTTCGATGTCAGAGTTCCTTTTCTCAAAACAGGAACAACAAGTGACAGCAAGTATTATGTAAATGGCAATCTGGTTTTTCATTGATCAGTATTTGAATCTCTGGTTTTTGGGCAAAGCATAAAGGTTAATATTATATGGTTCTTAATATACCATCGGGGTAATAATATTCTGATAAAAATTTGATAATACTAGTTTCTTCTCAGGCATTCAATGATAACATCGAGAAGTTTGAAAAAATGCATGGACCCATCAAGCACATCGAACCTGCACAAGGTCCGGTGATGCCCATGAATTTTGGCGGACCAGCGGGTCAGGCATAGATCAGGCTGTATTTCTTCCACGATAATCTAAAGGAGGGTGTCTCAAAAGGCACCCTCTTTTACGTTATCCCGGTCGTCGCTTAAATTCTTTATTGCATAAAAAATTATAGGCTTCTCGCGGGCATAACTCCAAAGAGTCTATTTGCAGAACCTCCCTTCTTTATTCTAAAAGATGTTTTGTAACGTGCTTAATTGCTTCGCTAATAATAGCGGAACGAATTTTCCTCCAATGAAGAATTTTATGTAAATTCTGATCATAAAAATTGTATTGATATGTATGGTATTAACGATGAAGAGATTAGGCGACTTGTATCAGTCATAGATTATGCTGAAGCGCTCACAATCACTGCCACAAAAGATGATGTCCTGAAGTCCTGTGAGGATGCTAAAAGGTACGGATTCCGTGCTGTGGTTGCCTTTCCGCAATATCTTGGTTTGCTTGTTGATGCACTGGAAGGTACAGGTGTTCGGGCCCAGATTCCAGTAGGTTTCCCATGTGGTGGGGTAACCACATATGTCAAGTGCAGGGAAGCTGAACAGGGATTACAGCAGGGAGCCACAGACCTGGATATGGTCATGAATATTTCCGCTTTCCTCGAAGGAGATTTCAGGCGCGTATCTGAGGATTTACAAGAGGTTCTGGCTGTGGCCAAACCATTTGGTGTACCTTTTAAGGTGATCATCGAAGTAGGCGCCCTGAAAGACCGGCAGATCATTGACGCTGCCAATCTGGTGGCTGACAGCGGCGCGGATTTTGTAAAAACCAGTATAGGATTTGGTCCCGGAAGGGCCACCTTTCATAACATCAGCCTGATCAAAGAGACCGTAGGTGAGGCAATAGGCATTAAAGCATCCGGCGGCGTGGCCTCACTGGAAGATGGAGTGGCCTTTATGAGAGCAGGAGCCACCGTCGTGGCACTGCGTAGACAGTTAGTAGAGCAACTTCAGGAACTGAATTGGGAGTAAGCTTCGGAAACTGATAAATACTATTCAGATAACGTTATATTTGAGCGGTGAAGAATGGAATTAAATACGGTGTAATTTCGCTGTGGCTTATTACAGTGCTTGGCTATTTGGGTGAAGGTGATCTGCAAGCCCAGCACAATGAAGCTTTCAGCCATCTTTCCGTCAACGATGGTCTGTCCCAGAGCACCATCTATGCCATCACCCAGGATTCAAAAGGCTTTCTCTGGTTTGGTACGAGGGGCGGGGGGCTCAACCGGTATGACGGGTATGAGTTTCAGGTATATCGTAATGTGCCTGACGTACCCGGCAGTTTGAGTGACAAGGAGGTCATTTCTATCTGTGAGGATAGCTATGGTTTGTTATGGATCGGAACCAGGTATGGGGGTATTAACAGGTATGATTGGGCCTCCGGGAAATTTAAGCATTACCTGGAAGGCATGGAAAATTCTCCGGATAATATAGAAACTGCACATGCTATCCGTACAATATATGAAGATAACAAGGGGCGTCTCTGGGTTGGAACGAATCACCGGATTTACCTCTATAACAGGGAAAAAGATGAATTTCAAAGAATGCTCCATGAGGTAAGTGTCCCTATTCGGAGTGTAACCGGTATTTGCGAGGACAGCCACGGCAATATCTATTTCGCATGCTGGGACAGGCTTATAAAATATAACCCTG
>JAAEOI010000647.1 GCA_024244665.1 Bacteroidota bacterium | reverse complement strand
GGAGAAGGGATCGAATGCGGTGGTCCTCGAGGGGAAGATTGTCAGGAAGTCTACCCGGACGAGACGATTTTGCACCTTGAAGCCTACCCGGATGATCGCTCAGAATTTAAAGGATGGCTGATAGATGGAGAACCTCAACAAGGCGCAATCGCGATCAGAAAGGACATTACGGTCACCGGCATTTTTGACAAAATCCCCTACCCGGAATTTGAAATCGTGAGCACACGTCCATCTCCAGTTGTCTATTCCTATGAAAACCTGACTTATCCCTTATATGACACCACATGGCAAGTCATTGGGGCCCTTCGAGAACTGCAGAGGGAAGAGGGGTTTCAATGGGATGTGACGATCTGGGACAAGGCTCATTTTACTATGCCGATGATCAACGCGCTGACAGTTCCAACTCAGAGCGACAAATTGGTGGCGTATGGTGAAGCGTTTCGAAGTCCTGTTATCGAGCAAACGAGAAGCGATCTTTTTTTCTACTCCCTTGATGGCACACTCCTCAAATTCGTCGAAACCGATTTGGGGGGGGACCGGAATGCCGCCATGATCAACAACACGGGAGAATTATGGATTGCCGGAATACCGGGCAAACCCATGTATGATAAGGCACCTGTTCTCAAGCGCTATGCCTCCGATGGAACATTGCTCTGGGAACAGCCGCTGCCTGAATACGAGCCGCGGCGACTCGTGTTCTCGCCCAATAACCGATATGCCGCCCTGACATTACTACAGAAGTCACAAAAACTCGGTCCGGATCTGACAGTATTGCGAATGTATGAAGAAGATGGTGCGGTGGTCTATGAAAAGGAACTACCTCCTTTTTTTTATGGGGTTGAGTTTATCTCTGACCAGAGAGTACTATTCCATACTGGCAGTAGGTGGGAACTCTACATGCTAGAGAATTGGGATACCCCCTTTGTCTCAGGCAGATTTGCAGGAAATCCATTTGGGGCTTACCCTATTATAGTATTTCCTTCAGAAAATTGTTTCATTGTGAGAACAGCAGTAGATGAAAATGGTGTAACCGATTATCATATTGAAGCCATACATCAAGAGACCGGAGAAATACTTTCTGAACGCCTTTTCGAAGGTGATTCTGTCCAGGAACTTGAGTTCTATCGTATTACAAAACAGGGGAGCTTTGAAATGTTACTCAACGGGAATACGATCATGGAATTACGGATGCCCAAATAACGAGGGGGGGACCTATTTATTGAGCTAGTATCACGTGGAATCGGGGTGACGATCTCCTCTGAGGAGAGGCCCCGTGAGAAACACGGCTGAAAACTCCTGAAATACGGGAAAGGAAATAGATCCAACCCTACAAATTACATGAAGGAGGTAAATACTATGAGTTTTCGTATAACACCTGTAATCCGAAAATTAGGATTGATCGTCTTTCTGTGGCTTGCTACTACTCCAATTGATAGCTTTGCTGAACTACGATCTCCTAGGCTTGATATTGTTCAGCCGCTCTACAATGATAATGGCTCATCGAAAATGTATCTCAAATGGAAACATCCTGCTATTCGGGATATTCAAGCCACTCGATTTCAGCGAAAAGCTGAAGGAGGAGATTTTGGAAGATTATGTCCATACTTACGCGAAGGGGAATGTCACAGATCACATGGAGCCGGTGGTGGATAATTTTGCGCCCTACGTCGAGAAGGTCATCGTGACCACGGCGGAGGGAGATTCTGTGTATGAGGCCGGTTGGGAAATTTCCGGAGACAGGACGACATGAGTGTTTTCGCCCAATACCCATGACCTCGCTAAAGAATCTCTGCACACATAAGCAGTCGATATTTTCATCATGATAACGCCAAACCCATGTTGAGGCTGCTTGGCGTTGTGAGTTTCTTAACATATAAACATCTATTTATAGGAGGAACACGTATGAAGCGCACCAAAGTGTTACTTTTCGTATCGATATTGCTGCCAATGCTAATCGGGAAGGTTTCGGCGGCAGAGGTTGAACTGAGAGTGATTAGAATCGGGAATGGTGATGGATTTGTCATGGGTGAAGATATCTGGTGTGGTGATGAATGCAAATGGAGTTACGAAGAAGGAACGGTCGTTCAACTGAAAGCCGAGCCGGATCCTGATTCCAGATTTGTCG
>JAAEOI010000646.1 GCA_024244665.1 Bacteroidota bacterium | reverse complement strand
GGTAACATCATTTTCTGTTGCAACCACCGAGCGGAGGAAAGATGAGGAAGGCAACAAGCAGGAACATACCGAATGGCATCGCGTTGTAGCTTGGGGAGGGCTTGCCGTAGTCTGTGGCGAACATCTCCATAAAGGCGATAAGATTCATATTGAGGGAAAACTGAGCACACGAAAATGGGAAGATCGGGATGGCAATATCCACTATACCACCGAAATTATCGCAAGAGAAATGGAGATGCTTGGTGGTAAAAAGGATTCCGGCAACTTTGCACCGAAGGGTGAGGGTGAAGAACCACCACTGCCGGAAGATGTGCCTTTTTGATCGATCAGACGAACAAACAGAACAATAAATAAAATCCCGGCGGCTTAAGCCATAACCTGAAAATCTTGGGGCCGTGATTACATCGTAATAACAGATCTTCATTCACCCGACCAGGGGAACCTTTCCCCGGTATGGGGCATTGGTTCCCCCTAACGCAAGGAGGAGGCCAATGCTATTCGTCCATGATCAAAATGGTGAGTATCGTCCTGCACCCAAAGAACTGGTTCTGACCGAGGCAAATAAGCTCAGCGGTTACCAGTTACGAAGAGGAACCAAGATCTTATCTGCTGAGACCGCCAAAACGGTGATCGGCTACAAACTCAGAGGTAAACAGCATGAAGTCTTTGCCTGTTTATTCCTGGATTGTCAACACCGAGTCCTGGCGTTCAAAGAGATGTTCACTGGTTCTATCAATAATACAACAGTCCATCCTCGGGAAATTGTCAAAGAGGCTTTGCAGCTGAATGCTACAGCACTCATCCTGGCGCACAACCATCCGTCAGGGGCTACAGAGCCAAGTCAACAAGATATTTCTCTAACAAATGTCCTGAAAGATATTCTGAAGGTCATCGATGTACGGATCCTGGATCACCTGGTAGTTGGTGACGAGGTAACCGCATTTTCCGAATTAGGACTCTTACAAGAACAATAAAAACATCCCCAGTCCAGGGGGCAGATCTGCCCCTTGAAGGGGAGAGTCTTGCCC
>JAAEOI010000645.1 GCA_024244665.1 Bacteroidota bacterium | reverse complement strand
TATTCGTCCATGATCAAAATGGTGAGTATCGTCCTGCACCCAAAGAACTGGTCCTGACCGAGGCAAATAAGCTCAGCGGTTACCAGTTACGAAGAGGAACCAAGATCTTATCTGCTGAAACCGCCAAAACGGTGATCGGCTACAAACTCAGAGGTAAACAGCATGAAGTCTTTGCCTGTTTATTCCTGGATTGCCAACACCGAATCCTGGCGTTCAAAGAGATGTTCACTGGTTCTATCAATAATACAACAGTCCATCCTCGGGAAATTGTCAAAGAGGCTCTGCAGCTGAATGCTACAGCACTCATCCTGGCCCACAACCATCCGTCAGGAGCTACAGAGCCAAGTCAACAGGATATCTCCCTAACCAATGTCCTGAAAGATATTCTGAAAGTCATCGATGTACGGATCCTGGATCACCTGGTAGTTGGTGACGAGGTAACCGCATTTTCCGAATTAGGACTCTTACAAGAACAATAAAAACATCCCCAGTCCAGGGGGCAGATCTGCCCCTTGAAGGGGAGAGTCTTGCCC
>JAAEOI010000644.1 GCA_024244665.1 Bacteroidota bacterium | reverse complement strand
TGGTTTACCAGCCGTTAGTGGACATAGATCAAGGTCAGGTAGCGGGAGCTGAAGCACTACTCCGATGGCAGCATCCAATACATGGCATCATATCACCTCATATCACGGTGGCTCTGGCCGAAGACACAGACCTCATTTCCAAACTCGGAATGCAGCTCCTCAGCAAGGCGTGCTGTTATCAAAAAGTTCTCCTGGAAAATGGACAGAAACCATCGATTATATCGGTGAATATGTCAGCATCCCAGTTCGAAGATGACGACCTGGTGGAAAACGTATTTACCATCTTGAAGGATACTGGAATTCCTCCTCAATCACTCAAGATTGAGATTACGGAATCAATCGCCCTGACCCCGGAGGCCAGACCGGTTTCTGCTTTGATACGACTGAGAGAATTGGGTGTACGCGTGGCTATTGACGACTTCGGAATGGGGCATACCTCACTCCGGTATTTGAAAGAATTTCCTATTGATACAGTGAAAATCGATCGATCCCTGACTCAGGAGTCGGCTGATGGTGTGGGTGATCATATTGTCAACAGCATCGTCAACCTTTGTGAGGCTTTAAACGTGCAGATCATAGTCGAGGGTGTGGAGACCATAGACCATATAGAACGCTTCAAGAAGTACCACTGCCACCTGTTCCAGGGGTATTTTTTCAGCAAACCCCTTTCCGGGAAAGCCTATTTTAAGTACTTCTGGGGAACGGGAGAAGACGATATTCAGAGTAAACTAAAGAGGCGTATAGGAAGAATAGACACCCTTTTCACCCAGGTCCCGCAGTAACGACCTGTGGTTGAATCGCATGGCAACCGTCTGGCGCCCTACCAGGATCCGGCTGACATGGAGTCCAGTGCGCTGAAAACTCCCCCTCTTCTCTCCACAGCCGGCTCCATACCCATGCGTAAGGCGGCAATTTATGGGTGTCCTCTATTCCTCGCTCTGCCCAAAGGCTTGGCCACTCTTTCACCTCCTGTGACTGCGGCATTAGTGCCTCCCTGCACATCATGAGGATCCGCCACTATGGATTCCTGGCCAATCGTTGCCGGAAGGAGAAACTGGCTAAGATCCTCGCCTATCCGAACCAGCCGGCCGAAGAACCACCTGCAGACGAAGAGGAGGAAACGAAGAACGGTCCTTGGCCCTGTCCAAAATGCCATCAAGGCTATATGCGGTTCTGTTTTGAGTACCCACCGATCCGCCTCACCGGCGGGTGACGAATGAGCAGATGATATAGATCACGCAGTACCGGGCAGTTTCGAAACAGGCCCCCGGGATCTGGGGATAGATTTGCCCC
>JAAEOI010000643.1 GCA_024244665.1 Bacteroidota bacterium | reverse complement strand
TCACTGGTGACTCCGGATCCTTTCGTGGGAAAATCACGAAGTAACTTTCGTGCGGAAAAAATTCCAGGGGTATCGTTGTTAAACCATCAGTCAATTTATAATCCGGCAGCTCACGGGTTTTACCGGTAACAGGATCCCACAACTGTGGTTCACCTTTGTCAACTCTGAATGTGCATTCGGCCTGGATGGCATCACCGGATCTGTTTGACACGAAGTATATCTCCTGCAGACCTGTAGTCCGGTGGGTGTAACGAACCGGACCGGTGCATGTAAAATCCTCGCTTACACCCATCTGTTTCATAAGCCGGGCGGTAGTATTATACCCGGGGTAGAGTCCGTCAGGTTTCACTCCTCCCCAGTAAATAGCACCCCGGCCATATTTTCGCCTGGTCATTTTCTCCGGCCGTTCCACTGAACCCCAGAGCTCCATGGACTCCTCTTCCAATTTGTCATCGCATTGAGGATAATCCTTCAGGCTTGGGGAGCTGACAGACGGCGAACCGATAATGGTCGCACCTGCTTTAACCAGTTCAGCGATCTTTTCAAGCAATTCAGGTGTCATGGTTTCAAATTCAGGCAGCACCATCAGTCGGTATGAACTCCCTCCGGGAAAGGTGATAAAACCCTCTTTTACTTCTGCCCGTTTCATGAGCATTCGGGGTGAGCAAGCATCGAATCCATACCCCTTCTTATCCGGAAGCCTGCCCAGGGCATCATGCAGGGCACTTTCCGGGGCGCGGAATACATGCGGTGCCCCTTCAGGTGTAAGGTAGAGAATATCGACAACCGAAACACCCTGTTGTAACATATGAGAACACCTGGCAAGGTAGAGATGAAAAGCATCGACCATGGGCCAGAATGTTTGGGTTCGGGCCCAGTTAAGACCCCATCCGCCCATGATCATACCGGGCGACCTGTCGAGCCAGGGCTGGTGGGCAAAACCATGGATAACAAAGCGGTTTATGCCCGCAGCCAGTGCCCAGTTCGCCTGATCCTTAATCATTGACGGAGACTTTCTCCACCATGTGCCAGATGAAGTAAACGATTCGGACGCAACGACAGGTTTTCCCATCACGTGACCAATTGAGGCCGCTTCGATACAGCTCCAGGCTGAGTTGTAGCCCTCATGCCAGAATTCACCCATCGGAATATCGGCAAAGGAGCCAAGATCCAGATCGTTTGTAGGGGTCATATCATAAGGTTCGATAGAGAGCTTTAGTCCGCGCTCCTGACAAAGCTTTTTCATATGCCCCATGTGATTGTCCAGCAATACTTCCTGGCAGGTCATCCGGACATCCCACAAAAACCGTTCGGATATCTCCCGGCTGCCGATAACACGTCCGGAATAGACAGGGAAATAATCCCACCCATCATACCCCCGCCGTTTTTTGAACTCCTCTCGAAATCCGGGTGTCCAGTTCTGCGCACCCATCTCCCAGCTGTCGGCATCAAGACCGGTAAACCCTTTTGTACGGCTCTTTGGCCGCGGTCCTATTTTTTCCAGCAGCGGATCGAAGTAGGACTCGAAATGAGTATTAAGGGCGGCTTTATCAAACTTGTTACTCTCAAAACC
>JAAEOI010000642.1 GCA_024244665.1 Bacteroidota bacterium | reverse complement strand
CGATTGGGCTGCAGCCTCTGAACTCTTGGCAATCTCCTTAACTGTGGAGGCCATCTCGGTAACTGCAGTGGCTGCATGTTGAGTCTCACTGCGTTGCTGCATCATTCCTCCATGGGTCTCATCAGATATCCGATGTAGTTCGCTTGATGATGAGGTTAACTCACCAGTTGCATCACCAACCTGTTTGATTATGCCCTGAATCTTCTCGGTATACCGGTTAAAGGCAATCGACAAGCTGGATAGTTCGTCATTTCCAGAAGTATCAAGTCGTACCGTCAGATCTCCATCACCCTGGGAGATTTCATTCATGGCCTGAGTTGTATCGCGTAATGGACAGATGATACTTTTCGTAATAAACCAAGAGAGTGCAGCAAGGAGGACAAGTATCACGGCCACAATAACACCAAGCCTGATGAGTTCTTTTGTAAATGCCGCCTCAACATCGTCGATATAGATCCCAGAACCAACGACCCATCCCCAGGGTTTGAACCCTTTGACATAAGAGACCTTTTCCACCGGGGCATCGGAGCCAGGTTTGGGCCAAAGGTAGGGCACCACTCCGGAATCGCTCTGTTTAACCGTATTTACGAATTCCACAAATAGCTTTTTGCCATTTGGATCCTTGAGCCCGGACAGATCTTTGCCCTCCAGTGCCGGTTTTATGGGGTGCAGAACCATTTTTGGATACATGTCATTTATCCAAAAGTAGTTATTTCCATCATAACGCATGGTCTTGATGATCTTGAGCGCGGT
>JAAEOI010000641.1 GCA_024244665.1 Bacteroidota bacterium | reverse complement strand
TGCTGCCTATAAAATCCCTTAAGGTACTGTTACGAAACCAGTTAGCTGTATTTCCTTCGTTAGCATCCCTGGGAAGCCAGTAGCCAAGTTTCGATTTATCATCCCAGTGTCCGTGTCCGGCATAAAAGATCAACAGGTTATCGTCCGGGGATACCAATCTGCTTAAATCATCCATGGCAATGATAATTTCGGTCCGGCTTGGATTTTTCAGATAGTTGATGTTCTCCTCCAAAAAGGAATAATGCTCTATTACTGTATTGTACAGGCTATCCGCATCAGAAATGGGAAAATCCAGGTCGTTAATTTTGTCATCCGAATAGTCATTGATCGCAATGATGAGTGCATAGTATTTTCCCTGTTCTGCTTCAGGTTGCTCCACAACAGTTACTGAAGCAGTTTCATCGGTGCAGTGAATCACAAAACTGGTCTGGACCATTTCCCCCCGGTTACTAATGGCTCTGAGATCAATCAGGTTTTCGCCACTTGCCAGTTCGATGGTAACCTGGAAAAATCCAGATGCGGCTATGTCAGCCCTCTCCCGGTTAACAAGCAAGGTCTGGATTCCCTCAACAGCATCGGCCTTGCCCAAAAGAAGGATGCTCGCTTTGTCGTGAGTAACCACTCCTTCTACCGGTTCAGGGGAGAAAAGGGTGATAATTGGCTCTGTGGATTCAACACCTGTGGTTTCAGAACTACCGGGATCTGCATCTGTACTTACTTCAGGTTCCTCCTGAGATGGGGAATCAAGTGGCATTACCTTGTTAACCTGGAATTCGCTTTCAGGGACCACCTCTGCCTGGGTATCTGCAATACTACCTATTTTATGATCCCAGATATGAAGATCTTCCCTTAAACGGCATGCCGAAATGATGTCGTTTTTAACAGGACTGGCATCAACCGAAACCACAATGTCCTCCTGTTTGACAGATTGTGCCACCGATTTACCCGTTTCCAGATCCCAGATGCGGATGTAGCGATCGTGAGATCCACTAACGATGTGTTGGCCCGATGATGTAAAGTCCAGGCTCTGGACCCAATCAGTATGTCCCTCCAGGGTCTTATATGGTGATAAATCCGAAGCATTCCATACCTGAATCAGATGGTCGTCTCCTCCGGTGGCAATAAACTTTCCATCAGGACTGTACTTCACACACCTGATCCAGCCCGTATGTGCCTGGATGGAGCCTGCATTGGTTGCATTCTGCATATCCCATTTCAGCAATGCCTTATCAGCCCCTACTGAGACAAGTGTATTGCCATCAGGACTGAATGCTACGGAGTTGATTTTTTGCCTGTGACCTTTTATTTCATAGATCAGCGTTAGACCCCCTTCCTTAATTCCCCATATTCTCAGGATCTTATCATCCCCGCCAGAAGCCAGTAATGCCCCATCAGGACTGATATCCATCGCTCTTATGGAGCCTCTATGCCCTTCAGTGGAATGTGCAAGTTCTACAAGTAACGGATTCCAGGTATTAATCTGTCCGTCTTCCCCTGCCGAGAAGAGGAATTTTCCATCGGTTGAAAAAACAAGAACGTTTGGCCTCTTTTTCAAGCCTACAAGAGACCGGTGTATAATCCACGAATCCGTGCTCCATAAAAAGATGTTGTTATCAGAACCTGTTGTAGCTATCAATTTTCCGTCAGGACTATAGGTAGCCTGGTAAA
Source organism: Bacteroidota bacterium (assembly GCA_024244665.1). The sequence goes on along the minus strand of JAAEOI010000641.1, from coordinate 524 downwards.
TCTGGTGTCTGGTTTCAGTGAGCGTATTCTCCTGTGTGAACTGGAACTGTCCGGAAAGTGACAGGCTGCAGCCAATCAAGATAATTGCTCCTAAGGATAGTAGGGACAGGAATTTCTTCAACGGGCTATGAAATTAGAGGTCCTTGGATTTTATAAAGCTTAGTCTGACTCCCAAACTTATGTTTAACGCATGGAAGTTAGCATATTTCAGGTTGTAAATGAAGGCATCCTCCTTCAGAGGTGTGAAATAATACCCGGCATGGGCGAATAAACCGAGGAAATCACTAACCGAATATACTGCCCCGGCTCCAACGGACATGCCAATTCCTGAATGGTCAGTAAACCAGTAATTTACATCACCTACATCCGGTCCGTCGAGCAGACCGTTCGACACATAATCATCGTAGGCATTATCAATAAAATTCACATTGGTAATGGTGTATGTAATACCGGCAAATGCAAAGGGATTTAATTTCTTCCCGGGCAAGAAGTAATATTTTGGAGTGAAACCAAAAACCAGGTTG
>JAAEOI010000640.1 GCA_024244665.1 Bacteroidota bacterium | reverse complement strand
TACAGAAAAGGTAAAGGTTATGAACTCGATGAAGTGATCGATGTCAGTTTATCTGCACTCGTTTTCCTGGGAGTTTTGCCTCCCAAAGACCCTCGGATGGTCGAAACAATGGAGGCAATACATCAGCAATTATGGCTCAATACCCCTGTTGAAGGCTGTGCCCGATACCAGAATGATGTTTATCATCGGCCGGACGACAGCCCGGCGGATATTCCCGGCAATCCCTGGTTTATCTCAACTCTCTGGTTGGCAGAGTATTATATAGCCCGTGCTGAAAGTCTTCAGGAACTTCGCGAGGCCATTCCTTATCTTGAATGGTGTACGAAGAATGCTCTTCCTTCCGGTGTGCTTGCAGAGCAAGTGCACCCTGTAAACAGTTCTCCGCTCTCTGTTTCACCGCTTACGTGGAGCCATTCCTCTTTTGTGTGGACGGTTCAGCTATACACCGATAAATTCAACTCATTTGTAGAGAACAAGACGTCATCTTGCAATCTGGAAGGTTCGCAAACATCAGTACTATAAACCATGCTACGCATCGAACTCCCATGGGAATCTGCATTTTCGTACCTCT
>JAAEOI010000639.1 GCA_024244665.1 Bacteroidota bacterium | reverse complement strand
TGGACCAAATGTCCTCACAAACCCGACAAGCCGCTATTTGGGGAGAATGGGATAAACGGTTACCCGGTAAAAATTGGCGCTCCACACTTTGTGGATTTTGGTAAGAACATGGAGCATTCACCCGATGGAAAGGCATACCTGGTGGCACACGGTGCCGATATCACGGATACAAAGTGGCGCTTCTGGAACGACAGCTGGATCACCGGGGACCAGGTATATTTGCTGAGAGTAACACCTTCAATTGAGAATATCAACGATATCTCGAAATACGAGTTCTATGGCGGGAAGGATGCCAGTGGCAATCCGGTATGGACAAATGATTTCAAAGCCATTAAACCCCTACTTGAATGGAACAATAACATGGGCTGTGTCACCATCACCTATAATGCCCCGCTGAAAAAGTATCTCATGTGCGTGACCGATGGGGGGAACACGGTTTCAAAAATGAATACCTACATTCTTGAATCGGACCGGCTGGATGGGGACTGGAAAATAATTACTTATTTGAAAGATTTTGGAGAGCAGGCCTATTTTGTGAATATCCCGACCAAATTTATCAGCAAGGATGGAAGGGAGATGTGGCTGCTTTATTCCGGGAACTTTGCCAAAGACTGGAACGGGCAGAAAATTGTGGAAAATCCCCCCGGTAGCCATTACGGCATGGTGTTTCAGAAAATTCAACTGTTAAATGAGGAGTAGATATCATGAGAGGATTAAGCAGCATCACATGGATAGTTATTCTGTTTATTGGGTTTTTCAACCAGGCGTGTAAGCAGAAAGCAGGACCGGCATCAAAGCCAAATGTAATCCTGATTATGACCGACGACCAGGGCTATGGCGATCTGGCCTGTCATGGCAATCCCTATATAAAAACACCGCATCTTGATGAACTTCATTCCCAATCCATACGGTTTACCAACTTTCACGTAAATCCATTTTGTGCCCCTACCCGGGCCGCCTTGCTAACCGGAAGATTTTCAGACCTCACTCATGTGCGTTCAACCATTAACGGGCGAAATCATTTGAATACAGAGGAAACCACCATGGCTGAATATTTCAGGGCATCAGGCTATCATACAGGGCATTTCGGTAAATGGCATCTGGGAAGGAATTACCCTTTTCGCCCCATTGACCGCGGCTTTGACCAATGGGTGGGTCATGGGGACGGGGGAACAGGCACCGCCAGTGATTACTGGGGCAATGATAAAATGAATGACAGCTATATGCGAAACGGTACCTGGGAGAAATTTGAAGGGTTCTGCACGGATATCTATTTCGATGAAGCCATAAACTTCATCAGTGATAATAAGGAAGAACCTTTCTTTGTCTACCTGGCGACCAATGTCCCCCATGCACCCTGGAATGTGTTAGAAGGAGCCAGGGATCAATATGAGGAGCCACTGAAGCAATTTGAAAAGGCGAATGGCCGGTCGGTAATCGATTTTTATGCCACAATCACCCGATTTGATGAGAACCTGGGGCGGCTTCGGAAGTATTTATCTGATAATGACTTATCTGAAAATACCATAGTAATCTATTTGACGGATAACGGAACAGCCGGAGGTGGAGATGTATTCAATGCTGGAATGAAAGGAGTAAAAGGCTCGGTTTATGAAGGAGGGCACAGGGTTCCCTGCTTCATTCACTGGCCGGCAAATAAATTGAATACAGGGCAGGACATCCACAGGATGACTTCACACATAGATATTCTGCCCACACTGATCGACCTGGCTGATCTTGAGACACCAGAGAAAGCAAAATATAAGTTCAGTGGAAAAAGCTGGGGCAATCTGCTAAATGGCGTGAGGGGTGACTAGGAGGACTGAGCTATTTTTCGTCAATCCCAGAACAGGACCCAGCAGCACGAGATATCGAAGGATGCCCTGGTTGCCAC
>JAAEOI010000638.1 GCA_024244665.1 Bacteroidota bacterium | reverse complement strand
GCCGAACAAACAGCCTATATGATCGCAGGAAACAGCCATACTTCCCGCTATGCTTCGATTGTTTTATTGTATGGTGAGAAAACCGGCAATACGAGTGATGAAGCCATGGCCATCAGGCAACTGAGCTGGGCCACCTACATGGTGAAATCCAATGGACAGAACTGCTATCCACAAGATGGAGTCTGGCTTACCGATGGCTATGGGGATTATGTCCGCCATTACCTCCGGGCCATGGCTGCCCATCCGGAACTGGCTCCGGACAACAGCAATCACCTTTTGAGTTCCTCCTCCGTAGTGGGTGATATTAGTTATTCAGATGAATCCATCGCCTATACCACTTTTGATGCCCGGAGCTCAGAGGTATTCAGGCTGGTGTCAGAACCTGTGAAAATAACGGTTGATGGGAAAAAGCTCAAGTCCTGTGATTATAGCTGGGAAAGCCTGGGTGTGGGGGGAGTGCTGAGGGTATCCAGTGAAAAAGGCAGGAACAGAGTCATTCATCTCCGGACTAAAAAATGAAAAGCATGAAGCCGTCCATGTTCTTTATCCCTGCATTTGCACTCTTGTGCATTCAATGCAGCTCCAGTACCCTGAAGGCCTCCGGCCAGGAGGATAAGAAGCCAAACGTCCTGGTCATCGTCTGTGATGACCTGAACGATTCGGTGGAAGGACTGGGCGGGCATCCCCAGGCGAAGACCCCCAACTTGTCCCGGCTTGCGGCACAGGGCATACGCTTCACCAATGCCCACAGTGCAGCTCCTATTTGCGGACCCTCCCGGGCCAGCCTGTGGACAGGCATTTATCCCCATCATTCGGGCCTTTACGGCCATTCCCAGGACAGGAACCAATGGCACAATAACCCGGTTCTGAAAAACTGCAAACCGTTTTTCCAGCATTTCGCAGATAATGGCTACCGCATTTTCGGGGCCGGTAAGATCTTTCACAACAATCACAATACAGCGCCTTTGTTCAACAGGAGCGACAGCCTTGGAACTTTCGGGAATGGCCAGGAATACGGTCCTTTTGCTTATTCGGGCGATATGTCGAAGGGGATCAGTAAGGCCCTGAAAGCACATCCCGATGTTCCGAAGCAATTCGGGATAAGCGGATTCAATTCATTTGCCTCCATTGACCATGTTCCCGAGATTTTGGCTGATAAGGAGAATGGAATTGATGGTTATAAAGGCTGGGTCCTGATTCCCGGTCACAAGCCCTCTGCTTTCCGCTATGCCAGTGAGGAGGACAGGGATCGCCTGCCGGATGAGCTAACTGCAGACTTTGGAATTGAAGTCCTTCAGCAGGAGCATGATGAGCCCTTCCTCATAAGCCTGGGTATCATAAGGCCTCATGCTCCATGGTATGCACCCCAGCCTTATTTTGACATGTTCCCCCTGGACGAGATCGAGCTGCCGCCCTATCTTGATAACGACCTGGATGACTGTGCCGAAGAACTTTGGAAGTTTGAGCGGGAGAACGGGCGAACTATAATGAACTATGGGATGTACCGGTTCAGTGCGCTCCAGGAATGTTGTGAGGGGAACGAAGGATGGCGGAGGTGGATACAGGCCTACCTGGCCTGCGTGGCATTTGCCGATGCCCAGGTGGGTCGCGTCCTGGACGCACTTGATAAAAGTGAATATGCCGACAATACCATCGTGGTCTTTACCAGTGACCATGGCTTCCACATGGGGGAAAAGGACCAGATATTCAAGCGAACCGTCTGGGACGAAGCTACCCGTGTCCCCATGATCATCCGGATGCCCGATGGAAAAAACAAGGGGAAGGAAAGCCCTCATCCCGTCAGTCTGATCGATCTGTACCCCACGCTGCTTGACCTCTGCGCATTGTCTGATGACACCTATCGGGACGGGGGGCAGCCGCTTGACGGTCACAGCCTTCGGCCCTTCCTGGATGATCCTGAAAACGGGACTTGGGATGGTCCGGACGTTGCACTAAGTGCCATCGAGGCGGGTATCCCGGTGGAGAAAGATGTTCCGGCTAAAGTGGCTGACCAGCATTTCAGTGTCCGTTCAAAGGATTGGCGCTACACCCTGACCCGTAAAGGGGATGAAGAACTGTATGACCACCGTAGTGACCCCAACGAATGGATCAACCTGGCTGATGATCCTGCCTATTTGGAGGTAAAGCAGGGCTTGAAAAGATCTTTGCTCTCAATCACAGGCAGCGCAAATTGAACCACGAAAAACAGCAATTATGAAACGTTTATTCATTTTACTCTTTGTTTTATCATCAGTACAGGTCTTTGGTCAGGTGGATAAGAAACCGAATGTCTTATTCATTGCGATTGATGATCTGAATGACTGGACGGGTATGCTAAAGGGCAACCCCCAGGCGAAAACACCTCAAATGGATCAGCTGGCTTCTCAGGGAATGGTTTTTACCAACGCACATTGCGCAGCTCCGGCTTGCGGTCCTTCAAGGGCTGCGATCATGAGTGGGATTCGGCCTTCAACATCTGGTAATTATGTGAATAAGAATTCTATTACAAGAAATCCCATACTGAACAACTCGGTGCTTTTGCCCGAGTTCTTTCAACAAAATGGCTATTACGTTGCCGGCTCCGGAAAACTGTTTCATGGTGCGCACTTCAATGAAGAAGTTCAAGGGCGGGGCTTTGATGATTATGCCCCGAGTAAAACCCAGGATCTATTTCCCTTTATTGACAGTTTCTCCTCCCCGAGACCCCTGAAAGGGTTTTGGAAAGGTTTACCAGGATACCATGACTGGGGCCCTTATGCTCCCGACGTTAAACTCGAGGATATCAATGATGGGAAAACAGCAAAATGGGCACAAGAACAACTCTTGAGTGGTGAATTGAAAGAACCCTTCTTTTTAGGAGCCGGTATATTTCAGCCGCATTTACCCAATTACGCACTACAGGAGTATTTCGATAAATTCCCTTTGGATGAGATTGCGCTTCCGGAAGGTTATCTGGAGAACGATTTGGATGATGTTCCTGAAGCGAGTTCAAAGCAGGCCCACATTAAAGGGGCCAAGACCATTAGAGATGCCGGTCAGTGGAAGCCTGCCATTCGGGCTTACCTGGCAGCCTCTGCCATGACTGATGACCTGGTTGGTCAGATGGTGGGAGCGCTGGAAAAATCAAAGTACGCCGACAATACCATCATCGTATTGTGGAGCGACCATGGCTTTCAATTGGGTGAAAAGGAGCGTTGGGAGAAATTCTCCCTCTGGGAAAGGGCCACCAGGGTAAACATGATATGGGTGGTACCAGGTGTAAGCAAAGCAGGTACAAGCAGTGCCAAACCGGTGAACCTGCTGGATATTTATCCGACACTGGTTTCCCTGACCGGCACCACTCCTCCTGAAAAACAACTGGAAGGGAAGGACCTCAGCGTGTTGATGAAAAATCCTGCAGCCAAGGGCTTCGAGACCACTTTGACTACCTTTGGTTTTAAGAATTACGCGGTTCGGTCTGAACGGTACAG
>JAAEOI010000637.1 GCA_024244665.1 Bacteroidota bacterium | reverse complement strand
CTCCCCGGTAAAGCCGACCGGGTTCCGATGCAATTTGAGATGTGCCGGCAATTAACGGATCATTTCAGTGAGGAGATGGGAATTCCAGCCCATTACACCGAGAACCTCTATGAAGATGTCACTTACCGGATCAGCGCCAATGATTTGCGCCTTGCCATGGGCAGTGATGTGGTGGTGACGGGCGCCTCTGTGTCGGACGAGTATAATATCGTTCCCAATGAAAATGGGCGCTGGCTCAATGAATATCAAATGCTTATGCGCCAGGGAGATATCTATGTGGAGGTGGTAGATTATCCACTGGCTCATGCCCAAAGCAAGGCTGATATTGACAACTTTATCTTTCCAGATCCGGATGCACCGGGTCGCTACCGGGATGCGGAAGCCCTTGTAAAAAAGTACCATGATGAGTACCTTGTATTCGGAGACATTGAGGTCACCGTCTTTTCTCTGGGTCACCAGCTGGCCGGGATGGAAAAATTGCTGGTGGATATGATGATGGAAAGCGAATATGTGGTCCCCCTGTTTAAGGCCTGTGCCGATTTTCAGACTGAGATAGGCCTGCGCCTGATCGACAAAGGGGTGGATGCCATCTGGTTCGGGGATGATTTTGGAACTCAGCAGAGCCTGATCATGGATCCGGAAACCTTCAGAAGGCAGCTGAAGCCCATTTATACAGAAATGATTCAGCGTTTCAAGGAGAGAAAGCCTGATATCATTCCCATCCTGCATTGCGACGGTGCGGTCAGTGAGCTACTGAAAGATATCCATGAGATGGGATTCGAAGTCTTTAATCCGGTACAACCCGATGTGCCCGGTCATCTTCCCAGGGACATGAAGGATGGTTTCGGGGATCTGTTTTCTTTCTGGGGAGCCATTGATCAGCAGGACCTGATCCCCGGGGGAAGCGATGAAGAGCTTGAAAGGGATATCGTGGAAAAAATAAATATACTGGGGGAAGGCGGCGGCTATATGATCTCTCCGGCCCACATCATACAGAATGATGTAAGTCCGGAACGAGTATTAAAATTTATCGAGCTATGTTACAAACATGGTAAAATGGAATAAGGTAATATCTACAATTCTGAATCCGGATTAATGGAAAAATCGATTTTAAAGTATTTGGCATCTATTGCCCTCGGTATATTGCTATTGGGATGCAACAGCCATAATGCATCAAATGAGAATCCTGAGGACATATTTATTCAGGTAAAAAGCAATTTTAAAAGCCCTGAAGTCAATAGTGGAGTCAATTGCTGGTGGTGGTGGCTCAACGGCAATGTGAACAAAGCAGCCATTACTAAAGACCTGGAAGCCATGAAAGCCCGTAATTTCCACGGGGCCATGATTTTTGATGCCGGCGGACATAACCAGCGGGGCAACAGGGATGTTCCTGATGGGCCCCTCTATGGATCGGATCCCTGGAATGACTTGTTTGTCTTTGCCCTGGAAGAGGCAAAACGCTTGGGGCTGCAAATGGGCTTTAATATCCAGAGTGGCTGGAACCTGGGAGGTCCAAGGGTAAGTCCGCAATATGCTGCCAAACAACTCACCTATTCACAAGCTAAGGTAAGCGGAGGCCAGAGCCAGAGCCTACAAATGGACCAGCCGGATAGCCGACTGGATTTTTACAGGGATATAGCTGTTCTGGCAATCCCCATTGAGGCTTCGAACAGGCTCCAGGAAGGCATTTCAGACCTGGATCTTAAGCTGGGCTTTCATGAATTGGGCGGGTCGGCTCCCGACTGCCGTTATCTACTGGGACAGAGGAGGATCAATCAGAATCCGGAAGAAGAAGTCTACCGGGTAGACAGACAAAAGATTGTCAATTTATCTTCAAGGATGGATGCCGAGGGTAAGCTAAACTGGGAAGCCCCGGAAGGAGAGTGGATGGTCCTGCGCATCGGTTATACCTGCACCCCTTCGCATGTTTCCACTTCCAGTAATGACTGGCAGGGAAGTGTGCTGGATTATATGAGTAAGGAAGCCTTTGATTTTTACTGGAAGGATGTAGTGGATCCTATTTTTGAAGCAGTCGGCGAGCATGTGGGCACCACCCTGAAGTATATGGAAACTGACAGCTGGGAATGCGGTGGGATGAACTGGACCGATATGTTTCCGGAAGAATTCATGCAATACCGGGGCTATGACCTGATAAGTTATTTGCCGGTTGTGGCAGGCTATGTGGTGGATGACATGGAAAGCTCCAATGCTTTTCTGGCCGACTTCAGAAAAACACTGGCCGACCTGGTGGCCTATAATCACTATGCTATTTTCCAGGAATATGCACACAATTATGGTATGGGAATCCAGCCCGAATCGGCCGGACCACATGCCGGCCCCATGGACGGGATCAAGAATTACGGGTACAGTGATATTGTGATGAGTGAGTTCTGGTCGCCTTCACCCCATCGTCCACAAGCCAACAATCGCTTCTTTTTAAAACAGGCCTCCTCGGCGGCCCATATTTATGGAAAGAAGATTGTGGGTGCTGAATCCTTTACCACCATCGGGCCTCACTGGAACGATGAGTTGTGGCATGACCAGAAGTCGGCTTTCGATCATGAAATCTGCGCCGGACTGAACCGCATGTATTTTCACACCTTCACCTGTTCGCCGCCCGAAATGGGTCTGCCCGGACAGGAATACTTTGCAGGCACACATGTAAATCCCCAGGTGACCTGGTGGGAACAGTCCGGGGCCTTTATCGATTACATGCACCGGACCCAGTCTGTAGTTCAGGAAGGTAAATTTGTGGCCAATGTACTCTACTATTACGGAGACCATGTTCCCAATGTATTCCCCTTTAAACATTCCGATCCTGCCGGGGTCATGCCCGGTTTTGATTACGATGTATGTGATGAAACCATCTTACTCCAGCTGGATGTGAAAGATGGAAAGGTTGTGGTTCCCGGGGGTGTGGAATACCAGGTGCTGGTTTTACCAGACCACAGGGTTTTATCCCTGGCCGTACTTGAAAAACTGGAAGAACTGGTGCAGCAGGGTGCCACCATTCTGGGGCCTAAGCCGAAAAAACAGATCAGCCTGGTGGGAGGGAAAGAGGCGCAAAATAGCTTTCGTGCATTGTCGGATCTTATCTGGGGAGAAGCCGGCACAGAATCAGGTGAAAAAACTTTCGGCAATGGAAAGGTCGCCTGGGGGATGTCGGCAAGAGAATATCTATTGTCGCAAAATGTAGCAGCCGACTTCCAGGTTATGGAAAACGACAGTAAGACTGACTTCGACTACATTCATTATAAGATTGGCAAAAACGATATCTATTATGTCACCAACCAGACCACCGAACGCCAGAAAATCCAGTGTACATTCCGGATTACAGGGAAACAACCCGAGTTATGGGATGCTTTATCAGGGGATATTCGTGAAGCTAAAGCGTTTACCCAGACAGACGGACTGACAGCTGTTCCGCTGACCCTTGAGCCTTACGGTGCAGTAATGGTGGTATTCAATGAGAAGATTGCCAGTGATAAACAGGGACCCGCACAGCGAAACTACAGTGATTATGAAACCCTG
>JAAEOI010000636.1 GCA_024244665.1 Bacteroidota bacterium | reverse complement strand
TGAATGCCATTCCCAATCATGAGGCCTGGGAATTTTTAAGTAATAATATCCCATTGTTTGATTGTCCGGATAAGGAGCTCGAGAAAAGCTATTATTTCAGATGGTGGACCTTCAGGAAACACATAAAAAACACACCCGACGGATATGTGATCACAGAGTTTCTACCCCAGGTCAGCTGGTCGGGAAAACACAATACCATCAGCTGTGCTGCCGGACATCACTTTTATGAGGGCAGATGGCTTCATGATACCCAATACCTGGATAACTATGCCCGCTTCTGGTTCCGCAAAGGGGGTAGTCCGAGAAGGTACAGTTTCTGGTCGGCCGATGCGATCTATCAATATTACCTGTGTACAGGAGACAAGGGTCTGGTGGTGGACCTTTTGCCAGATTTAACAGAGAATTACGAGCAATGGGAAGCAGGAAAAAAATGGGGACAGAATTATTATATCGGATTGAATCCCGATGGTCTGTTCAGCACCATTGATGACCGGGATGGTATGGAGCTTTCCATTGGAGGACACGGGAAACGTCCCTCCATCAATTCCTATATGTTTGGTGATGCAACAGCCATCTCAAAAATAGCCCTGCTGGCAGGAGAACCTGCAATCGCAGAAGATTACAGGGAGAAGGCAAATCTGCTGAAAAACCTGGTGATGGATAAATTATGGGACAGCAGGGCATCATTTTTTAAGATTCTTTCTGCCGATTCATCCTCACTCAGTGATGTCAGGGAGTTGATTGGCTATACCCCCTGGTATTTTAACCTTCCGGACAAAGAGAGCGGTTACGAAGTAGCATGGGCACAGATATCCGACAGCTCCGGATTCAAAGCACCCTTTGGTCCGACTACAGCGGAACAGAGAGATCCCCGATTCGAGGTATCCTATGGTGGCCACGAATGCAAATGGAACGGTCCCAGCTGGCCCTATGCAAGCTCCCTCACCCTGACTGCCATGGCGAATGTTCTGAACAACTATCCCCAGGAAGTGATCTCAAAATCGGATTATTTTGACCTGCTTCAAACCTACAGCATGAGCCACAGGCGGATCAATGATAAAGGAGTCCCGGTTCCCTGGATCGATGAAAACATCAATCCCTTTACCGGTGAATGGCTGGCCAGGGCACAACTGGAAACTTATGATCCCGAAACAGGATGGTCTGATAATAAAGGAGGTAAAGAGCGGGGAAAAGATTATAACCACTCTTCTTTCTGCGACCTTATAATTTCCGGGTTGGTGGGATTGCGACCACGGAGCGACAATACATTGGAAGTTAATCCACTGGTACCGGCAAACAGATGGGATTGGTTCTGTCTGGATCATATTCTTTACCACGGTAAAATTATTACAATTGTGTGGGACAGAAGCGGTAAAAAATATAATTCCGGTAAAGGTTTCAGGGTATATTCCAACGGAAAACTGATAGGAAAGTCAGGCGAAATTAAACATCTGATTACGAAAGACATATAGGGTATGAAAACACGGATAGACAGGCGCAAATTTATAAAACAATCTGCAGGTGCATCAATTGGGGCTATGGCCCTGCCGGGATCTGCCTTTGTATTTGAATCCTGTGACTCAGGCAACAGATCGCAAAACAGGAGCTCAGTAAAATCTGATATAAAGCTTCAGATTGACTGGAAGGCAATGATGAAAGATCATGATCTGATCTGGAAGAAAGTCCCCTCTGAGATGAAAGAAGCACCTCACTTCGGGAACGGGCTTCTTGGATCAATGCTCTGGGTAGAAGATAATAAAATACGTCTGCAGGTATTCAGATCCGATGTACACGACCATAATGATCATACTTTTGGTTGGCCTGCCTACAGCAGTCCAAGATATCAGATTGGATATTTTCTTCTCGAGCCAAAAGGTGATATCATCGATTGTCACCTCCGGCAGGATATTTATAATGCAGAACTCAGAGGAAGTATTAATACAAACCTGGGGAGTATATCCTTTCACCACCTGGTACACAGGTTTGATGATGTTATCTATACCGGGCTTAAATGTACAGGTACTGAAGAATTATCCGAATGGCAATGGTTTCCCTTTGAAGCTAAGTCCTCAAGGGGCGGAGATCCGGGTAGTAAGAGTTATGGTCAGGCCTATGCACCCTACAAAAAGCTAAAGAATCCTGAAAATGAGATCACATCCATGGGAGAAATCTCAGTAAGCCTTCAGGACCTGACAGCTGGAGGTGATTATGCAACGGCCTGGCTGGATAAAAGGTCAGGTAACACACATGGTACATTCCTGGTAAACATCGAAAACTCATTTCCTGAAAAGAGCTCGAAAACCAAATCCCATAATACTATTAAAAAGGCTCAGGAAGCAATAGAGAATGATACTGAATCATGGATTACAAAACACCAGGAGTGGTGGCATGATTATTATCCCGAAAGTTTCGTTACGTTTCCGGATAGTGTCGGTCAGACTTTTTACTGGACAAATGTATATCGGCTTGCATGTTGCACCAGGCCGGATGCCCAGTATATTGACACACCCGGTATGTGGAGCTCCGGTGGTCCCTGGCCTTACAGCACTCATGATTTTAATACGCAAACCGTTCATTTCCCGGTTTATACCGCTAACAGGCTCCATCTTGGAGAAGCACTCGTGGAATCAATACACCGCAACCGGCAGAACCTTATTGACAATGTAGTTCCCGAAGAGTGGCAGGAAGATTCTGCATTACTCCCTCTTGCTACAGCATTCGACATGAAGGGGAAAAGAGATGGAGACGGAAGATATAGTGAAATGGTAGGTTGCCTTCCCTGGTTACTCAATAACTGCTGGCTTCATTACCGCTACACCATGGATAATGATTTGCTCAGGGATAAATTATTTCCAATTCTGAAAAGGAGCATTAACCTGTACAGGCACCTGATGTATGAAGGCGACGACGGGAAACTCCATCTTCCCCCAACATACTCTCCCGAGCTCGATAATACAAGCGATTGCAACATGGATCTTGCACTATTTAAATGGGGCTGTCAGAGGCTTATTGAGACCTGCACTATCCTGGATATTGATGATCCTCTGATCCCTGAATGGAAGCGCATCAGAAACAACCTGGCGGACTATCCAACTGATGAATACGGATACAGGATGGGAGCCGATCAGACGGGGCCCCTGGATCATAGACATATGTCCCATCTCATGATGATTTATCCCTTATACATTGAGAATATTGAGAACAGTGATGATATTGAATTGCTGGAGAAATCAGTCAGAAATTACGAGCCTGCATGGGCGGTTATGATGGGAGCTTCACACTCATCTCCTGTAGCAGCTGCACTGGGTCTGGGGAATCTTGCCCATAAGAGAATGAACTATATCCTCTACAGTGATACCGGAAATGAGACGCTTGGGAAAAACGGGATATACTACCTGGCTACTCCATGCATAGAAACATCACTCAGCTACAATACCTGTGTACAGGATATGTTGCTTCAAAGCTGGGGTGACAAAATCAGGGTATTCCCTGCCCTGCCGGACGATTGGCAGGATGTGGCATTTCATAATTACAGGGCTGAAGGAGCCTTCCTTGTCAGTGCAAGCAGGAAGGCCGGAAAGACGGAATTTGTTCGGATCAAGAGTCTGGCAGGTGAGCCCTGTATAATCAAACCCTCAATAGACGGAAAGCCGGAAATATGGAATCCGGATGGCAGGGAGTTAGAAGAGGTCGGTGAGGGCTGCTATCAAATCCCTCTGAAAAAGGGGGAAGAGCTTATCTTATATCCCCGGGATCTCAAACCAGACCTTACGATAAATCCTCTGCCAATGGATATGAATCAGAAAAACCATTTTGGAAATCATAAACTCAATCATTCAAATGAGCTCTCGTAGAAAATTCCTTCGAAATACTGCTTTATCATCTCTGGCGGTGTTACCGTTAAATTCTGTATATGGTTTATCATCCGGTGACAATTCTCTTGAATCGTTCCAGAAACAGAAAGATTCACTTTCGGAAGCAGAATACTGGAAGGCAGTCAGAATGCAGTTTCCTCTCAAGCAGGGTCAAACCTATTTCAATAATGCAACCCTGGGTCCAATGCCGGACTATACCATAAGCAGAATGATGGAAAATCTGCGTGAAAATTCAATTCATGCTGCTGAAACAGATTACCTGGACGCTGGCCCGCGATTGTTGACAGGTTATTTTGAATATGAATCCTTGCGGACAGAAATAGGGAATCTGATACATGCTGATTTCGAGGAGATTGCCATCACACAGAATGCCACTAATGGCATGAATTATGTTGCCAACGGGCTTGATTTAAAAAAAGGAGATGAGCTTCTGAATACAGACCAGGAGCATGGTGGCGGATTTGCTGCCTGGAAGCTTTTGGCTAAAAGAAGAGGATGCATCTATAAGCAAGTCAAAATGCCTGTTCCTGCCAATGATCCGGATGAAATAGTGCGGAATATTTTCAAAGAAGTAACCAGCCGTACCAGGGTAATAGCAATTCCTCATATCGTATCAGTTTACGGCGTTGTTTTGCCGGTAAAGGAGATCTGCACGGAGGCAAGAAAGCGAGGTATTTTCACAGTTCTGGATGGTGCACAGGCCCCAGGCCAGATAAAGGTGGATGTAAAGGATATTGGTTGCGACGCATATTATGCAAGTCTTCATAAATGGTTACTGGCTCCCGCAGGAAGTGGTATATTATATATCCGAAAAGAAAGAATGCCTGAGATCTGGACCACAATAGCAAGTTATCAATGGGATAATCAGGAAGATCATGGTTTCCGGCTAACGCAAACAGGCACAGGAAACACTGCCGTATTAAGCGGATTAGAAGCCTCATTAAATTTTTACAACACCATTATTGGCCCTGATAAGTGGCTAAACAGAATAAAATACCTGGGCGATTACCTCAGATCCGGATTGAAGTCAATCAACAATGTCACAATTTACTCATCCACACACCCTGATATGTGTGCGGGAGTTACGACTTATGGTGTCAATGGCATTAGCGGATTGGAGTTGCAGGGTATATTATGGGAGCGGGAAAAGCTTCGACCCAGAAAACAGGATGGAGAGTTAATCAGACATTCTCTTCATATTTACAATAATGAAGATGAGATTGACAGGACTCTCAATGTTCTTCGCTCACTATAAAACCCATCAGGATGAAAAAGAATATTTTCCAGGCACAACTTTTTGTGGCCTTATTACTTCTGTCTTTTTTTCAGAGCAGCGCACAGGATATCCAGTATGTCAGAAAACAACTCGACCGTTTATGCAGCCCTGAGTTTCACGGTAGGGCATATTACAATAAGGGTGATAATCTGGCTGCTGCTTACCTGAGCGATCAATTTACGAATCATGGATTGAGCTCATTTGAAAAGGACTATTTGCAACATTATTCCTTTAATGTAAATAGCCTTGAAGAAGTTTCAGTGAAGATTAATGGTGAACAGCTGGAATTCGGAAAAGATTTTATGATGAATGCTTCCAGCGGTTCTTTATCAGGCAGCTTTAAACCCCTGTTCATTGACGCCCCCTTAATGAAGAATCCCAGGCGATTATTTGATGCAATGGAAGAGGCAGGAAAAAACAGGGTGGTGATTTTAGATTCCCTGGGACTAAATAATCCTGAACTATATCGTTTTGTTAAATCACTTGCGCTTGAGGGTAAGCTGGGAATCTCCGGTTTAATAGAGGTGTATCCCAGAACTCCTATCGGGCGGGTTGGAAGTGAACCTCTGCCTGTAGCTCATATACAGCTTAGCAGGGAGGCAATGCCTCCTCATATAGGTACGGTTGAGATCAATGTGAAAAACAAATACTATGACAAGTACCCCACCAGCAATGTAATTGGTTTTATTCCGGGCCAGACTGACAAGTATATTGTTTTCACTGCCCACTATGATATGTGTGGATCATTTGGTGAAGGCAATTATTTTCCCGGCGCCTCTGATAATGGCAGTGGTACAGCCATGGTCCTGGACCTTGCACGTCATTTTGCAAGCGGAGAGAAGCCCTACTACTCCATCGCCTTTATGCTATTTAGCGGGGAGGAGAGAGGTCTTATGGGTTCTACGAATTACGTAAACAATCCCCTTTTTCCGCTTGAGAAGATAAAACTGGCGATCAATCTGGATATGGTCGGAACCGGGCAGAATGGTGTGATTTTGTTCAATGCCCAACAGCGACCTTTAGAGGCAGCCATTGTACAGAAGATCAATGAGGAGAAGCACTATATGAAGGAGGTGGAGGAGAAGCCGGGAACTGCTAACAGTGATCACTGGCCTTTTCACAAAAAAGAGGTTCCGGCAATCTTTTTCCTGACCAAAGGACAGTCAGCCGGAATACACAATATCTATGATACAGTGGATAAACTGGCTCTATATGGATATGAGAACCTGTTTAAACTTACCATTGATCTTACCACGGAACTTCAAAAACAGGAAGCAGGCAGATAATACAATACAACAGATCTCCTATTTCACAAACTTCATTCCCCATAAAACCTCCTCTGTAGTATCAGAGTGTATGGTAATCCTGGCCAAGAGCTCACTTGCATCCAAGAGTTCGAAATCACATTCTGCCTGGTTGGCAAATACGCTTTCAGGGCTATATCCATTCCGAATCATCCAGGCAAAGTAACTTGTGATCTCATTTGACAACACGGATTACGTAACAAAATGTCAAATTTGCACGTGAAATATTGACATTTACGTAGCGTTTCAGTAATTTTGTACGTAAATATACAGAGGCATGGATACTAAATTGACTTTGAACGTAGACAAACATGTGATCGAAAAAGCTAAGGAGTATGCAAAATCGCAGAAGATAAGTCTTTCTCGCTTGATTGAATCATACTTAGCCTCATTGATTTCACAAAAGGGTAAGGGCATAGAAATCACCCCACTAGTTGAAAGTTTAAGTGGGGTGATTGATTTGGGTAAGGATTTCGATTACAAGCAAGAGTATACGGACTACTTAATTGAGAAGTACAAATGAGTAAATTACTGATTGACACCAATATTGCCCTGGATTTACTTGCTAAAAGAGAGCCCTTTTATAAAAGTGCTGCACAGGTTTTTTCTCTGGCTGATAAGCATAAAATTAAGTTGACAGTCAGTTCATTAACTTTTGCAAATACTAATTATATCTTAACTCGACTAAAATCTGCTAAGGAAGCTCGCGAGATTCTACGGAAATTCAAGATTCTAGTAAAAATCCTGTCGCTAAATGAAAAAATTGTGGATCTAGCTTTGAACGATGAGGACTTTGAGGACTTCGAAGATGGGCTACAATACTACACAGCAGTTGAGAATAATCAAGATATCATCATAACTCGCGATTTAAGGGGCTTTAAGCAAGCAAAAATTCCTATTATGACAGCAGAAGAGTATTTGACTTCCAAAGAAAAGTCCCAGATCAGTTAAGCAATTGCCCTATCTATCAGTCTATGCTGCTCCAGTTAGATAAATTGATGCTTCTAGCAACAGATCTCCTAATTCACAAACTTCACTTCCCATAAAACCTCCTCTGTAGTATCAGAGTGTATGGTAATCCTGGCCAAGAGCTCACTTGTATCCAAGAGTTCGAAATCACATTCTGCCTGGTTGGCGAATACGCTTTCAGGGGTATATCCGTTCAGAGCAATA
>JAAEOI010000635.1 GCA_024244665.1 Bacteroidota bacterium | reverse complement strand
CTGTGGATACCTCTGTGCGGTGAGACCTCTTCGCTCTACCTCCCTGTCGAGCCAGGGCCGAAAATGCGAGATTCCGGCATCATCGGCAAAAAACTCATGGTTCAGCACATATTGGAATCCATGTCGCTCATTATAGGGTGCGAAGTGCATTTTTCCCACATTGGCGGTGGTATATCCTGCTTTGGCAAGTTGTTCCATCATGGTGGGAACTCCTTTAGGGAGGGCTCTGTCGTTATGGACAACACCATGCCGTGAGGGATAAAGTCCGGTATATACCGAGTGCCTGGCAGGAGCACAGACCGGACAAGAGCTGTAGGCATTGGTAAAGGTTACGCTCTCCGAGGCCAGCCTGTCAATGTTTGGGGTTTTAATCCCCTCCCCCTGGCCGGTCCATCCCATGTGCTTGGAGTTGTGCTGATCATCAAAGATGATAATGAAGTTGGGCTGTTTTTCATCCACCCTTGTATTGCATGCAGAGATAAATAAGCAACATGCAAAAAAACCAGAGTAAGCCACCAACAAAGGAAGTTTGTGTTTAAAAAACAAATGCCATTTCATATTTGCGATATTTATAATATATCCGTAGTTAATGCCTTCTCTGAGGCTGCAATTTCTTTCACATAAGGATGTCCGGTCTGCTTCAGCCAATCCGCAATTTGCCTTTTCATCCTTTGAACCTCCTGCTGATACTCCGGATCATCAATCAGGTTGTTCATCTCATCCGTGTCATTGATGCGGTCATACAACTCGTCCTGAACATCGGTCGGAATATTCAGGTTGTATTTCCACTCCCGGGTAGTAGCCGTAAAATTGGCACCCATCACGCTGGTAAATAAGATCTCCCTGTGCAAAGATTCCGGATCCTGTAATACCTTTTGAAAGCTCTCTCCATCCAGGGATTCAGGAGCCTCGACACCAACGAGCTCCAGGATGGTGGGCAGCACATCGATGTTGCTCACAAGGGCCTGGCTCTCACTATTCTCTATGACTGATGGAGGATAGGAAAATATCAGTGGAACCCGCAACAACTCATCCCAGCTACATAAGATACTTTTGTATATACTTCCATGTTCGCCAGCCATATCTCCATGATCGCTTGTAAACACCACAATGGTATTCTCCAACTCTTCCATCGCACCCAGGCTTGCAAGCAGCCTGCCAATCTGAGCATCGATATAGCTGGTAAATCCATAATAGCGCCTGATGTAATCCTTAAACTGCTCATCTGTCCAATGATCCCTTCGGTAGGTGCCCAATCCGCCAATTTTTCGTTGATCATCAAGAGTGGCAGGAAGAACAATCTGATCCATATCATACATCTCATCCCATGGTTTTGGTGGAAGGAGGGGATGGTGCGGTCCGTAAAAACTCATCACCATTCCAAACGGCTGCTCCCTGTTCCAATGATCCTCAAGGTAGGATATGGCCTCATCCACAAAATAGGCCTCCTGGTGCAAAGCCTCAGGAATTGTAGACCAGGCATGCCAGCTATCCCCGAATCCCCTTGGTTTCATCGGGGCAAAGGCAGTTCCATGCGCACCCACTGAGTGGTTGTTTTGCACCAGGCTGTCATACCCATTTTCACTAAGAAAATCACGGTAGTGCTGCCAGCCTCCAATCCAATAATCAAACCCGACTGAAGCCTCATCTTCGCCAGTTCCGCCCTCTACTGCCATGTACAAATGACCATCTTTAAGCTCCTTTATATAATCTCCCTCCCCTTGCTCAAACCCGGGAATGGTATCGACCCTCACATATTTCCACCCACCGTTCCATGGCCTGTCCGCTTCCGCACCTCCTGATTTTTTTGGATTGGTCGGGACATTCCTATGCATAAATCCTCCCAGGTGATATTTGCCAAACCACGCAGTTGAATAGCCCTCACTCTTTAACAGTTTTCCCAGGGAAGGTAGGGTTTCACTTAGCTCAATATTATTGGTCACCACCCCATGCTTGTGGGAATATTGCCCCGTAAGCAGGGAGGCCCTGGAAGGACTGCAGGGATATGAGGCGGCCATGCTCTGATGAAAGATCATTCCCCGTTTTGCCACCCTGTCAAGGTTTGGGGTCCGGCACACTTCACTGCCATATGCTCCAATGGTATTAAGCGATTGCTGGTCGGTCATGATCACCAGCACATTGGGTTGCTCAGGCGCCTCCTGACAGGCCTGGCTGAAAAACAGCACGCCCAGCACACCGATGGTCAAATATTGCATGGGATATAATTTCATCATCTGTTATTTAGTCCCATCTCAGAGAAAGTCTG
>JAAEOI010000634.1 GCA_024244665.1 Bacteroidota bacterium | reverse complement strand
GCCTCTGGTGTTGCACCGACAGGTATTTTTCCGGTTGAGGTTTTGATGAAATCAGCTCCTGCACCGATGGCCAGAAATGATGCTTTCCTGATCAGGGAATAGTCCTGCAGGCTCCCGGTTTCCAGGATCACTTTCAGGTGGACATCACGTATCCGTTCCTTGATAACCTGTATTTCATACTCTGCATATTCATAGTCCTCCATGATAAATTTGCCCACGGGCAAAACAATGTCGATTTCATCTGCACCCTGGCCGATGGCCTGCTCTATCTCCATCACCTTGATGTTGGTGAATGTCTGGGAAGCCGGGAAGCCTCCTCCAACCGATGCAATATTCACCAGCGGATTCACCAGGTTCTCTTTGACCACCGGAACCATTTCGGGAAAGACACAGATCGCCGCCACGGCAGGCAGGGAAGGATAAGCTTCTGTGAGCTGGTTCACTTTTTCACACATCTGTGAGACATTTCTGATGTTGTCCTGCTCGCTAAGGGTGGTGAGGTCGATAAGGCTGAAAATTTTTCTTAGCACTTCTTTATCCCCGGTTGAGGGAAGCTTGCCCCTGATTTTTTCAAGGAGGCTTGCTACATCGTCGCTATGGACGGACATGTTAAAATCGGTAAGGATCTTCATAAGCAGGAAGTTCGCTACTTCAATTTATCATTTTGTTGATGACCGTCAAAATCTCTGGAGGTTTTTTTCTTCAGATTCTTCAAAAAGGCTTCATGCAGTGTCATTACTCCCTTTTTTTTGTGTCGATCAGGATGGTAACCGGACCATCATTGGTCAGGTTCACCTTCATGTTGGCCCCGAACTCTCCGGTAAGCACTTTTTTTCCAAGTTCAGCCTCCATTTGAAGGACGAATTGTTCATAGAGAGGTATTGCTGTTTCGGGATCTGCAGCTTTTATATATGAGGGTCGGTTGCCCTTCCTGGTACTGGCATGCAGTGTAAACTGGCTGATGATCATTACATCTCCTCCGGAATCGCATATGGAAAGATTCATTATCCCCTCGGAATCATCGAAAATGCGCAGCCTGCCGATCTTCCCGCTTAACCATTGGATGTCTGATATTTCATCCGACTCTTCAATACCAAGAAGGACAACTAATCCGGGACCCATGGTACGTTCAGTTTTACCATTGATGGTCACACCGGCATCTGAAACTCTCTGAATAACAGCTCTCATGAAAGAATTTCATTGACCAGCCGGAACAGGGCAACCCGGTTTATGGGTTTGGAGATGTAGTCATTGAATCCTGCCCGCAGACACTTATTTCGGTCTTCTGTAAGGGTGTAGGCTGTCTGCGCGATGATTTTTATTTCCGGATGCTGCGATTTAATGATCATCATGGCTTCATATCCATCCATAACCGGCATGTTCAGGTCCATCAGCACCAGGTCGATGTCCCCATCATATTCCCTGATGATGTTCACCGCTTCTTTACCGTTTTTGGCCCGCATAATCTTTGCTTCTGTTTTTTTGAAGATGGTTTTCAGGTAGAAGAAATTGACCTCCTCATCCTCTGTGATGAGTACTACCCGGTTCTCCCATTGGTAATTTTTGCAATCAGGCTTCGCCGTTATTCTCCTTATCTTACTATTTTCCATTTTCCGCTTTTTCAAACGTGTTGACGTTTACTAATTAACAGTAAATTCCTAAGAGGTAGCAGGAGAGTTTTTAACAATTTGGCGAAATGTCAAAAGCAGAACCTGAAGGATTAAAAGCTCCACTTCAAACGCAGGAATCCGAATGTATTATCTTCCCTGGAACTGGCTCCGAGAGGATTATCAAACTCTGCTGTGAAGTACTGAAGGATCAATGAGAGCTCAAGATTACTCAGGATGTTGAGGTCGAAGGATGGGCCCAGGTAGACCCCTTTCCACTCGGGGTACCAGATAGTGGCAAATCCG
>JAAEOI010000633.1 GCA_024244665.1 Bacteroidota bacterium | reverse complement strand
GATATAATTAAACTGGCCGAAGAAACTGCCAGGAAAATAATGGCTTGAGTACAGTGAGATGTTCTAATATATTTTTCCAATCAAATTGAATTCCTTAATTGGTCATATTTCTTATAGCACTTTCCAGTTGGATACCTTTTTGGTAGCACATTAATTCGGAAGGTTAAAATGTGATGTTATCGTAGAAATAGGCACAATTATCGTTTGGTGATATGATATTATGTTATCATAGAAAAACTGGGCACTTGATAGCTGTTAGTAAGTCGGGTAGACCGGAGGAATCTCACCTCCAGTCCCCCACAGTACCGTACGTGAACCTCTCGATTCATACGGCTCCTGCCAGCCATACTCTTGAAACCTCTCGGCTTCAAGCCGACGCAGAAAGCAATCCAGCTCATCCCAGTCTCCTGGTTGACTGTCACTTATTGCGAGCTGACTCATCCCCTTCGCTCCAGCCCCATTACAGAGCCTTCAACACTACTACAGGATGATCCGCCCCCTTCATGTGCATCGATACTTTCCCCCTTCGTGGTCCTCACTTATAGGGTTTTCTCTTAACATCACTTGAAGAGTTCCCACGTTCCGTACAAAAGCCTAAATCAAGTTCATGCCATCT
>JAAEOI010000632.1 GCA_024244665.1 Bacteroidota bacterium | reverse complement strand
TTATCGACGCAAGGGAAGAGTTGTTGTCGCGTATCCCTGGCAATAGTAAAGGACGAAATCTCAGATGGGCCATCAGCAGCAAAAACTACACGGTTAATCTGCTGGATGGTGTAATGATGCGTCCCTTTGGTAAAGGATACACTTCGTCTATTAATGAGACCAATTCCTGGGATATCGAACGTATTGAAGTGATCAGAGGTCCTGCATCTGCACTCTTTGGCAGTCATGCAATTGGTGGTGTGATCAACGTCATCACCAAAGAACCTCCTCTGGAAAGAGAGATCAATTTATGGACCGATGTTGGTGCCTGGGGACGCGCTCGTGGTGGTGTTTCTATTGGCAATACCCATGATGATTTTGGCTATAGTGTCAATGTCAATGCATTGAAACTGGATGGTTTTCGTGATCGTACAGCAAGAAAAGAAAAAGCCTTTTCTTCTAAAGGTGTCTGGTCAATATCGGATGAAAACAAGCTGACAGTACGTGTAGAGTATCAGGATAAACTAACCGATCAGCCGGGAACCCTCTCACAAGAAGAGTTTGATGAGGACTGGGGACAGGCAACCATTAATGATGCTTATGAAGATGCTCAATTCAATACATTAACAGGTACTTATGAACATCAAATCAGCGATAAAATTAGTACCAAAGTGACCTATTCCGGACGAAAAACAGTTATCAGTGGCCCCACAGCACTCTCCTATAAGAGCGGATATATTGATGATGATTATAGGGATCATAACCTGGTACTTGAATCACATTGGGATTTCACTCCAGGAGCATCAAAGTTGGTAGCGGGTGCAGATATACAACGTAGTGATGTCAATGAAACGAGTCTGGAATGGGATACCAATGAAAGTACAACACCAGGCGATAGTGAAAAGAGCTGGGATCTTTTTGCAGATGTGGTATCACCTTTTGCACAAGTCCAGTTCTCGCCTGCTGATTGGGCTGAATTTACATTAGGTGTACGTTATGACAACGTTACTTATACAGGCACTGATCTATTAGGAACACTGGGAAAACTGGAATCAAAGTACTCAAATTTTAGCACCAAGGCGGGTGTCAGCTTTAAAATCAGTGAGAGTGATCGTTTGTGGTTCAGTTATGGTGAAGGCTTCATGGTGCCCAGTCGGTCAAGACTATTCACCAGTATAGCAACCATGAGACGTGGAAGGTGGAGTGGTTATTTCGCCGACCCTGATTTAAAGCCGGAAACCGCAGTGAATTACTCCGTTGGTTTGCGTGGCAGCACTAACGATGATGCAATTGGTTATGATCTCACGTTCTATTCAACAGACATCGAGGATATGGTGGTAGGTGTGGATAGAGGTGGGAGTGATCGAGTGTATGTCAATGCCGGTGAAGTGCACGGTGAGGGTTTGGAAGCTGTATTTAGTTACAGTGCGATGGACAATTTACAATTTTCTGCAGCCTATACTTATGCCGATCACCAATACACAGATTTTGTTGATGGAGGCACCAGTTACACTGGCAATACACTCAGTTCATCACCTTTTCACCACCTCAATGGAAGAGTAACCTATACGCCCATGGACTATCTTGATATTGAACTGGAGGTTGATCATAGTTCCGGTTTCTACACAAGCTCTGCTAATGATGACCCAGAAGGGAAGTATAAACGCCCTGAACTTGTTCATCTTAAAGCCGACTACGAAACCGGCGTCTGGTCCGTCTGGGTACAGGTACGTAATCTGATGGATGAAAAATATGC
>JAAEOI010000631.1 GCA_024244665.1 Bacteroidota bacterium | reverse complement strand
TCGTTTGATAAAAAAGAACTGCTAAAATCTGCAGGTTTCAAATGGGATAAGTCGGATACAAACTGGTACAAAGAGGTCATGGTGCATTAACGATTAACCCATCTCACTTTTTCATCTCACCCAATGAGGGAGGACATTGTTTCCCCTCGTGGGATCCGTGTGCCCTCCCTATTTACCTTCCGGAGGAACTAACACATGGACATCCAAACTACATTGCTGACAAGTTTGCGCAAGCTGGCAAAACAACACACCGAAGAGACTCTTGGAGATCGTAGAGATTACCTAGGTGCATCCGATATCGGATATTGCCCAAGAAAAGTGATCCTTGAGAAGATCAATCCAACCGAGCATGACCTGGCAACCCTTCTCCGCTTTCAGCGGGGCCACATGGCTGAAGATATCATCGCCATGGCTTTTACTGCCGCCGGTTACACTAATTATGAACGGCAGGTAGAAGTTTTAGTAGACAGCGAGGTTCCAATCAAAGCGCATATCGACTTCGTCTTCACCTCAGAAATTCATAAGATCAAATCTGTCCTGGAAGCGAAGAGCACAAGTGCTATCCCTGATGATCCTTATGGTTCCTGGGAATCCCAGCTCTATATCCAGATGGGCGCATTGGCCGAAAAATTCCCCGACTACACTATCAGGGGTGCATTTATAGCACTCGACCTCGCAAACGGTGAAGTTGAATTTTTCAACGGCTACTTCCCCCAGAAAACACTCTTTAATGGATTGCAAAGAAAGGCTGAAGCCCTCTGGTCTGACTATCAGACAATACTCAGCAGTAAAGAGGTTGAACTCGATACAGATCCAGGTCCTCTCTGTGGATTTTGTAACCACTTGACTAGTTGCCCGAGGTTCGAGGCCGAAGAGGTCCCCCAACTGGCAGCAAGTGTCG
>JAAEOI010000630.1 GCA_024244665.1 Bacteroidota bacterium | reverse complement strand
CCGTACAATGCCACCTGACACACGTGCACTTATTCTGGCCACAAGAATTAAAACAACGAATGCAAGAAGAATAAGGTAGAAACTTGACGCTTCCGTTCTCATTAATTTCACAGTTTGATCTGTCACTTTCTGGTGGATATGGGTCTGTATCTCATTGTCCAGGATGTGGTCTATCTCTTCGTTATTATCAGAGAACCGCACCAGGTATTCATTCAGTTTTTTGGTCAATTCTACAACCCTGTTGCCAATTTCCAATGCGGCAGAAAACTCCGTCTCGATCCGTCGCAGCATCTTATCTTCGGCGGAGGTGTGATCGGTAGCAGAATAGCTATTCAGGAAACGCTTAAAGTCACCTTTAGCATCGGAAATCTGTTCCAGATGATCAGAATCTGACATCAATGCATAGTGCTGTATCGCAGAGAATGCCTCATGGATATTGACCTCCATATCAAGTGCCGCCTCGAGTTTGGTGACGTGATGAGTATCACTCACACTGATTCCAGCCTGAAGCCCAGCATCCATCAATTCATCGATGATTGCGG
>JAAEOI010000629.1 GCA_024244665.1 Bacteroidota bacterium | reverse complement strand
GGTAAAGAGTCTTACTCAGGTGAGTCATATAATAACTGTATAACCTCAGATTATCATTAAAGAAAGTCTTATTGTTTTCCTCCAGGTTGAGCATCATAGCAGAGCATTGTTGTGCAACAGACTCGAATTTGGGAATAGTAAGTTTCATGCCATTTAGAATTGCATCCACCTGATTATCGGCATTGTTGAATTCCGGGTCAATGCGGAAAGTACGACCGGGGATGCTTTCATAACCTATCTTGTGTAGGGGATTGAGATCTGGTACTGGCTGAGGCTCACTAAACTTTTCGAATACATGATCAAATACCCTGGCGTACCTCAGGTCCTGGAAGACAAACTGGCGTTTCAGGCCTTCAAATTCAGACTCTTTGGGTATCCAGTATGCATTGTAGAAATCCTTATAGAGTACCGCAATATCAGTAGCATTTTCCTCTCCGAAATACTGTGTGCAGTAATCGATCATAAACTGATCTGTATCATAACTATCATAATCCCAGAGCAATTTTGCATTGGCCGAGAGTTCAAGCACAAATTCTCTGAAATTTCCCACATTCACCACGGAGAAAAAGAGGGGTGCTTTGCTGTTCAAATAGCGGTAATTGAACTCCATTTTCCATGGACTCTCGGCCGGTGCCACATGAGCTCCGGTAGATGCAAATCCAAAGTTCATATAGTAGCCAAGTTTCATCTCATCGCTGGCATTAAAATTCACAATATCGTCGTAGGGATAGTGATCACGTCTGCCAGCCACGAAGGTCAGGATCATATTCTTACTTTCAGGAGGTTTAAGGTATCCCTTTGCCATCAGGATTGCCAGTTCGTCATATAAGGTAATCCGTGCATAGGGCTCTTCTTCCCCGGTTTTCTCTTTGATCAGGTCGTACTGGATCTGATGCATTCTGTTAATTACATCAGCTCTCTCTTTTTCGTCCTCCGGTGCATCCTTAAAGATACTCCAGTAAGGCTGATCCACTTCTCCGCGGAATGCAACGGTCCATAAATTATCGATACCGCTTCTTACAACAGTTTCTGCATTATAATTGAAGAAATCCAGGATATCCTGTTCGTTGGCAAGAAGGTATTCGGGTGTCTCG
>JAAEOI010000628.1 GCA_024244665.1 Bacteroidota bacterium | reverse complement strand
CGGATCTGCCGCGATTGCATTGATTTGAACATTTTCCGATTCTGCAATTGTGCTGCCACTGTGCGGCGAGACTATTTCAACAGTGGGATACCTGTTGCCGGTGCCTGGTTGGTATTCATATTCAAAAGCCCCTATATCAGGAGCAGGACCGTTGAAGGGCAAGCCCACATCATACGCCGCATCAATCAGATCAGACCCATCGGCAAGATGGAAGGCGGTGATCTCCGGTAGTGACCAATCCGGCTGCCTTGCCGATGCCATCTGGGTAACAATCGTTGCAGAGTCGACCGTGACAAAATCTTCGTCGGTTACCGTTACCTCCGGATTCGGCAAATGCCATGGCGGCCAACTGTCATTATGCCAGATCCATGTATTGTTGCTCTCCTCATATTCATAGTACGGAATATATACTTCATAAGGTACGCCATCCTGTATCTGCCGGGCACCATAAGCGATATTATTTCGATAGATGCTGTTGCGGTACGGGTACTTTTCATTATCCGTACTGTAGAACCCTATGCCGTTCCTGTAGGCAACATTGTTATAATATCTTGCATTTACCCGGCGGTATGCCGTATCATCCACCGCATATTCAGGTTCGTAGAATCCGGCAGCAGCGCTGGTGTGCCAGATGGTATTAAATGCAGCGATACAATTCTTCACAATCCTGGGGGAGTAATCCAGATCGCCCCTGATAGCTCCGATCTTAAAGCCGTTCCCGTCGCCATTAAAGTCCCCTTGGTTCCACGCCCAGCAGTTCTTCCAGGATCCGATCCCATCCCCGCTCATATCAAAACCGTCATCGGAACAAAGCCATGCCCTGCAACCCTCCCATGAGAAATAGGAATTGGGGTAGGCGTGTACTTTCCATCCATCCGCCAGGTATCCCGGATTATATGTACTAAAAGTATCACAAACATTGTACACATCACAATTGATCCATCGGGTAGTATCGGTCGCGACAATTTCAGGAAATCCCGCCCAACTTTGATACCAGTAACCACGACCACCCATATCGTGAATGGATATGTTTTCAAAGAGGCAATTTGATACAAGCCAGCAACCAAAGAATTCAACACGTATGCTATCGCCATTATCCCACAGATTCTTGAATTCCAACCCCCGGAAATGTATCCATTGTGTCTTGGAAATATCAAATCCCGTTAAAAAGGGGCTCACAGACTTATCACACCTGATCAACGAATAATCAAATACCGGGTGTTCACCGGGATAATTTAAATAACATATTGGGCGTCCTTCCAGACCACTTCTACCGACACCCTGCTCAGGATTTATCTGATAAACATTATTGTCATAAAAAACGCTATCCACCATATAGGTACCTCCCCTGATATAGACCAAATCCCCTGGCTCTGCCACGTCAATGGCTTGCTGAAGATGCAAAAACGGCAGGTCAAAGGTTCCGGGATTGGAATAGCTCCCTCCTGAGCTGGCCGGGGCAACATAATAATCACCTCCAATATCATTCGCTTCCTGCGAATGCAAAACCGCTCCAACCTGCCAGTTCTCATCCTGCCCCAGGGTGTCGGGATACGTGCCTGCGTTCCAGGAAGCTGTGACAGCAAGACCTGTTTGATATTCAGGGCCAAGTTCTGTTCCGTAATTCAACCTGGCTGCCGGAACAAAATCAATTGTGTTAATGAAATTAGGATTAACTACAACTGAATTAGCATCATAACCAAAGGCCTGCCATTCCGCCCAGGATAACTCACCTCCTCCGTCTCCCTGAATATAGAAACGGGGTTCATTGTTACCTTCCTCGCACCAATAAAGATTATGATCACATTCAAACGTACCCGATGCATGTAGTACGCTATCTACAAAAATCATATACGGGTCGGATGTACTGTAAAAGATGTTGTTCCTTACCCTGGCTCCATACGTATACGCTTTTGGAGAAGCCTCGATATTGAAACTGAAATGCAGGGGATAGCCCAGCATACTTGAATTGCTGTTATAGAATGTATTATTGTAAATACATATACTGTCCTGGCCTTCAACGGTTACTCCATAATACCCGCCTACATCAATAATGTTATAATACACCCCCCCTGAATCATAGGCCATTGGTTGGGTGCCTTCAATCACAATATTGTAGGGGGTTTTCAGAATCTTGTTATGCTTAATCTTATAATTAACGTTATACCCGGCAAGGATCCCATGGGCACCTCCATCAAGATCTGTATGCGTAAACAAGTTGCCGCTAATCACCCCATTATCAATATTGTTTGTATCTGCGTCCGGGGAATCCGGGCCAGCCACCAGAATAATCCCTGAACTGTTCTGACTCTGAATTGTGTTCCTGGTAAATAAAAAAGATAGTGGCTCACTATCATCTACATAAATAAATCCACTAACAGCATGACCTGTTTCACTGAACACATATGCACTGTCCTGCATTATTACAGGAGTCTGAGCCT
>JAAEOI010000627.1 GCA_024244665.1 Bacteroidota bacterium | reverse complement strand
TCAGCCGACCATTCCAGTATCCTGCCGTCTGCCCCGATTTTTACCGGCGTCAGCTTGTCCAGCTGACTCTGTAATGTCCTGGTGAATTTATCATCTATTCCCAGCTCACCGGCAGCATCAATACAACTATTGAACAGATGCCATATGATTTGCAGATCCATAGCGGGCCCCATGCTTACAGAAGCCTTCTCGCCGTTTGGTGTCAGAAATGAATTTTCCGGTGATATGGATGGCCCGCTTACCCATTTTCCCGTCTCTGGATGTTTTACCATTATTTCCGACAGAAAACGGGCTGCCTCCCTCATCACGGGATAGCCGTACTCTTCAAGGAACTCTCTGTTTTCAGTGAAAAGATAGTGCTCCCATAAGTGGGTGGATGCCCAGGCTGCTCCCATG
Source organism: Bacteroidota bacterium (assembly GCA_024244665.1). Next base: position 2,661 of record JAAEOI010000627.1, on the reverse strand, counting down.
GGCCACATAGCCCATTCCGGTTTTCCATACGGTGCGGTGAAATGCCATACATCGGTTTTGTGGTGACAGGTAAAACCACCAACGCCATACACCTCTTTAGCTGTTTTTCGTCCATTTTCCCTCAGCTCACCAATAAATTCCAGGAAGGGAACATGACACTCAGAAAGGTTGCATATTTCTGCAGGCCAGTAATTCATCTGGAGATTGATATTGACGTGGTAATCAGCATTCCAGATAGCGATGAGCCCGTCCGACCATATCCCCTGAAGATTTGAAGGAAGGCAGCCCGGACGCGATGAACTGATCAGAAGGTAGCGGCCAAATTGAAAATAGAGGGCGGCCAGGGAGGGGTCATAAATACCGCGTTTCTGAGCATCAATGCGGTCATCGGTAGCAAAACCGGCTGCTTCCGATGCGGGAAGTTCAAGACGAACCCGCATAAAAAGCTCCTGGTATTCGGCAATATGATCTGCAAGAATATCTGCATAGTTCTTGCTTTCAATCTTTGCTGCGTAGCCTTCACATAATCCTGCCGGATCATCACCCCGGTAATCTCCTCCTGCAATCAGCCTGATCTCCAACTTATCGGCACCGGAAACTCTTATTGCCGTCCCTTCAGTATTCATCTCGCCTCCTTGTGGTAAAACCATCACCCGGGCTTCGAAACTTACCCCGTTGTCATTCGCCTGACCGGTCATTGTGATCAACCCGTTTTCCACATGGATGCGCTCAAATTCTCCCGGACGGCGTAATTCCAGGGTGCAGCTTATGCTGCCTTTTTCACCTGCTTCGGCCAGCATCACCAGCACCTGGTCTGCCGCTGAAGAAAAAACAGTACGCGTATGCTTTGTACCACCCGCAATAAAACTGGTTTGCACCAGGGCACTGTCCAACTGCAATTCTCTTCTGTAGTTGTTAAAATCGTCTATGCCTTCAAATTCAATATTCAGATCACCAAGAGTCTGATAGGTATTGATACCCGAAGGCATGTGCCTGGTCAACAGGTGCTCCTCACACATCTTCTGGGCCTCAACATATTTTCCTTCAAATAATAGCGCGCGGATCCCGGGAATGGAGCTGTATCCATCTTTCTTATCCAGTGGCAGGCTTCCCTTCGACCACACAGTCTCTTCGTTCAGCTGAAGCCTTTCGTTCTCAACCCCTCCAAACACCATGGCCCCCAGCCGTCCATTGCCCACCGGAAGCGATTCATTCCAGTTTGCTGCAGGTTGTCTGAACCATAGTTTTAATTCTTCTGCGTGCACAAACAGAGATGTGGCGACACACACAAGAAGGATAAGTATGATTCTTTTTCTCTTCATTTTCAGGTTGATTATTCCTTCTGCTTAATAATGAACTCAATCTCCTGAATGCTAAGGCCGTACCCACTACCCGGAGGGTATGATCTGTGGTTTTCCTTATAATTGGGTGATTGGAAATTGGCGGAATAAAACAACCAGGCAGAGGTGCCATCGTTACTTAAAAATTTTGAGGGTGTATGTACAAAATATGCCTGCTCACCAAACTTCTCCATATAGCTGATCAGTCTCCACGGTCCAGTGATCTTTTTTGATTCCAAAGCATAGGTATTGAAAGTGGAACGTGTATGCTCTCCGTAGGATACGAACATGATATACCGCTCCAGTTCCGGGTTATAAGTAACATTCACACAACCACAATGATTATTCCACTCGAATAAAGGCCTGATCCCATTGAAATCAGATGTCCATTTCGGATCACTTTTCTTATCGTATCCTGCAAAGAACTCATATTCTGATGGGTCGTTGATGTTTTCAACCGATGGCAATACCCTCAGCAAATAGATGGCATCTCCTGTGATCCAGCTGGCATTGGCAACTTTAGGCAAAGTATCGTTGTCGATCGAACCGTGTGCCACCAAATATGCATAACCATCCGGAGAGTGTTCCATCTCCTTACCAAAATCCACAAAGTGTGGAGCACCGATCTTTGTGGGTGTGAAGGGTATCCCCGGATCGCTAAAAATAGGCGCATCGGGCGTATGAGGAGTCTCTTCCCAGGTTTTACCATAATCCCTTGAAGTCCTGAACCCCACAAATGGCCCAAGGTAGTTAATATTCATACAGGTATCGGTCAGGTCATATTTTGGTTTGCATTTACAGATATCGACCACCAACCCGTCATCCGTGGTTACCCGGTAGGGAAACTCCTCAGAATCTTTATAATCCAGGCAATATGTACCATAATACCAGACACCTTTGTGAATTAAACTTCCGCAGGGGTATCTACCGGAATAGGGTTCTGCCGAGGATTTAAACACACTTACCGGATAAATATCGAGGTTTAAAGGATCATTCCCGATCATCTTGGCAGCTCCCGTTGAAGCATCCTTCCCTTTAAAGGAATTAAAACTGAATCCATAAAGATTTCCATCTGTTATGGGTGAATAGAGAAAACCATCCGAAGCCCATGTGGGATAAAACGTATCAGGCGCATCATACAGAATGCCTTTCCCTTTAAACCTTATACCGGTGATCTTTTTTGATTTTTCAAAAGGGCAGTTCCCAGGAGGTTCTGATTCCCATATAAACGGACTGAATTCATACTCCATTTTATATTCCTGGGAGCAAACTGAATTCCATTGCATAAAAATAAAAATCACCAGAATATGCAATCTGAAGG
>JAAEOI010000626.1 GCA_024244665.1 Bacteroidota bacterium | reverse complement strand
GTTCCACCAGAGTATACTACTGTATATCTTCAGTGATTATCTATCACGATTTCACGGGAATCGAGTCCTCGGACAGCCTCATGGAGGTGATTGTGAACTCCTGAACCCTGCCAATGTACCACGAGGTGATTAGTTGCTAAAATAAAACGTTGACATCTGTAATCCAATCCTGGAAAATTCCTGCTCCTTTTCGGAGGGGTTCCCGAGCGGCCAAAGGGGGCAGACTGTAAATCTGCTGGCTCAGCCTTCGGAGGTTCGAATCCTCCCCCCTCCACCAAATTGTGTTGGGCGCCAGTGCGACCAGGTAGCGGAGGTTCTCTATTGCGGGTGTAGTTTAATGGTAGAACCTCAGCCTTCCAAGCTGATTATGTGGGTTCGATTCCCATCACCCGCTCCAATTTAAACATGAGCTGATTTGTTTTTTTGCCCAGATAGCTCAGTTGGTAGAGCGCACCCTTGGTAAGGGTGAGGTCGGCAGTTCAAATCTGCTTCTGGGCTCCAGTTTTTTGCATGTGCAGTGGTTGTGCATGTGGTTTTGTCTGAACCGTTGACCATTATTTTTGGAGATTGTCGAACAATGTCTAAGGAAAAATTTGAGCGTACTAAACCCCATGTGAACGTGGGAACCATCGGCCATGTGGACCAC
>JAAEOI010000625.1 GCA_024244665.1 Bacteroidota bacterium | reverse complement strand
GGGCGGGCCACATGGATATGAGCCGCTTATTTCCAAGCAATTTAAGTGGAGACGGCGCCAGTGATTTTATCCATACAGCAGATCCGTTATCTGCATTCAGACAATAACAATTCCCATCATCACTGGTGAAATAAATGAGACCATTATTTGCAGCCAATGGCATTCTTACAGGTCCATCCGCATAAAAATGCCATAGTTCTTTTCCTGAATTAATATCCAGTGCAACAACCTTGTCCTGATCGTTGAAGCCCAGGAATATCTTATTGTCCGCAACGATAGGTTCAAACACCCTGTCAAACTGCATCAGGTTCTGATTAAGAGGGTCATCCCATACAGGTATCCTTGCGGAATAGTTTACCTGCCATTGAAGATATAAGCTATCTGAAAGTTGTTCGGGGCTTGAGGCCGATCGCCCATGGTCAAACCTCCATACAGACCAGTTATGAAATTGCGCTTCTGCCTGCAAAGCCAACACGCACAGGATAATACTGAGAGATATTCTCATTAATAATAAGGATCAATTAGGTTCAGTCGCATCTGTCAAAAGATAACCATTTTTTGTCCAAAATGATGAACCATTCAAAAAATGGCTAATTGTATAACAATGGTTTAAGATTTTGAATAGTTCTGGGTTGATTGAAAAGCCCTCTTCTCGCTACGAAAATCAAACAATAAGAGATTTATGGAATTCACCATTTGAGAATAATTTGTAATTTAAACACTCATTCCATTTGGCAAATATCATTTGCTGTTATGAAAGAACTGGCTGCTATTATGATTACCGATATTATCGGTCATACCAAAACTACCCTGCCATCTTTTTCATACGTTTCTTTAGTATGGAATATCATTATTCTCTTATTATGTCACGGACATAATCCGGATTAAAGCGCCTCTCCATGAAAGGTTCGTTCTATGATCTCATCTTGCAAATCACCGGCCAGCTCTACAAAATAGGCTGTGTAACCAGCCACGCGTATGGTTAACCCGAGGTGTTTTTCGGGATGTTTCTTTGCTTCCAGCAGGTCCTCCCGACTCACTACATTAAACTGAATATGGTGTATGGATAAACGCACAAATGCTTTCAGGAGGGAGGCAAATTTCTGCCGGTCCTCTTTTGTATGAAAGAAAGAGGGAAGGAATTTCATATTCAATAATGTTCCGTTCCCGGCCAGAATGGAGTGCATACGGGAAACTGAACCCAGAACAGCTGTTGGGCCATGCAGGTCATGACCATACATGGGCGAGATCCCGCCATCGGCAAGAGGTGTAGCTTCAAACCTTCCGTCAGGAGTGGCTCCCACATTCTGTCCCATCGGCACATGGGCAGATACCGTATAAAGTCCCATGAGATAATTCCCTCCACGGTAATTTCTGTAGGTACTGATCTTTTGGTTAAAATAACCGATCCATTTGGCACCCAGCTGATCAACCCAGGCCACATCGTTGCCGTATTTAGGCACCTCCTCCATGCACCGGATCTGCAGGATTTCCTCTCCCTTAAAGTCTTTCTGAAGCGCTTTCAGAAATATATCTTTATTATATTCTTCTCTCTCAAAAATTAATGACTTAAGTACGGCCAGGCTATCTGCCACATTGGCCACCTGTATGGCCTGTATCCCGGAAAAATTATAGACTGCCCCTCCTGCAGTTACATCAATACCACTTGCCAGGCAATTGTCCACCACAGCAGATAGAAAGGGTGAAGGCATATGGTCCTGGTGTGCTTTCTCAACCACTTCACATGATCTGAACATCCTCTCCGTAAAATGGTCGATCTGGCTGGCAAAAGCCTCTTCCATCGCCTCATATGAACTGTAATCAGCCAGCGTTCCGTTCATCAGTCCCAACTGTTTTCCTGTAATGAGACATTTGCCGTCGTTCAGGGTCAGTTCCAGCACTTTTACCAGGTTGAACATAGCTGCATCACTCCAGCCCAGGGATTTGCCCTGGCAGCTCAGTTCCACACATCCCACCACTGCGTAGTCCATGGCATCATTATGTGCTATACCAGCTTCCTTCAGGGAGGGAATGATGCTTTGATCATTCATGATCTGAGGCATACCACTTCCCAAACCAATGACCCGGGTGCACTCACTAATAAAATCATCCGGTGAACCCTCATGCAAACGGGCTGTGAGGTTTGGCTGTGGCAGGCCAACGTGGTCCTGGGCTTTAAGCATCAGGAACGAGAGCATATTTGTGGCATCCTTCCCCTCACAGGTCTGACCTCCAATGGCCACATTAAACCCGATGGGGAACCCGGCAAAGTATTTTGCACTGTGTGCGTTACGCATGTAGACGATCTGGTTGAACTTAATGAACAACGCATCAATCAGCTCAATGGCACCCTCCAAATCGATGATACCAGCCTCCAGGTCGTTCACCAGGTAGGGGAAGAGATACTGGTCCATTCTGCCTGGTGAGAAAGAGGAAGCATTGGATTCCATCTGAAGGATAGTAAACAGGAACCAGGTAGATTGAAGCGCCTCCCTGAAAGTCCGTGGAGGACTCCCCGCCAGGTGAAAACATATGTTCCGGATCTCCTCCAGATTCTCCTTTGCTGCAGGTTCATTCTCTTTCTCTGCAAGGGAACCTGCCAGTTGGGCATACCTGCGGATAAACACCATGGCACCCTCCTGGGCTATACAAACACCCTGGAAAAACTCTTTCTGTTGATCCGGGGCATCCTTCATTGACTCTCCGGCCAGCTTTAGCAGACCAGCGGGTCCGTATCTGAGCCATTTTTCCACATGGGGGCAGATGTGTCCCTGGGCATGATCCTTCTGGTTGATCTTCACCACCTTTTCAATGGCGCTCAGCTCTTCTCCCCAGTCCCCATAGATACGATCCTCCATGGTCTTGCCTGACCAAAAAGGTTCTATCTCATTCAGGAATATCTTTTTATCGGCTTCACGGACCCGGAAAGGATCCTGGGGCCTGGAATGAATTGTATTCAGCTCGCGGGCGATCCATGATATCCCTGCTTCCGGGAAAACCACCCCTGCCCTGATCCCCGGGCTCCTGTTTCCTACGATCAACTCCTCCGGATCAATGGAGATGGGCATTTCTGTCAGCGAACGGGCAAGGGCTGTTGCCCTTTTCAGGGGTACTGAAAGGGTTGGATTCTCACGGTAGACTTTCGTAATGATCCTGGCCTGCTCAACAGACATATACCTGGGAGAGGAAAATGTTTTTTCCTTCAGGGAAGAAATCCGTTCAGTTTGTTCCAGGTTTTGTATGGCCTCTGTTTTATTCATACTATTTCAGTCATCTCCACAACAATTCATTCACCATATAAATATAGCCATTATCCCTGGCCAACTGTTTATCCTCTGTAAGAAGGTAGTGAAGGCCACTGAGCAACAAGTTATATAATACTACACCCAACACAGATTACATTGATCCTTGAAATATAATGGCCACTGTGAAAAAAGAGATGGAAGCGATATAGATGAGTAACCGATGCTTGGGCTTTGCATAACGGCCTATCAGGTAGAGAAAAATTGCTGCTTCTCAGCAAGGGTAAATATGGCCTGTTTCAGTTTAAAGTGGATGTCTTGTGCGGGCATCCTCTTTTTTTTACCCTAT
>JAAEOI010000624.1 GCA_024244665.1 Bacteroidota bacterium | reverse complement strand
GGAAATCTTAAAAGGCTAAAAACATGACAAAGAAAGATAACCCAGTCAGGGAAAAAATCCTAAAAGGAATGGAACTTACCCATAAAAGGCTCATTCAATATAAAAAGGAGAGAAATTTTGATTTGGTTGTTTCCAAGGATGGGAAAGTTGTCAGGATTCCAGCCAAAGATTTATAGCCAATCATATTATCATTCTAAAATTGCACACCATGCGGAACACCCACTATACTTGATAATCCCAGTAACCAAGCAGAAAAAAAGGGAGCCATAATTCCCCTACGGAATGCAACAAATGCCTCGTAAACACAGTGTTTGCGGGACTTTTGTGTTTTTTGGCACACCCTGATTGCACCCCCTTTTTTATTGTTATTGCATGAATAAGATAGTTCAGGCAATACGTTCAATGACTGCTACGCAACCTCCTTTGCTAAAATATTAGTATTAAACGTGTTAACTTCTAATTCTGGTAACAGTATGTTATTTTCGGCAAACCAATTTTTAATAACAGATTACCAAAAATGAATAAAGAAGCACCCCAACCCAAGAGTATCAGTCAATTGGCACAGTTATAATCGCACTCTCAGCAATGATTGCCTCTGTAACCTGATGGCAAGACTTCACTTGGTTGAAAAAGGTCTTAGAAATCATCCCGGATTATCCTGCCAACAAACTATCCGATCTGCTTCCCCAAAACCCGGACCTCTCATAATGCCCTGAAATCAGTTTGGGGGTGTACTTGGTAGGACGGATACAATGATCTGGATTGATCTGGTTGATTGGTGGGAGGAGCTAATTGTTAAATTTAACTTAAATATTTGACTCATATGCTTTTGGGTTGTAATTTGTTGTAAACCACTTAATCCATTATCATGCCGGACTGCGTAGATAAAACGATCGAACTGGTGGGAAGCAGCCCAAACCCCCAGAGATCTTTATTGTTTGCATTTAAAAGGCATTAAACCACAGCGAAATGAAAGCAACAACAAGTAAGTGTTTAGCCATCCTGCTCTCAGTTTCCGCAGGAATTGGAAACTCAGCCCATGCCCAGTGCGTGAACGAAGATGATGTTTACACATTAACTTACGAGGGTCATACCTATGAAATAATAAAGAGTCTCAAAACCTGGGCTGATGCAGCTGCCTGCGCAGTTGAACGGGGAGGATACCTGGTGGAGATCAGCTCACAGGCTGAGCAGGATACTGTATATCAATCCATTGTGAACGACGCCGGGATTCCTTCAGATTATACTACGGTGCCTGATGGTGGCGGTATTGCCTATATCTGGATCGGGGCCACTGATCAAAACACAGAAGGAGAATGGCTCTGGGACGGAGATGGGGATAGCATTGGTATCAATTTCTGGAATGGTCAGGGGTTGGCCGGAGCAGGAGACGGAGCCCCTGTGGAGGAGATGTTTAACTACTGGGGAGGCTCATCTTCGGGTGATCCTAATGAACCTGATGATTTTGGAGCAGGTCAGGACGGAGCCGCTATCGGTCTGGCTAAATGGCCTGCAGGGATGGACTTCACCCTGGGGATCGCATCAGAATGGAACGATATCAATTCCGGGAACGAGCTCTATTTCGTTGTGGAATACAATTGTACGGATACATACCTCCATGTCGATATCGAGGGTGCATGCAACTATTATATGACCCCGGATGGTGTCATCTGGACGACCTCAGGCTCCTATTTTGACACCATTCGAACTGCTGCAGGATGTGATTCTGTCTATGCGGAGTTCTTCGACGTCATCACTTTGGATACCTCGGTAACCCGGGTTGGGAACACCCTTACGGCCAACACTCCGGACGCAGCTTACCAGTGGCTTGACTGTACAAATGATAATAGCCAGATTGAAGGGGAAACCGGACAGTCATTCACTCCTTCCGTAGTGGGAAGTTTTGCGGTAGAGATCACCGTTAATGGCTGTAAGGATACCTCCTTCTGTTATACCATCGATCCTACCGTGGGAATGGTTGGTAACTTCAGCGATCGGGTCACTGCCCTTTGGGATAACAGAAGCGATATGGTCTTTGTGGACCTGGCAGATGAATACCGGAATATCCAGGTTGAGGTATTCGACCTTCATGGCAGGATTGTACACAATGAATCCATGTTACCCACCAGGGAATTTCAGTTTACATTGGAGCAGCCTCCAGGGATCTACTTAATCTACATCAGATCAGACGATCTTGTGACCACAAGGAAGATAATCAAGCTATGATGGGAACTACTTTCGATATGCCCATATTGATCTGATAAAGTAGAGTTGCATAATAAGAAAGTTATGCTTTTTGGTGATATGTTTGATTATGAGAACTGCCAAAAGAGTAACTATGAAATTCTAGAGGATCTCCCACTCACAGAATACTTGATAACCAATCCGGATTACAACTACTTAGTTAGTCCTAAAAAAACCATTGGTTTTCCCGGTTCCAGGTATTAGTATTCGTATAGTGTACCAAGGTTCCATAAAAATATCTGCACAAAACAACAGTTTCTGCCTTGATCCTCCTTAACATCTACATCATATTGAAGCATGTAGCTGCCAGTAAAGTATTAATTGCATCGCCTTGGTTACCGCTGAGGTAATTCCGGATCATTCAATGATCATGTTTGAAATGACCTATCATAGCTTCAATACCTGCTCTGGCTTTGAAGAACTTTCGTTCTGTTTGGACCAGGTAAATGCAATTTGCTGCAACCATGTTGCGACCAAAAGAAAAAAGCCTATGGGATTTATAATCCCAGGAAACATTGCCTCAGATTGGGTTATTGCCAGTAGAACAGTTCGCTGAAGGCAACCCCGGGAAATTGAATTAATTGACATTCATGGCAGGCTTGTCAGAACCATTGATAATGTCAATAGCCAATCTGTAACGATTCAGAGAGATAATTTGCAGAGCGGCATTTAAATTCACCAAGGCATCATGTGCCTCTGCAAAATCCTTTCCAATAAGCATCATATGTAGTTCCGAAAGCCTTGACCATTTGGATTCACTGTAGACTTCCTTAATGTAGAATATAT
>JAAEOI010000623.1 GCA_024244665.1 Bacteroidota bacterium | reverse complement strand
TTCAGCACGTCTTCATATATATAAGCGAGTTCGTAGTTCCAGTCCGCTTTGAGGATAGCATCCTGGTTTGCAGGATTTGGTGAACTCTTATACTCATCTCTAAGTTTTGTGAAGATTGTATCGATAATTTCACAATCATTCTTGGCCATACCTATCGGATCAATCGCCTTCTGTCTCCACTGGATCCATCTGCCGCTGTTTGTAATGGTACCCTCTTTTTCCACAAAAGATGCGGCCGGCAGCAGGAATACTTCCGTGGCTATCTGGGAAGGGTCTGTTCCGGGAGATTTCCAGAAAGCGGATGTTTCACTCTCAAACAACTCCTGACAAACCAGCATGTCCAGCTTTGAAAGTCCTTCCCGTACAGCATTGATATTCGGATTGGTAACCATGGGGTTCTGCCCCATGACGTGGAAATATTTGATCTTATCATTCAACATATTCTCAAATAGTTTAACGGCCGAGTAATTCTCCATTCCATTTCTGAGAGGGAGGAGATCATATAGATAACCGT
>JAAEOI010000622.1 GCA_024244665.1 Bacteroidota bacterium | reverse complement strand
TGCCCGATGCCAATATTGCGGAATCACTGGCACGCATACCGGGTGTGTCTGTAGGTCGTAGTGCGGGAGAGGCAAACAAAATTATCATCAGGGGACTGGAACCCAAACTGAATGCCGTCACGGTAAACGGTGTAAGAATGCCTTCCACTTCTTCAGGGGGAACGGGTGGTAGTCACGGGTCCAGGTATGGGAACGATGATAATGTCGGGGACAGGTCTGTTGACCTGAGTATGATCTCAGGTGATCTGCTTGAAGCTGTTGAAGTCTATAAAGCCACAACCCCGGATATGGATGCGGAGGCCATAGGAGGCATGGTAAACCTGAGAGTAAAAAAAGCTGGAGAGAAGCCCGGCGGTATGCTCAGGATTGAGGGGGGGTACAACCAGCTGGCCAATGACTTTTCAAATTACAAAGGGGTTGGGCAATTTAGCAAACGCTTCTTCAATAATAAACTCGGGGTAATTGCCGGTGGGAATATTGAAAAGGTGAATCGCAGTTCAGAGAGGCTGAGTGCTTCATACAGGGTTGATGGTCTTAGGGACAGTATAACAGGGGAAGTCCCCATCAGAGGGCAAAACCTGAATGTGCGATACACCGAGGAGACCAGGAAGCGCTACGGCGCTTCATTGACAGTAGATTATAAATATGATAAAGGAGTCATCTGGATATCCAATTTTTATACGCAAACCTCCAGGGACATTTTTTCAAAT
>JAAEOI010000621.1 GCA_024244665.1 Bacteroidota bacterium | reverse complement strand
CAGGTTCTGGTGGTGAAATACGAGATGAAGGTGCCACGGGTTGTGGTTCAAAACCCAAAGCGGGTCTCAGTGGATTTTCAGTATCGAACCTGAAAATTCCTGATTTACCCCAACCCTGGGAAACGGACCATGGCAAGCCTGAGCGCATCGTGTCAGCTCTGGATATTATGTTGCAGGGTCCCATCGGTGGTGCGGCTTTCAATAATGAATTTGGACGTCCTAATATTGCAGGCTATTTCCGCACCTATGAGGAAAAAGAGGCAAGTTCAGATGAGAATCACCTACGCGGTTATCACAAACCCATCATGCTTGCCGGTGGTATGGGTAATATTCGTGATGAACATGTGCAGAAAGGTCAGATTGATCCCGGGCATCAGCTTATCGTACTGGGTGGTCCTGCCATGTTGATTGGCCTTGGTGGTGGTGCAGCTTCTTCAATGGCTTCTGGCAGTAGCTCTGAGGATTTAGACTTTGCATCAGTTCAAAGGGATAACCCTGAAATGGAGCGCAGATGTCAGGAAGTCATCGACCGTTGCTGGGCTTTAGGTT
>JAAEOI010000620.1 GCA_024244665.1 Bacteroidota bacterium | reverse complement strand
TTAATATTGTAGAGGTCAATGGTAAATCCATGGGTCTCATCCTGCGCTCTTTCCAGGTTGGTCACGTTCCAGGTGATTTCATCACCGAGGTTCACTTCTATAACTTCAGGACTGTAGTGACTCCTGATAATCGTTGAATTAACGGTGACCTTGTTTCCTTCCCTGACCACGCTTTCCCTGCCCGGCTTGACACGATTTTTGAACCATTTTTGCTTGAAGCGTTTGATCGGTTTTAGTTTGTCGGCCTTGATCATGACCGCGTAATGGGGTTCCCCCAGGGGAAGCGGCATATCATAGATCACCGACATGGGATGACCCGCTGAAATGTCAATCAGCTGATGGTTTTGAGGATGCAGCGGACCGACCTGTTGAAACCGGTCGATAGCCAGCTTATTAAGCGCAATCAGGTATTTACCATCAGGGGAGACGGTATCACCTTCGGCTGAGACCAGATGCCCGACATTGTAATGGATTGGCACCTTTTCGATCAGTTTCAAATTCAGGAAATCCCATCTGGCGATCGCCGAATCCACAAATAGAGACGTATAGGCAATGCCTTTTTCCTTGTCATACTGGGTATGCAGCGGCCCCAGGCCCAATTCCACCTGTCCGTGCAATGACTCTTGCATACTGAGAATAGGAATATCGTAGGGATCTTTGCCCTCGTACGTCTTGCTTTCAATCAGTTTCATCATCTTTTTTAAATCG
>JAAEOI010000619.1 GCA_024244665.1 Bacteroidota bacterium | reverse complement strand
TAGCCGCTGAAGTCGAATTCACTGGTACGGGTACTTTCCCGCTCATAATCGGCTCCCAGCCCAAACAGGTTCAGGCCAGAACGCATGGAAGATTTCAGCTTCAGAAACTGGTCATTGGTATTCAGCTCTTTATTATCATCAAATCGTCGATCAATCATCCTTGCAGTGAGACTGACATCACTAACCTCGGTGCGGAAGCCAAAAGCGGCATCAGCGGTTAGATATGAGGTGATGGTTTCAATTTCAGAACCGGTTGAGAGCTGGGTGTTGTCATTGTAGCCAAGCTGCATGCTGGCCACCGGTTCAAAATACCATTTCTCGGCCAGGGCCGGCCCGGAGATAATGCTACAGCAGACAGCAGCTGCGACCAGCCAGAGGCGGCCCGGAGTATCCGTTATTGATCTCCTGATAATTGGCATATCAATTTTCGCACCCATGCAGAAGCCGGCTCCATCCACTCAAGATCTTCACAGGTTTAAGGAACGACCACCACATCCCCGGGCTTAAGTACTATGTTCTGCGCCAGATTCTTGCCATCAACCACGCCTGCATAGCGAAATGGTATGGATTTCTGAACCCCATTAACCCGGCGCAGTATCATAATTTCATTACCTGCAGCAAATGGATTCAAGCCACCGGCCATACTCAGGGCCTGCATTACATCAACATTACGATTAACCAGAAATTCTCCCGGTTTCAGAACCTTGCCTACCACGTAGACACGGTTGCCCAACATCTGTTTGAGGCTTACAGTGACCACGGGATCAGGTATATATTTGGCCAGACGGGATGTGATCTTCTTATTCACATCCTGAATCGAGCTATTCTTAGCCTGAATATTCCCGACCAGTGGAAAAGAGATCCCACCATCCGGGCGCACCAGTACCTCCCGTTGCAGATCCGGCTCCTTCCAGACTGATATCTCCAGGATATCCCCCGGCTGCAAAGAGTAGCCCCCCCTCGCAATGGCATTAAATGACAGCAACATCAGACACAGGCCAATCAACGCTAAAAAGAGTGATCCATCTCGCAAACTGAACATGATTTTATTTTCCTAAATCAATTTGTTACAGAATATAGTAAATGTTACACCTAAGGTAAAGCAATTCCCAAAATCTTACAACAAAAAGACCGCCCACAAAAAAGAGGGGCGAACCCCTCTTTTGCTGAATCTGTCGCTGTTAGCGCGCTGTCAGGAGGCCAGCTGCTTTTTCTTGCGGCCCATGAGGCCGAAACCCGCAATAGCTGAACCAAACAGCAGTAGTGCTGGTGGTAGTGGTATGGGTGACGCTGTGAGTTTGACTGTATAACTGTCAAGTTCACCTTCAGCTAACCCTACAACCTTCATCCACCATGGATCGCCTGCGGTGAAATGAGCCAACGGCTGATAATCATGCGGAGGAGTACTGCCAATATTGACCGAACCCAGAGGGTGCTCTGACCCACTCGAATCAAAAAAACTGAAACTGAAAGTTTTTACATTATCACCTAGCTCAAGGAAATAACCTAGATCCTGATTGCTAGTGAGCGTAAAAGAATACCAATGCGTTACTGTCGTGTTGTTCGGGTCTAACCGGTTTCCACTGTGGGTCATAGGATTCCCATCAGTATCAAACACCCTGTGGGTACCTACATTTCCTAAGCCATAAGGAAGTCCAGCTACAACATCACCCATGTAACCAACGTTAGTTCCAGCCCCTGGTGGAGGACCAGGCGGCGAAAATGCTGCAGGCGCAACACCTGCAAGCCCTAACCATAGAATAAATAAACCAATGATATTTTTCATGATTTTCACTACCGCTCTCCGGCTACAAACACCAATATTGCTTGAAGTCCACGTTCTAATCTCCGTCATAATATGAGATTATCACAAAAAAACAATGCTTTTGGTGACCATACTCCAATTCATTTTCCGTGGTAAGTGGTGGTTAATGCCCTGAACGAGCCAGTACTATTCACATTAAACCTCACTCTGGTACACATTATGGCTCACCCATCAACCTTTTTTCATCCCTCATTTGAGTAATATATCAACACATGTTTAGGAATGAAGGTAGTTAGCAACATTAAAGTTAAAGATACGGTCCTACAATGAATACTAAAAACAGTCGAGTATCAATACATCGGCTCATGTCTGAGTCTGGAGTCGGGTTTGGAACCAGCGGTGCCAGAGGATTAGTTGAGGCCATGACTGACCAGATTTGCTACACCTACACAGTAGCATTCCTGCAGCATCTAGAAACCGCCGGGCAGTTAACAGAAAGCCATTTTGTGGCCCTTGGCGGAGATCTCAGGCCCAGCACACCCAGGATCATGCAAGCTGTAGCCAAAGCAGTTACAGGTCTTGGCCTAACAGCCCAAAACTGCGGCCTACTGCCATCTCCCGCCCTTGCTCTGCATGGAATACAAGAGGGGATTGCCTCCATCATGGTCACTGGCAGTCATATCCCGGATGACAGAAACGGTATCAAGTTCAACACACCACTAGGTGAAATACTGAAACGGGACGAGGTCTCCATCCGACAGCAACAGGTGGATATCCCGGCTGGACTGTTT
>JAAEOI010000618.1 GCA_024244665.1 Bacteroidota bacterium | reverse complement strand
GGGCAATCCGTCGGATTTCAACACAGTTCATTTGACCTTTGATACTGACCTGTCAACGGGTAGACCTGAAGAGTCCCGTCAGGAAGTTTGTGTGAAATCATATGAAGTTTCAGCATTTTCAAAGGGTGATTGGGTATCCCTTGCTGAAAGTGAGGACAATTTTCAACGCCACCGGGTTCACAAATTTACGAAGGTTCGAGCAAGCAAGCTCAGATTAACTATACGAGCTACCCATGGGGTAGAGTCGGCCCGGGTATTTGAAATACGCATCTATAATGAATAGTTGAAGTATTTTATTTTTTTGGCCAATGCCGTTTAAAAAACACAGAAAACTAGAACTTCCAAAAAAATGAAAAACAGCGTTAACCTTATCCCAGTCTTAGTTTTATTAATTTTTGTTTTATTGTTCAATCATGTACCAACATGAGAAGCCAGGAGCAAAAAGAGTGGATTGATCCCCTGGAGGAAACCCTTGAGCAACGAGATGCGAGGATGGAATGGTGGCGTGAGGCGCGTTTCGGACTGTTTATTCACTGGGGGGTATATTCAGTTCCGGCCGGCACCTATAAAGGTGAGAAGATCGATGGAATCGGGGAATGGATAAAAATAGGTTTCTACTATTCTCAGGCGCAGGCCGGGGACTTCGATGCGTATTTGAAAGAAATTGCTTATCCCCAGGTTGTGAAGCCCCAGCCGGTGGGTGACCTGACCTACGTAAACTGTTCCGACAAGTCCATGCATGGCCGGATCGTCAGTAACTGGAAACAAGATAAAGATACCTTCACGTGGGATGTCACCATTCCCGCCAATACGACGACAACGGTGTATGTACCTTCGAAGGATGTAAGCTCTGTGACGGAGAGCAGGCAGCCGATTGATATGGTAAAGGACATCAAGTTCCTGCGAATGGAAGAGGGCCGGGCCGTGTTTGAAGCAGGTTCCGGAAATTATGAATTCAAATCAATAATCAATTAAAATTGCAACAAGTATGAAAGCTACAAATCACAAAAGTGTAAATTTTTTTTTGTTATTAATTTGCGTCTATTGCATGTTAGGCCTGGGGTTCGTGACGCAAGCGTCGGGAAAGACCTATTATGTCAGCCAGTCTGGCGGTAATGACGACTGCGACACTCTTCTCTTGAAGAGTGGTGATACATGGTTTGAGGATAAACTAAGTCCACAAGGGTCCGGTACGCCGAAGAATGATTACCTCAAAGCCAAACCCGAAGCTGTCGAAGCATGGAAGGACATGCGGTTTGGCATGTTCATCCATTGGGGGCCGGTGAGTTTGACCAATAAGGAAATTAGCTGGTCGCGTGCATTGGCTACAGGCGAGCAGGACAAGCCGATGGCAGAATGGATGAAAAAGTACAGAAGTAGTGATAACCCCACACCGCCAAAAGAGTACGATGAACTTTATAAAAAATGGAACCCAGTAAAATTCAATGCTGAGGAATGGGTGAAGATCGCCAAGGCCGCCGGGCAAAAATACATGGTCTTTGTTTCCAAGCACCATGATGGCTTCTGCCTGTTTGACTCTAAATTAACAGATTACAAAAGCACCAGCACAGAATCCCCTTGGAAAGTTGATCCACTTAAGGAACTAGCTGACGCCTGTCACAAACATGATCTAAAACTTATTGTCTATTACTCCCAACCGGACTTTCATCACCCCGACTACCTGACAAAGAGCCATGACCGTTACATTAAATATCTGCATGGCCAGGTCCGAGAGATCCTTACCAATTATGGGAAAATTGACGGCCTTTGGTTTGACAATTTGCGACCAGTGAAAAAAGAGGTCGCTGAGCTATGGGATGCAGAGACGCTTTTTGCGATGGCTCGTTCCATCCAACCTGATCTGATCATCAATAACCGATGCGGCCTTGAAGCCGACTTCGAGACGCCCGAGCAGCGTCTCGGACATTTCTCAAGGAAGCGCCCATGGGAAAGCTGCATTACTCTCGGCACTCAATGGGCATGGAAACCAAATGACAAACTCAAGTCATACCAGGAAGCCATCAAGATGCTGGTTGTTTGCGCTACCGGCGATGGAAACCTGCTCCTTAACACAAATCCCATGCCTGATGGACGTATTGAACCCCGCCAGGTAGAGAGTTTTGTAAAGATCGGCCAATGGGCAAAGGAATATGGTTCATCCATCTACGGAACCCGCGGCGGGCCGTTTGTGGCTCCCGATTCTAAAAAAAGACAATCTAACACAGACCGAGATCATTTTAATTTGCCTGGCGGAAACTGGTGGGGAGGATCTACTCACAAGGGGAAGGATGTCTACCTGCATGTTCTCCGCTGGCCGTCCGACACCATCGTCCTTCCTGCAATCGACCGCAAAATGGTTTCTCATGAATTACTGACCGGAGGCAAAGCAAGGGTAAAACAGATAGATGGTCACCTGGAAATATCCGTCCCTGAAAAGCTGAGAGATCCCTTGGATACGATCATAAAAATATCATTCGACAAACCGGTAACAAATATCAAACCTCCAATACATGCAACTACCAATAAATAAACACATGAAAAATTTATTATTCTGTACCGTACTATTAATCCTGGTAGTCGGATGTCAAAAGGAGCCACGAGGGTTAATCGATATAAAGATATTAGCCGACAAAGAAACCTTTAATCCATTGTTAGAGCCTGATGTAACCGGGACTGTTTCGATACTGGGGATTTATTCGAATGGGAAGAATGAGATGATCACCGATGGGGATATTGTTCTCAGGGCAGAAACAAAACTGGCGAGCGGAGATGTTGAGGTAGTAAAACTGGAGGGGAATAAGATAATACCCAGGGAGGGAGGAATAGGAACAATCGAAGCTGTTGTGGTGAAGGACGGCAAAACATTTATGGATGAAAAGGATATTGTGGTAAGGCCTTTTTACCGGGAATACCATAAAACACTTGTTCTTAAATTATGGATGGGAATAGATGTTGTTCCTAAAGGGAATCAATTTATTACCGGAGGATCAGATTCGAATGACCCGAGTCGGATGTGCACATTTAAGGAAGCATTTGATGTAATCAGGAAAACAGATAAGCTTACCCGTGGAATTCCGAAGATAATTTATCTGGAGGGGTGGGAAAAAGGAGGTTTTGATCGTTTATGTCCGGCCTGGAATATTGTTAATCCTAAATTGAAACGAGAAGAAGATTCAACGGCTTTGGAGAGCCTTCGCTGGTTGATCCGAGAAGCGAAACAGTATAATACAACAGTCAGTTTACATATTGATATGGTTCTGGCCCGTCCAGACAGCCCCTTGTGGGATGAATATGTTAAAAAAGATATTGTCGGCAGGGATGCAAATGGTAAGATCATATTACTTGGTGAGTTTAGTTATTTGAGTTATACGAGAGAATGGGAAGAGGGGATGGCCCAAAAGCGAATAGATCAGTTGATTGAAATGATACCTGAACTGGTAGATGGTCACACCATTCATGTTGATAACCTGATTACCTACTGGAAGCCCGAAAACCGTCCGTTAAGCCCCTGGCATGCCAAACCTGAAAACGGCGGTATTGATATGTACCGGGAAACTGAAACAATAAGGAAGATATTTAAATACTGGATGGAAAGGGGATTCGATGTGACCGGGGAAGGTATACTATGGGCCCATCCACCGGGAGAGGGATTTTACGGTCTTCAGGGTTATTCCTATTGGGCAAGAGGAACAGAACATTCTATGAAAGTTCCGGAAAGACTTTCAGCACGGGGCGCTACTACAAGGGCAGAAGACATGAGTGGCGTAGCACCTGGTGATTTCAGGATTGGCACAAGCATGCATGGGGAAGACATCTGGCTGAAGGATAAGGAGAACCTTTCCGGCTTTCTGGAACAGTTTTGCACCATGGCCTTGCCCTGGTACTATCTGAGCCAACACGAGAGGCTTGCCTTGATCGATGAAACAGTGTATTATTCTGAAGGTCTGACCGCTGGAGATGTGGATGGAAGGAAAACCATTAAAAAGGGAGATTATGTATTGGTGGAGAATGACAATGTTTTTGTGGAAGCAAAATGGAAAGAACAAGAAATAATTGCATACAGCAAGGAGGGGTATTCAAGCAGGCAATGGGTGATGCCGGAAAGTTGGGAAGGGGTCAAAAGTGTGGATTTGTACGAGATTTCCATTGACGGACTGGAGCCAGTGGAATCGGGCAGGAAGATAGAGAACGGACGGCTGGAATTGTCCCTGGATATGGACCAGGCGGTTTCAATAGTGCCTCAGGGCTTCGATAATCAAGCACACTGATAAGCGTTTTTCCAGCAAGGTGAGTTCATTTTTTCATGGATTTTTGTTCAGTCAATGAAAGGAAATTATATATTTAAATAGATGAAGATATTACAGATTATTCCAATAAGACTGTTACGGAACCGTTTGTTTTTACTATGCATATTAACAGGGGCACTATCCTTCCCCGGATCAATACAATCAGTCCATGGACAGAATGAATTTGAAAAGGGCAAACGGCCCTACGAGCTGGATTGGGCAGGTCGTTTTACGGACGACCATGAGCCCCTTGTGGATTTTGAGGATATGGAGGGATGGACGGTGGAGGCAAACGGGGGGATTGCCGAAATAAGCCGTTCGGAGGAAGAGAAGATATGGGGTATATACACATGTAAAATTGCCTTAAAAGGAGATACTGCCGGTGCCGGGTTTATATTGCGACCGCCAGAACCTATGATGATCCGGGATTCCTTTACAGCAGTAAATATGTGGGTTTGGAACGACTACTGGATATGGAGAGACGACGTAGGAAGAGGCAAGCCCATGGAGAGAATCAGCCTTCTGTTGGAAACTTTCGGGGGAGCCTCTTTTGAAATCCCCTTTTCGAGGGAGCTGGACTGGCCCGGGTGGTATCTTTTGCATATCCGGTTATCTTCTGCTCAGCGCAAGGCCTTTACACAGGGTGGTTTGCTGAAGGGGATTCGGCTGAGTAACTGCCTGATCGACAAGGAGAAATCCGTATTCCTGGATAACCTTTCCTTCTACAAAGAATCGCTCGAGCCAATTGATTTTGAAGTGCAAGACCGGCCGGGAGTAGATCTTGCACAGGGCCAGGATCTGGGTATCCATACAGGTAAGGAAAGACTGCCATTTCCAACCAGAGAGGAGACCATGCTGCCCGAAAATCTAAGTGAAAATTACACCACTGAACTGGTTCAGGAAGGGAAGGCTTATGTGTTCCGTTACCAGGGTGATGACGGCGTCCTGGAATACCATTATGAACCACGGAAGGGAAACCTGGGGGATGTGACAGCCCGGTGGGTCAACAATCAGGCGGGTATCCTCCGGCCAATGGAGGGTGGAGGTGTACGCCTGGCAGTAAACAATGAGGTCGAAGGTCTTCTGGAAGATCGCCACGGGGCCTACCTCCCCCGGGAACCTATAGCGCTGGATCCCGAGGAAGCGGAGCTCATCGATTGCAGGATCTCCGGTGAGACCCTGGTTTCCCGCTGGAAAGTTAGCAGGGGTTCACTAGCGGCTGAGGTGGAGTACGTTTTCCGTATCTGGCAGAAATCCCTTGTTATTGATGTGCATAGCACAGGAGGACATGCAGGTGAGGTCTCACTGGGTAAGGTGCGTGGGACAGAGAATCCCCGCCTGGTACAGATTCCTTACTGGAGTGGTGAGGACATTGACTGGGATCAGGGTCATAAACGTTTCGGTTTTCCGAAAAACAGACCAGCCGTACTGGTGACAGGTTCTCCTGAAAAATCCCTTTTTCTGTCCCTGTTCCCGGATCACTACCGGACCGGTTCGTCAAGATTGTATTTCATCAATCAGATTGAGGATGATGCGGTGACCTGCGGGGGTGGAACCCGTTACCTGCCTAAGACCAATGGCAGGCGGAATGACTGCCATGAACGACTTTTTCTGACCCTTTCACCCCGATTTGAAGAGGTCCTGCCTACAATTGCCAATCCTCCTTCTCCCTGGCGCAGTGAGGCAGCCCAAAACCTGGTTTGCTACAACGGAGTAAAAGACAGGGAGTCCGACTATTCCCACATGAAAAGAAATGCCCGTTACGGGATGAAGCAGGTGGTTCTGCTTGACTGGGAGAGCGGCTGGCGGGATGGTTCAGAAAGCTTTACCTTCCGTACTGTCGCGGCTCCCGGAAAGGGGGGGGATGAGGGTCAGATTGCGTACTCACGTAATCTTCAGGAACTGGGGTTCAGGTACGCACTCTATAACAACTATACAGATCTGGCAACGGTGAATTCCCATTGGGGCGAGGATTTTGTTACCCTCATGCCAGACGGGGCCTGGCAGAAGGCCTGGTTCCGTTGTTATGCCCCTAAATCTGCAAGAGCGGTGAGCATGGAACCGGCCATTACAAGCATCATGA
The DNA here is from genome assembly GCA_024244665.1 of Bacteroidota bacterium. The sequence goes on along the minus strand of JAAEOI010000618.1, from coordinate 7,561 downwards.
AGGACAAATTTAATCCCAATGCAGGAGGATCGGATGTTCATACGGCCATCACTCCCTGGATGCGGGTTGACTATGATGCTAGGGTTCCCGGTGCCGGGACCATGATGACGCAATTTTATGCCTACGGACAAATATTGCTTCACCAGCAGAAGGTCTGGGGCGGACCTGTATACAGCGAGGGAGGAAATCATTATTATTATAGTGGTCTTGTCACAGGAAACACAGCGAGGGACCGTGGATATGACCTCTTCAATGATGCGTGGCTGGTGGATTTTGACTTACGCAAGCTGCATCCCCTGGGTTGCGATTGGGGATTTGAAATGGGTGAGGAGAATTCAGATAAGGAAGCTGACCGGTTTTTTGCGGGGACCATCGCCTACGGGCACTCCGGTTCTTTTTTCGGGGGCATGGGCCGGTGGGATCCCTTAACCATCCGAAGCTATTACATGCTTCAGCAATTGCAGTCATCCTACTGCAATGCGCTGATAAAAGAGATCCGTTATGCCAACAAAAACGGTCAGCTGCTTGATGTCTCAGCGGCCGTTGCCACCGACGCCTACCGCCGCTCCCAGATTCGACTGGAGTATGACAACGGATTGGTGGTCTGGGTGAACGGGCACAGGGAGGAGAGCTGGGAAACCCCGGAGGCGGAACTCCCGCCGGCAGGATATTATGCCCGAATACCAGATGGTAGCCTGGAGGTATTCAGTGCAATTAAGAACAAAGAAAGGGTAGATTTTGTACATTCACCTGCCTATGATTATATGGATGGCCGCGGGCACTGGTTGGAAACCCCCTGGGGGGCCAGTGACGGGCAGCTTATCATACTGAACAATATAGACGGCTCCCGCGAGCTTATTCCCTTCCGAACGGAAAAGTTTGCAATCGCCCTTACCAGTGAACCTGAAGCTACGATTGCACTGGACATGGACAGAAATGAAATGGGGGAGGCGAAAGGGGAGCTCCGGAGGGGGATGTACCATATTCAGCCTGTATCCGGAGCTGTTAGCTATGTACTGAAATTCGGTCCTGGTCCCTGAAAAACAAGAATAAAAACAGAGTATTATGAGAAAGGTCCATAAACAAATCACATTCATTGCAATCTCATTCCTGGGATTATTTATCCTGAGTCAGTGCACCAATCCGGGTCAGGATATCCGGTTATCGCCGGGTAATACCACATACTATATTAATCCGGCAGATGGTGCCGATGATAATTCCGGGCTGAAGGAAAGCCTGGCGTGGCGGACCTTCAGTCGTATTAACCAGATGGAGCTGGCGGCGGGCGACCGGGTGGAGATTACATCTCCCGGATCGTTCGACCAAACATTCATACTGAAGGGTGAAGGCACTGTTGGAAAACCTGTTGAGGTGCATTTCGCAGCCGGCCGCTACGATTTATTCACCGACAACATTACCCGGAAGAAGTATAATATTTCCAATACAAATTCCCAGTCCGACAGTCTGAAGGCCATCGGGATACTTCTTGAAGGAGCAAAACATTTCAATATAACAGGTCCCGGTGCTGAAATATTCTGCCGTGGTAAGATGATCGAGGTCTGTATCGACAGTTGCGAAAACATAATCATTGCTGATCTTCAGTTTGATTACCACCGTCCGACGGTGTCTGAATTTCAGGTTGTGGCCGTCGGGGAAGACCATGTTGATCTCCAAATACATGAAGATTCAGAATACCGGATTGAAGATGGAGATCTCATCTGGTACGGTGAAGGCTGGACCTCGACTACCCGGATCCTTGGACAGGAGCTTAACCTGGAGACAGATGATGTAAGACGCTTATGGAACCCCATAGAAGGAATGCAGTTTGAGGAAATAAAACCCGACTTGGTCAGGGCAAAGGGTGAGCATAAGGTGAAAATAGATCATGTCTATCAGTTACGGGAAACTTTCAGGGATTATGCCGCAGTGTTTACCCGGCGGAGTAAAAATATAACCTGGAAGAATGTGAATTTCCATTTCCTGCACGGCATGGGACTGGTGAGCCAGTTTTCGGAGAATCTCACCTATGATTCTGTTTCCATAGCACCTGACAGCACAGGAGGAAGAACCACTGCCGCCTGGGCCGACATCCTTCATGTTTCGGGTTGTAAAGGGAAGGTGCTGGTAAAGGATTGTATTTTTAAAGGAGCGCATGACGATGCCATTAACATTCACGGAACCTATCTCCAGATTGTGGAAAAGATATCGGAGAATCAGTTACAGTTGCGTTTTATGCATCATCAAACCTATGGTTTTCTGGCTGTTAATCCGGGTGATGAGATCGAATTCGTGGATGCCGAGTCCTATGAATCTCATGGGTTGAACAGGGTAAAAGATGCGGAATTGCTCGATCCAAAGGAGATTCTGATCACCCTCGAAAATGACCTTCCCCTGGCGCTTGAACCGGGCGATGTCATTGAAAATGTGACCTGGACCCCTGAAGTGGAAATTCGTGGCTGTCATGTTTCATGGATCCCCACACGCGGTTTTCTCCTGGCTACACGTAAAAAGGTAGTGGTTGAAGAGAATGTGTTTCTGGCTACGCACATGAGTGCCATTCTCCTGGGAATAGATGCAAACAAATGGTTCGAATCCGGATTCGTCAGGGATATGAGCATACGAAACAATAAGTTTATTCGCTGTGCAGAGCCTGTCATACATATTGAGCCAAGGAACGTCAGGGCGAATAGCAGCGTTCACCAGAACATAAAGATTGAGAATAATCAGTTTATTCTTCGCAATGAACTGATTCTTAATGCAAAAAGTGCCAGTAATATCAGTATTAGCGGGAATACCATCGTTTCGGGAAAGAAGCTGAATGATGAAGCAGTAGTTATAACAAGTGATTGCTCACACATGGAGATGGGGCAAAATCAATACTTGATTGGGAAAGATGATGAAATTTAGATTTGTACTTATTGGCTTAATAATACTTATTTCAGGATCTGCGGCTGCAGTTTCGGACAGTGCTTTGACGGAACTCAAGCTCAGGGAATCACCCCGTTTATGGGTCAGTGAGGAAGCCGCGGAAAATCTCAGCAATAAGTTGCATACCCCTTTTCTTCAGAGCCAGGCCGGGAGGATCATCGAAGATGCTGACTGGCTGGTAACAGCCAGACCGGTTGCTGAGGGGGAGGCGAAAGAATATATGCTTGGGACAAGGGCCATAGCCAGTCACCTGCAGTGCCTTACTGCCGCATGGGTACTGACTCATGAAGCAAAATACCGTGTGGCTGCGATTCGGCATTTGGGCAATTTACTGAACTGGAAGCAGATCAGCTGCGAAGCAAGACCCCATACGCCTCCCGAGCCTGTATTGCCATTTTGTTTGACCTATGGAGAGCATGCCGCTGATATCGGGCTCATGTACGACCTTTTTCGGCCGGATATTACTCCTGAAGAGCAAAAGGTCTTTTTCGATGTGCTTGATCGCTTCTACCTGAAAGAAGCTCTTAACTGCCTGGAGCACCCCCCGTGGTGGGCTAATCAGAGCTGGTCCAACTGGAACGGGGTCTGCTCTGGCGGGATGGGAATCCTGGCGCTGGCTTTCTATGACGACCGTCCCGAGTGTCGCAATCTGATCCCTTTTGTGGAGAAGTCACTTGGAGAATACTTCAAATCCTATATAGAGAATGGTGGCGGTTGTCATGAAGGCACGGGTTATTGGAATTACGGCATGCATTATGCCATGCGCTACCTGCTTAGCTGGGAGAATGCCACCGGCCTGAAACACCCGGCCTTCGAGATCAGGGAACTGGGAATGTCCCTCAACTTTCCCCTGGATTTCACCGGCATCACCTTTGGAGATAATGACGGCTGGGGCCCAACCGGTATGTATTTCATGATGGCGAAAAGGCTCAATAATCCAGATGCGGCTCTACGGGCTGCTACCTACCTGCCGGAGCAAGTTGCAGCAGCCTCAAAGGAGAGAGAACCCTTGTCACGCCTGGCCACGGGCGATGTCCTCTATGCGGCCGATTTCATTCCTTCGACAAAGGAGATGGAGGAACTCAGGAAAGCCCACATGGAGAAGAGAGAGCCTGTGGCCCGTATCTACAAGGGATTGGGTTGGGCAGCCCTGGCGGATGACTCCGCCTTTCCCACCCTTCGGCTTTCTGCCCGTGGCGGATCAAGTGAGATTACAGGACACGGTCACCTTGATCTGCTGAGTTTTATTTGCATGCTTAATGGTGAACGGATGATTGACACGCAGAGGGACCATGGGTACATAAGCACTACTTTCTCCGGTCGTGGCCATGAGATTTACAGCCGCAGTGCGGCTTCCAAAAGCACCCTCTTCATCGATGGGCTCGGTTGCCGCGAGAATGCAGCCTGTGAAGTGACCGAAGTGGAGAGAGATGAAGGACTTCTGGGCATCCGTATCGACGGTTCAAACATTTACCTGGTTCGATGGAAAAATGATTTTATCGGCCGCCACTTCCTCATGGTGGAAAATCGGTACTGGCTTGTGATCGACGCAGCACCGGGGCACATTATTGAGTCGCGCTTTCATAGCTATGCTGATTGCAAAAGTGGCACTGACTGGCTGTCATTGAAGAGCGGCAAAGAGCATATGATGATGACTTTCGCCTCGCTGGGCGAGGGTGCCTTGATGGAATCCCGGGGCATGCCCACTTCCCCTCAGGAACAGACCAGTATATACCGCTGGATGAGCCCGGGTGGACAGGACAATCTTCATGTGACAGCTCTGAATCCTGGAAATGAAAAACTGGGGCTTGAGCTGAGCAAAGAACCGGATGGGGGCATTGCTATTATGGTGAGCGGTGCAGACGGCTACCAGCGTACTATCCGGCTTACAGCCGAACTAAAACTAAAGAAATAAACCATATCTGCTATGATGACAAAAATTAAACAACTGTTTTTAATTGCACTGGCATGTTCAGTGTTGGGAACAAGTGCACTTGCACAAACTAAATCAATTCAAAAATCACCGGTTTTGACCGAGGCCTCGCCTGAAAGTGTGGGAATCTCTTCGGAACGGCTGGATCGCATTGATAAAATGTGCGAGGAAGAAGTAGCGAATGGAAATATACCGGGGATTGTTTCACTGCTGGTCAGAGATGGAACAATTGTCCAGTGGAAGGCCTACGGGATGGCTGATAATCAAAGAGGAAGAAAGCTGAAACGGGACGATATTTTCCGCATTGCCTCGCAGTCAAAAGCCATTACGTCTACTGCCGTGATGATGCTCTGGGAGGAAGGAAAATTCAGACTCGATGATCCAATTTCCAAATACATTCCCGAATTTGAAGACCAGCAGGTACTGAAAAATTTTCGCTACGGGGATACCACGTGGACCGGCGAAGCTGTGAAAAAGGAGATTACCATCCGCCACTTATTGAACCATACTTCAGGTATTGGATACGGTGTAATAGATGGGGACGAAAGAATTAGGATGATCTATGAGAAAGCCGGAGTTACGGATCTGTTTACAACGGAAAATATCACCATCGAAGAAAGCGTGAAGAAGCTGGCAAGACTACCTCTTCATCACAATCCGGGAGAGAAATTTACTTATAGTGAGGGACTGGATGTTCTTGGATATTTTATTGAAGTGGTTTCAGGAGTTCCCTTTGATGAATTTCTGGAAACGCATATATTTGATCCGCTGGGAATGAACGACACCCGCTTTTATCTGCCCGATTCAAAAGCAGACAGGCTGGTTCCGGTTCAGCAAAAGACAGACGGGAGCTGGGAGAAATACCCGGTGACATTTTACGATACCGATTACCCCGTCAAAGGGGCCAGAAGTTTTTTCTCCGGAGGTGCAGGTCTTTCCAGTACAGCGAAAGATTATGCCACTTTTTTACAGATGTATTTAAATGGAGGAGAGTACGATGGGATCCGGTTATTGAGCCGTAAAACAGTAGATATTATCTTAAGCAATCAAATTGGCGACATCCGGGGAGATAAATCAGCTACAAAATTCGGACTGGCATTTGGCCTGCTGACCGAAACAGGTCAGATCAAAGGGGGACAGGGCAGTGCCGGAACTTTTGACTGGGGAGGATATTTCAACACGCAATACTTTGCCGATCCGCAGGAAAAAATCATTGGAATCCTCATGAAACAAACCCAGGGACCTGTAAATGATGTGACAGGATGGAAATTCAGACAGCTGGTTTTTCAAACCATTGACGATTAGACACAATAATTACGGAGAGACCAGTGCACAGATTACTTCATATTGTCATCACCGTTATCCTGAACGTTTTTCCGGCAATTGGAAATGCACAGGAACTGCCGGCAACTCCACTCAGGGTAGTTGCAGAACTAAATATGGGGCAGACGAGGGAAGTTACCCTGACAAATGGTGAAAGGGTGAAGCTCACCTTACTGGGAATTGAAGAAACCCGGGATGATGTACGCGATATCATTCATGAAGTGAAGCTGCGTGTGAAAGTTGATGGGGAAGAGGTGGAGCTGGTTTGCGGAAACTACAATCTGCCTGTGGCTTCCGGGAGGGTAAAGATCGATTGTCAGGTTACAAAGAATTACCTCTCCAATTCCATGAGAGACCATTGGAAAATCACCAACGATGCACGATTCAGGCTCTGGCCAATTGATGCTCCATACATTAAAGAGGGTAGCTTCGGCTATCCCATCAGGCAAAGATGGATGGCCAGTTTTACACATTCGGGCAATGAACCCTCGGTGACCGGCTGGGGGGTGCGATTCGATTGGAAAAAGATCTACTATCATGAAGGTCATGATATAGGAGGTGCCGATGGCATGGACGAAATCGTCTCCGCAACAGATGGCCTGGTGGTATCCATCAGGAATGAAACCATGGAGGGCTTCGAAGATATGCCTCTGGGGGGAAGAGAGGACCGGCTCATCATTATTGACCAGCGAAACTGGCTCTATCTGTACAGCCACCTTGACAGTACCGATCCGTCGATCAGGCCGGGCGACAGAGTAAAGAAAGGAGAACCATTAGGACAAATTGGTAAAAAGGGAGGTAGCGGAGGTATTGTACATCTCCATTTTGGAATATTCTGCAAGGATGAAATAACAGGCCAATGGGTGGTGGAGGATGCCTATCCCTATTTATGGGAGGCTTATAAAAGTGAATACAGACCCAAACTCAAGGCCATAGCCCGTCCGGTTCAGATTCTGCATGAGGGACAGGCTGCCAGGCTGGACGGCTCAAAATCCATAGGGATTGAGAATCCTCTCATATCGTATGAGTGGTATTTCGGCGATGGAAGCAAAGCCGACGGAGCAATTCAGAACAAAACATATGAAAGAGCGGGTACATATTCAGAAGTGTTGAAAATCACTGATTCCAAAGGGAATATCGATTATGATTTTGCCACAGTCTTAGTGTATGACAGGGAGTATCCCGAAGAAACCAAACTGGGTTTGATACATCTGGCATATCATCCCACACTGGGCTTGAAAGCCGGCGATGATATCAGCTTCCTGGCAAGAACATTTCACACCGCACCGGTAAAAACAATCTGGGATTTTGGCGACGGGACAGCCCCTGTTGAAATCACCACCGGCGGCATTACAAAGAAAAACCACAGCAGCGGAT
>JAAEOI010000617.1 GCA_024244665.1 Bacteroidota bacterium | reverse complement strand
CATTCTGAATCAAAATACCCGGTGCTTTACCTCCTTGACGGCGGCACCCACCTGCAACATGCAAGCGGAGCAGCCGATTACCTCTCAACGCAGGGGCACATTCCTGATATCATCGTGGTGGCCATACACAATATTGACCGATCCAGGGATTTTTCTCCGGTTCATGTGGATAATATTCCTACCTCGGGCGGGGCAAAGAAGTTTCTGGGATTCCTGTCCGAAGAGCTGGTCCCCTACCTGGATGAGAATTACCGGACCGCAGGATTCAATATATTGCTGGGGCACTCTTTTGGTGGCACTTTTATTGGCTATACCCTCCTTGCCAAACCCAAACTTTTCGATGCCTACCTGGCAGTGAGTCCCTTCCTGATGTATGCCGACAATTATGTGGTAAATAAGACCTCAGAAAAACTGAAACCATTCAAGAATACCAAATATTTCTATATGACCGTGGGCAATGAAGACCGCTACTTCGAAACACTGGAAGAATACGCTTCCATAATGAAGGAGAAGGCCGGAGAGAGTGTGGAATTCAAATATGTGAAGATGCCGGATGAGGACCATGGCACTACTCCCTATTTGACCGTTTTCAGTGGCCTGAAATTTATCTTCACCGGATGGCAATTACCACCCGAATTGCTGCAGGCTGATCTGGAGGATATTGACAGTCATTACAAGCAGATTTCGCAGAGATACGGAATTGAGGTACAAAGCCCTGAACTCGTAATTAATGCCCTGGGCTACAGATACCTGCAGGCAGAGGATTTTGATACGGCCATTGCTACCTTTAAGGCGAATGTGGAACGATATCCAGGGTCAGCCAATGTGCATGACAGCCTGGGTGAAGCCTATGAAAACAATGGGAACCCTGAACAGGCTGCAATAAGTTATAAGAAAGCAGTCAGCCTGGGCGAGAAGAACGGCGATGCCAATTTACCTGTATACAAAACCAATCTGGAGCGGGTAAGCAGGGAGATCCCTTAGCTTTCATCAGTGCTTGTACATGGAATAGCTATATTTACATGACAGAGTATTTCATAGCTAATCCAAGAGAATGCCCAACACCTGGTTTCATTTCAAGCAGTTTACAATACAGCAGAAACATGCCGCCATGAAAGTGGGAACCGACGGTGTTCTTCTTGGCGCATGGGCATCGGTACCCGGACCCCAGGGCAGGGTTCTGGATGTTGGAACAGGAACCGGCCTTATTGCCCTGATGCTTGCCCAGCGAACAGCGTATGTAGCGGT
>JAAEOI010000616.1 GCA_024244665.1 Bacteroidota bacterium | reverse complement strand
TTTCCAGGGATTTCACGACATCCTTCACGGAGGGGTTCAGGCAACAATGATGGATGAGATTGCCAGCTGGGTAGTCTTTGTTATGCTTGATACCGCCGGGGTAACTTACCAGTTGAATACCCGTTTTAGGAAGCCCGTGTTGATCTCCAAAGGGATCGTTACGGTACGTGCAACACTGGTTTGTCAGCAAAAGAGAATCGCCGAAATTGAAGCCCGACTCTATGACGGTGAGGATGTGCTCTGTGCAGAGAGTCAGGTAAACTATTTTGTTTTTCCACGTGATAAGGCAGTTAGCGAAATGCATTTTCCTGGCAAGGAGGCCTTTTTGAATCAGACTTAAATGAGATACGATTTTGATACGGTAGTAGACCGAAGAGATACGAATTGTGTAAAATATGACCTGAGAGGGAAGCTCTTTGGGAAAGAGGATGTGTTGCCCATGTGGGTGGCTGATATGGATTTTCCGGTGGCTGATTTTATTCTTGATGCTATCAGGGAGCGCCTCAATCATCCTGTTCTGGGCTATACCTTCCGTTCTGATAGTTTCGCCGGTAGTGTGGCTTCGTGGATGAGCAGAAGGCATGGATGGAAGGTGGAGATGGCTGATATCGGCTTTAGCCCGGGAATCGTACCTGCACTG
>JAAEOI010000615.1 GCA_024244665.1 Bacteroidota bacterium | reverse complement strand
CGGCGCTGACTGCTACGCTCTCCTACCATATCCAGATACCAGGCCAAGTATAGTATGCATGCACACTATAAATGGTCCAGTACCTGAAAATCCGCGTCTTCGGTTTCATGCTTATTCCCGTTCATTATCGGCACCAAATTGCTCGATCAGTAAGCTATTACGCACTTTTTAAATGGTGGCTGCTTCTAAGCCAACATCCTGATTGTCACAGCAATTCGACTTCCTTAGTAACTTAGCATGAATTCGGGACCTTAGACGGCGATCTGGGTTGTTTCCCTCTTGACTATGAACGTTATCGCCCACAGTCTGACTCCCGAGATAAGCCTTACAGTATTCGGAGTTTGGTAGGGGTGGGTAGGCTGGTGGCCCCCCATCCCCAATCAGTAGCTCTACCCCTGTAAGGTAGTTGCTCGAGGCTAGCCCTAAAGCTATTTCGGAGAGAACGAGATATCTCCAGGTTTGATAAGACTTTTACTCCTCCCCACAGCTCATCCCCTAACTTTTCAACGTTAGTGGGTTCGGTCGTCCAGGGATTATTACATCCCCTTCCACCTGG
>JAAEOI010000614.1 GCA_024244665.1 Bacteroidota bacterium | reverse complement strand
CTTTGCACTGTGGATCCTATGGTACGAACGCTTCGTCCGCCGCTCAAACAAACCAGTCACCACCAAATAAGCAATGGGCGAATATTATGGACAGAATTGTTTACGAGGAAGCCTTTTGGAGCCAGGGGTGTTTTTGACGAAGCCTACTTTTATTTGCGACGCAAAGAAAATAAGCGAGGAAAAATACCCATGCGACTAAACCTCCTCCTCACTCATCTTAGAGTCGACCAAAATCCTGCCACAGTATTCGCAGACAATGATTTTCTTGCGGGAAGCAATATCAAGCTGCCTCTGGGGAGGAATCTTGTTAAAGCAACCACCACAGGCATCACGTTCCACAGGAACCACGGCCAGACCGTTGCGGGCATTTCCCCTGATCTTTTTGTAGGCAGTGCTGAGGCGTGACTCGATGATTTCATCCAGCTGCTCAGATTTCTTTTCGAGGACCTGCTCCTCTTTCTTGGTTTCGTCGATGATATCGTCCAGTTCCTTCTTCTTGTTCTCCAGGTCCAGCTTACGCTCTTCAAGAACGCCCTTTGACTCGTCGATCACCACCTTCTTCTCATCAATCTGAACTGTGAACTCGCGGATCCGCTTTTCACAGAGTTCAATTTCCAGGGTCTGGAACTCAATCTCCTTGGAGAGAGAGTCGTACTCCCTGTTGTTCCTTACGTTGTTCTGCTGCTCCTCGTACTTCTTGATAAGCTCCTGGGAGTTTTGAATCTCCTGCTTCTTTCCGCTGATAGACTTATCGAGACTATCAACGTCTTCATCATATTTAGAGACGCGGGTTTGCAATCCTTCGATCTCATCTTCCAGGTCCTCCACCTCGAGGGGGAGTTCACCACGAAGGATCTTTATCTTATCGACAGCGGTATCAACCAGTTGCTTGTCATAGAGTGCCTTTAACTTTTCGGCTACTGTCATTTCAGCAACCTCTGCACTTTTCTTTGCTTTGGCCATGTATTAATAGTATTTGATTGGATTTGTGTCTGTTTCCGATAAACGGATTGCAAATTTAGGGAATTTTTTCATAAGTAGATCATAAAAAAGTTCCCTTGTAAATTGCTCACTCTCAAAATGCCCGATATCCATGAGCACAATCTTACCCTCAGCATCAAAAAACTGGTGATATTTCAGGTCACCCGTGACAAAAACATCTGCTCCTGAGGCGATTGCCTTCCCGATTAAAAAACTTCCCGCCCCGCCGCAGAGAGCCACCTTTTTCACCAGTTTCCCCAGCAGTTCAGTGTGACGAATCACCGACAGTCCAAAACGGTCCTTAAGGAAATTGAGGAAAACCATCTCATCCATGCCATCCTCCAGTTCACCTATCATACCCATCCCTACTCCTGGGGTACTGTTTTCCAGCGGGTAGATATCGTAGGCCACCTCTTCGTAAGGATGTACTGCGACCATCGCCTGCACCACCCTGTTCAGCAAGTGTGAGGGAACAATGGTCTCCACGCGTGTCTCAGGTTCCCTGTGCATCGCTCCGGGAACACCCACATAGGGATCAGTTCCCTCCTGCCCCCTGAATGTTCCACTCCCCTCAAGGTTGAAGCTGCAACTGTCGTATGTCCCGATCTGCCCGGCCCCCGCATCAAACATGGCCTGCCGCACCTGTTCTGCCTGCTCGTGGGGTACAAACACCACAAGCTTCTTCAAAAGCCCTTTCCGGGAATCCAGTATTTTCAGATTATTCAGTCCCAGGCGACCTGCCATCGCTTTGTTGACCCCTTCCGGGATTGCATCAAAATTGGTATGCCCACTGTAGATGGCCATTCCCTCCCGGACACAACGGGCCACAATCCTCTCAGGAGCTGTACGGCCGGTCAATGATTTCAATCCACCGAAAATCACGGGGTGATGCGATATAATCAGGTTAAATCCAAGGCGAACCGCCTCCTCAACCACCTCTTCGGTTACATCAAGGGTAATCAGGATTCCGGTAATCTCCATCGCCGGATCACCCACCTGTATTCCCGAATTATCGTACGACTCCTGGAAAGAAAGGGGTGCCAGGCGCTCCAGGGCCCCGGCAATCTGCTTTAGCTTTATCATGATTATAGACTCTCCCTGACCTCCAGAAGCATCTCCTTGATGCTCTCCAGGGATTTTACAATCTCGAAATTGTGTTCCGCATCCTCCTTGTTCTCCTTCATCTTTTTCCTGGCACCCTTCAGAGTCATCCCCCGCTCTTTAACCAGGTGGTAGATGATATGGAAATTGTCAATATCCTTCTTGGTGAAAAGCCGGTTTCCCTTCTTGTTCTTCTTGGGCTTGATGATTTCAAACTCCTTCTCCCAGAATCGGATCAAAGAGGTATTCACATTGAACATGTTTGCTACCTCCCCGATGGTGTAGTAAAGTTTCTCGACTTTCGTTTCCTTGTAAGGCATATTCCGGAATTTCAGATAAATGGCCACCAATTTAACAAAAAGGCTCCGGAAATCAAACCCCGGAAACCCTTATTTCACTGTAAGAGAGCCGTCCATACCAATGACCAGCTTCTGATCAGGAAAATCGGCCCGGGTCAGCTCAATGATCTTATGAATGGCCCGGTTCTGGGGATCGGGCCTGGGGCCGCCCTCCCCCGGCTGGTAGACAGGTATTACCTCACCTGACAAAAACCGGCCCTCCCGGTTCACATTCACCTTCACGATGGGAGCGATCCCGTTGGGTCCGCTAAGATTAAAGCGCCTGTAGGTGGCAAAATTCCCAAGGCTGTAGCAGATCAGCCTGTCGCTGTATAGTTCAAGGGCTCGCGTAACGTGCGGACCATGCCCGAATACCACGTCTGCACCCGCATCAATCACTTCATGTGCAAAACGGTAAACGCTGCCCCGGTTGAAGCCCAGATACTCCTCATCACCCCTTACCACATGTTGGTGATTCTTTCCTTCACCCCCTCCGTGAAATGAGATAATCACCACATCGGTCAGTGAGTCGAGCATAGCAGTGATTTTTGCAGCTCCACTGTAGTCCTTCAGGTCCATTGTCCCCTTGTTAGGAGCAAAGGCAGCAAAACCATATGTGACTCCCCCTTTCTCGAAGATGGTCCACGGATGGGTCACAAACCCGGCATAGGCAATACCCACCGAGTCCAGCAGACGGGAGGTGGACTCCCTGCCCTTCCAGCCAAAATCATTTACGTGATTGTTGGCAACACTCATCACATCGTATCCTGCCTCGACCAGGCACCCTGCAAAATGATCGGGCATGCGAAACACATAACAGCGGGTGGAGTCCTTGCACTTTTTCGGGGTGCCTCCCTTGCTGCAAAACACTCCCTCCAGGTTCCCGAAAAGCAGGTCCCCCGACTGGAGGATGTGATCCACCGGCCGAAATAAGGGAGAGCAGTCTGCCCGTGGGGGGAGGTAGATTGATGAGGGGTAGTTTGTACCCAGCATAATATCCCCGCAGCCCACAATAGAAATGGTGTCGGGCAACACTGGTGTATCAGCCACAGGAATGGTATCCTGTGCGAAAAGAGAAAGCGTAAAAAATAAAAGGGGAAACATCAAAATCTCAGTTAATATCGAACGACTGGTCGGCCAGGGAGAGCAAGCCGATCATCCGGTCATACTCCTCAGGTGAAAGGTCGTTGGCGTAATAGTTAATGGGGTCCACCGGGCGCCCGTTCACGTGAACTTCATAGTGAAGGTGTGGGGCCTTAGAGAGACCCGTACTTCCAACCCTTGCAATCACCTCACCCCGACTTACTTCCTGCCCAGGCTTCACCAGTACCTCGTTGCAATGACCGTACAGGGTCCGGTATCCATATCCGTGGTCAAGCAGAACCTTCTTCCCAAATCCACCGGCCCTGTAACCTGCCTGCACAACGGTACCGTCTGCGGTTGCAAAAATCGCTGTCCCCCGGCGGGCGGAAAGATCGATCCCTTCATGGGGCCTGACCACTTTCAGGATTGGGTGAAAGCGTACTCCGAACCTTGAACCAAAACGGGTCAGTTCCTTCAGGCTTATGGGCTGTATGGCGGGCCTTGCAGCCAACCTCTCCTCTTTGGTCCACGCCATTTCAATCACTTCATCGAAAGAGGTTGACTGAACCACCAGTTTGCGTTCAACCTGGTCAATGATCAGGTTTGTCCTGATCAGCAGGTCAGAATGTTTATAATCTCTCAGGTGGGTATACTTATTTGAGCCCCCCACACCCGCTTCACGCTGTGTTGCCGGCCAGGGATTCTGTTCAAAATAAACCCTGTAAATATCATCATCATTATGGGCGATATTGGTCAGGGCTTTCTCGAGTTGTTCTGCATCCCTGTTTATCAACTCCATCTCATAAATGATTTCCTGCTGTTCAACTGCAAGCGACTCTGAACGAGGTGATTGAATGTAGTTATCACGTAAGGAAAGGAGCAGTACACCCGCAACTAAAGTTAGTCCAATGAAGAACAGGGAGCGAGTAATTTTTTGCTTCTGGGAGGGTTGAATCCTCTGGTATGAAAGTGTATCGGGGTTAAACTTAAATCGCTCCATCTATATGCAATATACAAAAAAGTGTTTAATCAAATGATTGCCCCGACATCATTGAGGTCAGGATTACCTGGTCATATTCAAGGGGAGTCAGCTCCAGGAAAAAGAAGTTGATGGGATTCACCGGCTTACCATTCAGCTGCACTTCATAATGAAGGTGTGGTGCCACGCTCAGTCCCGATTCCCCTACTGTACCGATCACTTCGCCCCGATTCACCTCCTGTCCTCTCCTGGCTGTCAACTCATCCATACAGGCATAGAGCGTTTTGTATCCATACCCGTGATCAATCACAATCCGGTTTCCCAATCCACGTTCAGAGCGGGTCACGCTCTCAACCGTTCCAACTCCTGTGGCCATCACAGCTGTCCCCACAGGAGCTGAAAAATCGACACCCGAGTGCATCTTCATAATCTTATAGATGGGATGAATGCGGTGCCCGAATCCCGAAGCAATCAGGGAGAGGTCAGAGTTACTGATGGGTTGAATGGCAGGAATAGACGGAAGCATCTCCTCCCGGTTACCCCCCTTGATCATCAATACATCATAAAGGATGGCGGTCTCCTTATTGTGTCTTATCAGTGAATCCGATTTCCGGGCCGTATGGTAGACCACATTCTCGTTAGTGGTCCGAACCAGTTTCTGGTAGGTCAGTTCCGAACCGGTAAACTCCTCGGTCTCCACAGGTTCGGTTTCAAAGATCACCCTGTATATGTCCCTGTCAATCCTCTGAATTTCCTGCATCACCGTATCAACCCTGGTTTTCCTTTCACTCAGGGCCTGGTACTGCTGCTGAAGCATCTCATTTTCACTCCTGATTTGCCGCTCCCGGGGGGTATCGAAAAAGAGGGAGTAGACCACATTGAGCAGAACTGCCAGCACAAGGATGGCAACCACATAGGTCACAACGCGCCATATGCGTGCACCCAGACTGTTATCCAGCTTTTTGTAATTAAGGTCTTCAGGATTGAATTTGAAATGCGAGCCTGCCATTCAAAATATCTTTTCGCGAAACAATCTTTAATTATTCCGCGAAAATAGCAAAATTATTCCAGACTATTTCTGGCTGTAGGAGACTGACTGGTAAGGACCGGCCGGACTGGCTGCTTTTGATGCAAGCAGGGAGTACTCACCGGGAGAAAGATTCTCGTAGAAAAAGTACATTGGATTCAGGTAATGACCATTCTTTCTTACTTCGTAGTGAAGGTGCGGGCCTGTGGAACGCCCTGTACTGCCCAGTGTCCCAATCACCTCACCTCTTTTGAGCTTTTGACCTGGTTTGACCATGATATTCTGCAGGTGGGCATATCTGGAGGTGTATCCAAAACCGTGATCCAGGGTAACCTCTTTCCCGTATCCAAACCTGCTCACATGCGCACTGATTACAGTTCCGTCGCCTGTTGCGTGAATATCAAGACCATAGGGGCCTGCAAGATCGATGCCGTGGTGTGCCGTGCGCTTCCCGTTAAAAGGATCGTTCCTGTAACCAAAAGAGGAAGTCATCCAGTAGGGATCGGCCGGGGAAACAGGATTGATGGAGGGCTTGCTGGCCAGGAAAAGCTGGTTGCTTACCGCCTCTTCATATACACTCTCCAGGCTGCTTGACTGGATCTTGACACGATTGTCGATATTATCAATTCGTTGTGAAACATTTCTGATCATTCCCGGCTCCCGGACATTTCGTAACTGGGTATAGGTCTCAGAACCTCCTGTACCGGCATCCCTGATAGTAGATGCGACCGGATCAAGGCTCAGAATAGAGCGGTAAAAATCATCATCCCGGATACGCAATTCTGAAAGCTGAAACTCCACCTGCTGAAGGTAGCTGTTCATTCCCATGTACCCGGAACGCAGCTCAGCATTCTCCTGTTCATAAATGATTTGACGGGGAGTTGGATAGAAACGTTCGAAGCCAAACCTTAAAAACACAGCAAGGGCGACTACG
>JAAEOI010000613.1 GCA_024244665.1 Bacteroidota bacterium | reverse complement strand
GATAATTCTTCACACAATTGATTACGCTTTTTCCTGGTGTATTCACCTAATGAAACAGCAGGATTTTTTCTATGCTCATCAAATGTGTCGACGAATTTCATTTGCCCTTAGAAGTTAACGGTTAGTTCACCGGTCGAGTCGCCCGGGGGAACCTCCCCCCCAGGCTCTCACAGAACTGTACGTGAAACTCTCGCCTCATACAGCTCTTCATGTCCCCTATGCCCCAAGGTTTGCATTACTAGAAGGTTCCTCCCATCTCTGGTTGACCAATAAGTAACTTCAGACATGTTACCCCCTTCGCTCCACCCCCATTACAGAGATTTCAACACTACTACGAGGTAATCCGCCCCTGTGCTCCGCATTGGGAATCGCATCCTCATGGGTCCTCCACTTGGATTACTCCCTTACCATCAGAACGACAGGTTCCCACGTTCCACACGAAAGCCTGGATCGCATTCACGCCACCTTTATGCCGGCCGCCGCCCAAGCAGTAAGCAGGTTACCCTTGAACTTATCCTAGGATAGAATAGGACCCCAGTTTTGACGACATCGGAAGTACTTTCGACACCTCATCAGTGGTTCGGCTTTACTCGTCTCCATGATCTATACCTGACCCAGTCTTATGCCGGGCCTTTTCCCTTAACGCTCACCACCATGGCTCTTTACCACAGCAGCTTAAGGTGGTTTGAAGTCTGCTCCTGCAAGCCGACTCCGAGGGGCCTACCCTCATCTTTCATGCAGCATGGCTGCAACTGGCAGTAAATGCCAGTGCGTGCCTTCGTGGCACACCTATTCCTGTATCTCTTTAGGCGCAGCCTTGCAATTGTCCTGTCTCGCTCAAACGGTAACTTTACAGGAAGAATCTTCAACATCTGCCTGCCACCACATCGTTCCATTTACT
>JAAEOI010000612.1 GCA_024244665.1 Bacteroidota bacterium | reverse complement strand
GTAATATGTTTGCCAATGGCCCAGGGCGGGACAGTGTAAACATTGGCGTCAAAGCGAATCCCAAAGTCCTTGTGCACCAATAAAGAACTGGTATGTCGGCATTCGGGGAGAACCTGTGGTACCGGTTGTAACCCCTGTAACCTTTTGACTGGTGCTTCTCCTGTTGAATGATGCTTTCGTACGTTTGCGATGGAATCCAGCCAGTGCTGTACCTGATTTTGAACATCAGTAAGATCTGCAAATTCCCGCAGTGGCCAGAAGTTCTGGCGAAGATATTTGATAGCACTCTCAACTTTCCCTTTTTCATAGGGAGCCCGTACTGTACATGCACGAGGAGTGATGGAGAATCGTCGGAGGAAATCAAGGAAGGCATCATTGAAACGAATAACTGTGCCGACACGTTCCGTCACTGCTGTGAGCATATTGTCCACCACAATTTCTCTAGGTAAACCGCCAAAGTATTTGAATGCTTTAAGAAGTCCCTGATGCAGGGAAGATTGTTGCTGACTGTGGGAGAAGTGAACATAAAGCATACGGCTATGGCCTTCCAATACGGCAAGTGCGTACAGCTTTCTGCGAGTGGATCCATAAGGTAGATTTCCGAAATGTCCCCAATCAACCTGGACCTGTCTCCCGGGTCCCGTCTCAAAGCGAATAAATGGTTCACGGCTTGCCATCTGTCCCCGTAGTTCCCTGAGCAGGTTTCTGACAATGGTGATCTCACCATCAAACCCTTCACCAATTAATCGTTGAAGAACCACTGGAGCCTTTACCTCCGGGTATTGGCCTACCATTTTCTCGACCATACCTTTGTAAGGATCAAGCTTAGATTTCCTTGTTTGTC
>JAAEOI010000611.1 GCA_024244665.1 Bacteroidota bacterium | reverse complement strand
GGTATTCAAGTGACTATGGACATAGCTGGACCAAATGTCCTCACAAACCCGACAAGCCGCTATTTGGGGAGAATGGGATAAACGGTTACCCGGTAAAAATTGGCGCTCCACACTTTGTGGATTTTGGTAAGAACATGGAGCATTCACCCGATGGTAAAGCCTACCTGGTGGCACATGGTGCTGATACCACCGATACGAAATGGCGCTTCTGGAACGACAGCTGGATCACGGGTGACCAGGTTTATTTGCTGAGAGTAACACCCTCCATCGAAAACATTAACGATGTTTCAAAATATGAGTATTACGGTGGTAAAGACAGAAAGGGGAAGCCCATATGGACAGATAATTTTGATGAGATTAAACCACTCTTAGAGTGGAACAATAACATGGGCTGTGTCACCATCACCTATAATGCCCCGCTGAAAAAGTACCTCATGTGCGTGACCGATGGTGGGAACACGGTATCAAAAATGAATACTTATATTCTTGAATCGGACCGGCTGGATGGGGACTGGAAATTAGTTAAATATATGAAAGACTTCGGAGAGCAGGCCT
>JAAEOI010000610.1 GCA_024244665.1 Bacteroidota bacterium | reverse complement strand
GCCTGTTTCAGTTTAAAGTGGATGTCTTGTGCGGGCATCCTCTTTTTTTTACCCTATCAGCACTTTACCCAACATCCCCATGGAATAAAAATCTTGTTTCGCTGTCCACTTCTGGGCTACGGCATTATCTTTTTGTGTTTTAAGATAATTCCCGGTAATGGTTGTAACCTTGACCGATATCTGGTTTCCGCCCTTTTTAAGGGCTCCTCTAACATTAAAGGTGTAATCGCCGTACCATTTTACCCCCAGATTCTCACCATTCACACTAAGCTCAGCAACTCCCTGCACATCGCCCAGATCAATGCACGCGTATTGATCATTATCCAGTGTGAGGGTTTTAGTATAGGTCACAGTGCCCGCAAATCCTTTCGTCTCCGGTATTTGGGAAAGGTCTGTTAAGGACGGTATTTCCATCTCGGTCTTTTCACCATTCATATGGTTCAGCTCCAGATGCCAGGCTCCTGTAATTTCTCTTCCTTCTGATCCTAATCGCAGCGGACTGTATGTTATACCCTCCGCATTGTTATCAAACACAACCATCATACTGGTGGCACGTGGAAGGGTAAGTTCCAATCTGTTCCCTTCGGATGGTAAAACATACCGTTCCCCGGTATCGGTATTCCATAACCAAGGTGTTTGTCCTGGCTTTGCCATAAACTCTGCATGGAGAGTAATATCTTCCGACAAACTGTAATTGACCAGAAAATACAGACTATTCTCACCCAGTTTATAACTCGATTGAATTAAGTACTTATTAGTCTGCTCAAACTTAACATAAGGCATAAAGTTCAGGGATTGCTGCATTTTACCATACCATTCAATGAGGTCACCAGAGGGCGCCGGATAATTAACAACCTTGCCATTGCCGGATTTAATTAAACCATCAATCATTGATTTTACCTCTGTATCGTTTTTCTCCCTTTCCTTATACAGGGGAGATTTAAATGGGCTATTGCCAATAAACACAATACGTCCACCGGAATGCACAAAAGCTTCAAGTGACTTAATCGTTTTAATATCAAGCGTTTCAACTTCCGGCATCAGAAGTGTGTCATAGGAACGCTGGCCATATTTCATTTTACCATTCTCATATATCGCTCCGTTAACAATGTTTTCTGTTACATATTCACAACCACCTCCATTCTGATGAATTGCTTCCCAAAGGGTGTACTGATATTCGGGATGGACCTTTCTAACCCATGGAATAAACTGGGCACCATGCTTCATCCACAAATCATTATATGGCTGAAAGACTGCTACATTAGCCTGAGGAACAGCATTCTGCAGCAAATATGAAACGCGTGCTCTATAATCGGACCACAGCTTAAAATAGGGCCACCAGGTATTGCGTTCGTTAAAGAATGTGCCATACCGTACCCATCCAGGGAAAGGTGCTTCAAGTGGAGAATAGTTAAAACCATGCAAAATGGAATGGTTTATGCCGGAAATATTCGTTTGGTCACCTCCAATTTTCAGGTTCTCCAGGGTGGCCATAAAAACCATTTGGGTATTGGTTAAATCTTCACAACTTACAAGTTGTTTACCAGCAAGCAATGCTCCTGATGCCACAGCTTTATTGCAGATGCGAGGGGCTCTCCCAAAAGTAAGATCATAGGAATGCTCCCGCCCCACCTCTTTAAACAGCCATGTTTCACCCTCTGGAAGATCTACCAGCATACTGGATTCTACAGGGTGATAGCCTCTCCCGTAAGCCTGTATCCGGGACAGGACATTATTTTCATGGCACCAATCATTAAAAGTATCAATAAAACGTTCCCTGAATAACTCCAATCGTGTATGGTAATAATCCAGGTTAACCCGATTTAAGAACTCCTGTACCTCATCAGAAAAAACACAGCCGTAATCCCCTTCAATCGGATAACCAAAGTGCTCAATTTTCTTTAAAAGGTAGGGATAATAGGATTCTAAAGAATATCCACGCCGTTTTTCAAACTGCTCAAGCATATCTTCGCACCAGTTGGCTCCTTCCAACTCTAGGCTGTCACAAAATACAGCACGAAGATAGTCGCCCATATTCCCTATTCTCCCCTTAATGTAGTCAGATGTACGGTTCAGATACCGGGTTACAGCTCCCTTATTGTAATGATTCAGAACCGGTCCTTTTGCCCCCGGGGCTCCGTGGGTAACTCCCACATAACCATAGAGCCTGGCAACACAATAGAGGACATATTCCCCTTTTGGCAACTCCAGGGTTATTTTGTTATTTTTTACTTTATCTGTTACATCTTGCCCTTCAGTAAATGTCTGCATTGCTTTAGGAGCCAGACGAAGCATATACAATTCCTTATATTTTTCAGAATAGGGTACAAATACATCTGGTTCTATGCGATCCAATACCTCTTGCACTGAAATGGTATGAGACCTTCCTCCTTCCATATCAATTACCTCTAGAGCCATTACCTGGGTCTGCTCCTCCTTTTCAAGAAATTCGCCCCCAAAGGGCCAGCCCGAGCCAACAATCATGTCGCAAACCATCTTGCGCTTTTTCGCTTCTTTTAGTGCCAGTTCGAACATATTTAACCACTTCTCTTCAAAAAGAACCAGTTCTTCATATCCACAAGGATCGGCATGTTCAGGGAAAGCGATAGGATTAATCTCTATTCCGGTAATTCCCGCAGCTTTCATAACGTCTATCTCACGAACAATTTCATTGGCATCTAATCGGTTCCCGTTCCACCACCAACGAACAAATAGTCTTGAACTATTTGGCGGATTTTGAAAGTTCTTAAAGTGATCTTCCAAGCTTGTTTCTAATAATTCAGAATTAGTGCATCCTAAAAAAGAATTCACATACAACATTCCTGCTGTACCTGCAGCGGTGGTTCTGATAAAGTTTCTGCGTTTCATTTTGCCAGGAAGTTACGGAATTCGTCAGCGTTGGGATCCCTTGAATCCTGCATCCACTCAAGCAATGCCTTGCGGGCTGCATGAAGATCTCCGGCGAATCCCGGATCATCGATGAGATTGTTGAGCGAATGCGGGTCTTTTCCCAGGTGGTAGAGTTCCTCCGGAACCCTTGTAAGGTAAAAATCCAGTCGTTCCTTAATGTCCGCATCCTTGGGGGCGCTCACGATCATTGCATGAAGGCTGCTGCCACCTTCCCTCCGGTTTTCCATGTTCAATACCACCCAGGGATTGTATATGTACAGTAAACCGTTCACGTGAATGGCTCTCTTATTGATGGGTAAAGACATCGTCCCCTCATTCGAATGATCAGGCCGAAGCTCCCAGCCCTGTTCCTGGTAGGCGCCGTGCACCTCTGCCAGATCCTTACCCTGATTGCGGGCAATGTTTTTTAAAGCAAAGCCATATAGAATGGCTTCGTAATGCGCTGTAACCACAAAATCACGCCAGTCATCCACTGGCCGATCTTCAAGCAAGGAAACCAGGGAACGACCATCCAATGCATGTTTGGCTTCGATTCCGGCGTACTCCAGAATGGTGGGCATCAGATCCACAGAAGTGATATAGTGCTCATCATCTCTTCCTGGTTTTATTTTCCCGGGCCAGCGAATCAGCAACGGGGTGCGGGTACTTTGCATATATACATCCCATTTGCCAAATGGAAAGGGCATGCCGTTGTCTGAAAGAAAAATGACGATGGTATGCTCTTCCTCGCCGGATTCCTTCAGGGCCCTGAGCGTTGCCCCCACCACATCGTCCGCACGGCGAACCGAGGAGGCATACTGGGCCATTTCATCACGAATCTCCGGTAGATCAGGCAGGAAGGCAGGTACGGCCACCTCGCCGCTGGCATAGCTATGGGAAGGATCGGGGTATTCATCGAGGACGTCCTTGAAGCGGTTGCGTTCGTCATCACTGTTATGAAAGGGACGGTGGGGGTCCAATGCATTGGCATTGATAAAAAAAGGTTTCCCCTCCTTTTGCGCACGGCTGATATAGGTTTTGGTAGCCTGGTAAGCAAAGTTTGGATCCCGCCCAAGCGATAGGTAAAAGCGTTCGCTATCCAAATCGCTCTCGATCATGTCCCAGGCAAACTGGTGCATGGGCTGCATGTGTTCAATTTTTCCGAATATTCCATTGAAGTAACCATGTTCCGACAGGATGCCGGTCAGCGTGGGTACGTCCTCATTGATGGGGAAAAACCCAAGGGCACCATTGTTCGGAGGATAGACTCCGGTTAACATGGATTGGCGTGATGGCTGACATACCGCGACCGTCACATGGGCTTTTGAGAAATAGCGCCCCTGTGCTGCAAGGCGGTCCAGGTTGGGGGTGACATTCCTTGCTACTCCCCCTGAAAAACCGGGACTGTCCCAGTTCATATCATCCACGGTGATCAGAATGAAATTGGGTGGCTTCTGCGCATAAATTACCGGCATTGAAAACAGGATCAACAAACAAAACGACAGGATGGATTTCATGTGACGGTGGAATATAATTGAGTTAAGATCCGGACATCACTTATTGGAATGTTCCTCAGGGCGTTTATCGTATGTGGGCTTTGTGGGCCCGAAAAACTCCTTGTTCTTCACAAAGTCTGGCCATGAGTCTTTTCCTTCGTAATGGAAATAGCTGAACTCTGCAGCAGGGGCATAATCGGTATGATCCCAAACTGCAATCCCCACCATGGTACCGGTAAAATTATATTCTAAGGGACCTTTCTCCTTTATGCCTTCATCGCTCAGCCACAGGGCATTTCTTGTACCGATTTTTTTACGGGCCTGGTTCTCGTCCTTGTAAAAGAAATGAAGGTCATACCCATCACACTCTATTTCCAGTGCCACACTGCCCTCTACTTTCAGCGGTACCAGCTCTGTTTTGTCATAAAGGGAACTGATGCTGAGGCACACGCCCAATTCTTCATCCATGGTTTTGTTAAAGTAATACCAGCGACGGTTGTCATAATACACCACCAGACCTGCTTCCTGCTGTATGGCGTTGGGCTCGAAGGTCAATTGTGTGGAAATCTTATACTGATGATGCCTGGCTCTTTGTACCAGAATTGAAGGATAATCCATGCTGTGAATAAAACTCGGTGTTCCCTTAAGTTTCAGTGACCCCGGCTTGCTTTTCAGGTCGATCAGCTCCGGGCTCAGAGGTATACGCAGGCTGTTCCAGTGAAGCGATAGCTCACCATCAAACTCATCGTTGGAAGATACCACGTGAGTCTCTCCTTCGGGCAGCAACATGGGCACCTCATTCTGGGGTGATTTGTTATCCAGGTAGAGCCATCCATCTTCATGCCATTCCGCATTGGCGATGAAGGTTTCCCTTCCCATGGTACTGTAGAATTTATCATTCTTCTCCACCGGCCGGCCAGCCAGGTATATGACCACAGCCCTGTCGCCACTGACATCCTGAATGTCTCCGTGCCCTGCTCTTTTTATCATAGAAGACGCACCACGGGCGGTCAAAACCGGATTATCGGGATGCACTTCATAGGGGCCCCAGATGTCCTTCGACCTTGCCATGGTCATGGCATGCCCGTATTGGGTCCCGCCTTCGGCTGCCACCAGGTAGTACCAGTCACCGCGTTTGAACATCTTGGAGCCTTCAAAAAACCCCAGGTCAGTTCCTTCAAAGATCCGCTTATGGGGACCCACCAGTTTCTTTTGTACAGGATCATATTCCTGCATGAACATCCCCTTGTGCGGTGGCTTTCTCGGTTCTAAGACGAAATCGCTGCAAACATACCAGTGCCTCCCATCGCTGTCATGAAACATGGCAGGATCGTTCCCCCGTGAATTCAGGTACACGGGGTCGGACCATGGTCCATGTATGGATTTGGAGGTGGCCATAAAATTGGGAGTTTCATGGTCCCAGAGCTCCCCTCCGGCAATCGTATATGCGATATAAAACAGATCTTCCTGCTCATTGTAGGATAGATCCGGCGCCCATATACCTCCTGAGTTACAAATCCGGAAAAGGTCCGCATGGCGAGTCTCTTTTAATACATAGTCAATTAATTTCCAATTCTTCAAATCTTTACTTTCATATATCGGCAAACCAGGCCAAAATTGGAAACTTGAGGTAGTCACGTAATAGGTATCCCCAACCTTGCAGATGGATGGATCGGGATTGAATCCCGGAATAACTGCATTTTTTATCATGTTCTCATTCTGCGACCAGGAG
This sequence comes from Bacteroidota bacterium, assembly GCA_024244665.1. The sequence continues at coordinate 151 of JAAEOI010000610.1, read as the reverse complement.
GTGAGAATTGACCCAAAAATAAATGCCACACACAAAAAACTTCTAATAATTGCTCTCATATTCCTATTTGTTATTTAATGCTTAATATACATTTGTTATTTTTCGGAATGTCTCTCATATAGATGCAAGTTCTCTGTGGGCTTTGTAGGTC
>JAAEOI010000609.1 GCA_024244665.1 Bacteroidota bacterium | reverse complement strand
TTTTTGCATGGAAGCCCCTTCCAGATCAATGGTACTCTCAGCCGGATCGCCTCCATCAAACCAGGCTTCCACATCGTCCCACAGTGCCTTCTTGTTATAGACCATCAGGCGGTGTAATAAATCCGAATTCCCATCAGATCCTGAGGGGTACTGTGTCGGAGCCATACGGGCGTATCTCTGACCTTTTGAGTCAGTGGCTTCAACGGAATGGATATGCTGCGTTTCCATCTGAAAGGGTTTGTTTGCCTGTGAGGGGCGTTGATCTAAAAACAGGCCACTAATTCGTGGATCCTCAACTGATGCGCGGGTCCAGAAATAAGGGGTAAAAAATGCAACCGGCCCTTTGAAATTTCCTGTGTTCAGAAACAGGGTCCAGCACTGATTCCCTGTGGAAACGTCTTTACCCGCCGTGGTAGATTTCGGCTCAGTGAGGGGCAAAGGCAGATACCCGCTACCAAACAATTCACCGCAGGTACCCTGCTTCAGGTTCAGACCATCGGGGGGCCACAATACCCAGGGGCTCAGCTGAGCCACACCATATTTCCCTTTAGGATTGTCCCAGTCCCTGCCCTGACCGGCACCAGGCCCGTTGGCCCATCCCACAAAATTCAGTTGTACGCCACCCATGATAAATTTTGGCGTTTCTGTTGCATACTCCGTATCGCGCCACCAGCCTAATCCTCCTTCAATATCCGTATACAATTTTTCTACCGGCAAAGGCCCGTCATGCTCCGGATGCATCCACGTACCGAACAAGCCTGATTGAAAACTCCTCCCCGGATACTCCTTCACTAAAGGCCAGGCTGCGGCATACATCGAGTACCCTGCATTATATGATTCATCCACTTTCTCTCTCTGGGTAATCATATACCCACCTGCATTACCCTTACGGATCGCAGGATTCTCATATTTTTTCTGTGCCGAAACAAGGGGTGCGAACAGAATAAAAAGGCTTAAAGCGATAAGGAGTTTTATCTTATATCTGTCTTTTTTCATCTTCATGAATTTTGATTCTGGTATTTTAAGGCTCTTTAGTAATAAACCCAAACTGAAATTTTTTAAGAGAATATTTTCAACTAAAAACTAATCAACTCAATTACAGCATTATATAAATACTGCAAGCAGAGTCAAAGTTAATAAATAACGGCCATTAACCTTGCTTAAAATCACTATAATTACATTGCGTAAATAATAAAAATCAGGGTACAATGGTGATTTTAACCGGCATCTCCTCTTTTAGTGTGATGTATGAAACCAGGACATCTCCATCGAGTTGATGATTGATACCCACTTTGCTGTTTTGATAAGCTTTTCCGTTCACAAGAATCTTTGCCCCGCCTGACTTCCAGTTTTTTACAATAAATGCAGGATTAATGATTGGTGAATCCTTGCTACCCTTAAGGACTAATTCGATTGGCCCGGCTTCAGGACTGTTGTTTTCCAGCTGGTAACATCTCTCTGCTCTATCATAACCCTTAGAGACATATCCATCACTTATAAGAGAGAGTTCAGGGGCAAAGGCCCATGAACGGCCGAAGCTAACCAGCTCGTTCATACTCATGCCATTCATACCATACAGACCAATCCAGTAAAGGCGGTTTCCATTCTCGTGAATCACAGGATCAGAGCATGGTGAGCTCATGAAATGTGTTGGACGGTCTGAAGTTTTGGCCCATCGCCCGTCGCTGCGGGCCTGGTTTACAGGGAAATGGTTATATCCGCCACCGATCCATCTTACCCACATATGGTTTCCGGGTTCAAAACAGATAAAAGGTTTATTCTCTGATTTGAAGTTGTATTGTTGAACCGTATATTTCCCGGTCCAGTCATCCGTTTGTGTGCCCGGATCCACAGAAACAGCCCTTGCATTGTAGTTATAATCTGCCACATTTACATAGTCATTTTCGATGACCTCCTCGCTACGCTGGCCAGGCTGTGTAAGAGGCAGAGATTCCTGAAATTGTACTGCACGGCCTGTGGTACCCTTATTCCACGATACTTTTCTGATGGCCGATCCATCGGGATAGATATAGTAGTATTCATCCACCCAGCATTCCCATCCGGTCTTTGGATCGGGCATCCATGTATGATCATGGGAACTAACAGGAGCATAGCGCCAGTGGACCACTACTCTTGCCTCACTATTTTCAATGATCCTTACATGCGAGAAACGGCAATGTCGATCCTGCATATGCTCGAAACATCCTTCAATATCAGTCTTTCCGTTACCCCAGGTTTCAAGGCTTTGATCGCACATCCAGTTTTCATTTTCTGAAACCCAGCCAGGTCCGTACCTGATGCCTCTCCAGAAAATTAACTTTGCAGGATTATTGTCAAAGCAAACCACGATATCAGGATCCTGATCAACAGGCCAGAGTTGATCCCACCCGGGGTAGTATTTCAGTTTAGTATAATAGGCACCAAAATGACCCGGATTCTTTTCAATTGTCGGTAGTCTGCGCGCCTGAATATCCGGGGATTTTCCTCTATACTTTAAAAAATCGCTTTTGACCTGGTCATCGCCTAAGGCCCTAGCAAACACCTTAACTTCATCAATAATCCCATCCAATCCGTAGTATGTTGAAATTGTTCCCCATGTCCTGATGGTATTACCTGGCCTTCGGGGAGTTGCCACCATCCCAAGGATGCAACTGGTTTTTGCAGGGTAGTTTAACGAACCTTTTATCGCCACGGTCGACACTCGTTCACCATTTACATAGAGCACCATTTCTTTCTGCGCTCTGTAAACAGCAGCAATGTGCATCCATTTCCTGAGCGCTATTGTCTCATTGGCACTTGTGCAGGATATCCATTGTTCGTTGATTGCAGATTCAAAAGAAACCTGCCCGTACGGGCCTACCAGAAGGCGGTATCCCTGCACCTCACCAGATTCGGTGGTGATTACCGGACACCAGTTTAATGGATATTCCCCCAAAGAAACCCATGCTTCTATTGTGAATTCAGAGCCTGATTTCTTAATATCTTTTCCCTTACGGACAACCCGGGTAGTAAATCCATCCAGGCGCAATCCTTTCCCGGACACCCCATCTACCCTTTCATAATTTCCTTCAATGGTATCTGCGATATTGGTAGATGCTTCTATGGCAACCCCATCCCTAATGGTTTCAAAATCCCATGTCATAACAGCTGTCTGGGCCATGGCCCCTTTCTGTGCGACAAGTATTGTCAACAGTAAAGTGGTGAAGAGTGCGCTGCTTTTCATAATCTCAGTCCTTTTCTAGTTTAATTTCCGGAAGCTCAATTGATAAAATATAGGTATTCCCGGGCATTGCGGTAAAGGTAACTTCAGATGCCGCAGCGCTTGCATTGATGGTTTTGACACTCTTTCCCTTGCATCGGACAACGATCTTCTCTTTTTGAGCAGGAAAAACAACCCTGATTCTCGTTGAAAAGAGCTAATTAACTCTACTGAATTGTCCGTGGGATAGTTCACCTCCAGTTTGCCCAGTTTTAATCGCCGTCCTTTGGCATGGGAAGGGACCACAATGGTTCTGTAATCCTCCACAATGCCGTAGATTGTATTCACTGCGATGCTCCGGTCAAGGATCGGGATTTGTGAAAAGCCATCCTGTGGCAGATCCGGCTTGCTTGTACAGGGCACCATGCCATATTGGAAAGATCCTTTGGGAGCTTCCGTGTTATTGTCTATTACATTCCAATAATTTCTAAAGACATCATGTACCACCTGGTTATCATTTAATGGAGCCCAGGCATTAAGAATAAACATTGGATCCCACAGCAACTGGCACTTGGCATAAGATTCATCACCTGCCCCTGAAATCGAAAAAAATCTGTAGGGCAGACCGGGGAGAGCAGGCTCCCAGAGCTTATCAAAGAGGCAATCAATATATAAATTATGTACCTGCCTGGTTAGTTCGGGGTCTTCCGTATATATCTGCCCTGGCAGGCTTTCTCTGGCGTGCTGAATGCTCTTTTCAGCAAGCGTGTACTTCCTTTGTACCTCTTCCTGACTCCGGGCCGTACTATTAAAACCTAATAGACACCCAAAAATAAGGGCAACTCCAAGAATATCCCTGTGATTTCTCATGTTATCCAGATCCCAAAAGTGGGGACTTCAATTTAAGTATCTTCCATGTTGAATAATATATACCGAATCACCACTCTTGCCCGGGTGTTAGAGGTAAATGCTTTAGAACTCCTCAAATAATTCCGGGTATCGGCGCTTAATCAAGGCCCGGTCATCTTCGTTCAATTGTCCCATAGGAATGGGTACATCCTGGGGCCGGACCCCTTTCTGGTTGAGTCGATTCATCAAACTCCAGTTGCGGCTGTGTTTACCTGGCTGAGGATCCGCTGGTTCCTGAGCCTTCAGGTCATACCGGGTAAAATCGATAACTTTTTCCGGCTTATTTTCTTTCCAGTTCCTCTCAAAAGCGAGCCTGAAATCCTTGTTCATAAACCATTTGATCTCCAGATCAGGATCCGATCCGCATACGCCTGATCCCCGCTGGACGAATTGATAGTTGATCTGATCATTGCTCTTGTATTGCTCCCTCCAGAGCATTCCAAACTCCCCTTGAGTAATACACTTTGCCTCTGGCCATCGTCGCCTCATTTCACTGAGCCAGATCACCATGCCTTCCAATCCGTTGCGTCCTTTATAACCATATATTTTGCGTGCTTCAACCAGGCTCATTTCCCAGATGCAGGTCACCCATGCAAAATCATTTAGTTCGAATCCCTTGTCAAAATGGGTGGCTGTGCAGGCAAGCATCTCTTTGGTACCTGGTTCGGTGCCCAATCGGATCACGGTCTCAATGGGGCCAACACCCTGCCTGCTTCCACACCATTGTCCGTCAATTTCTCTTCCTCCAGGGTACTTTGCACTCAGGAAATCCATGGTCCAGCCATCAAGATTTACACAATCGATAAGGTCATCTTTACCCTGTGCCGGTTTACAGAAATGCTCCCGCGAGGGGTAGTAAGGATAGGATATTGAGCCCTCTCCATCTCCATTGTCTATGGCATACTGGCTCCAGATATTGCCCTGGCAGACCTTAATTCCTTCCTCTTCAGCAAGAAATCTGAGATTCTCAGCAGAGAGAAATCCGGCAACAACACTCCGGGGGCGGTAGTCCCCGCCAACCATTTCTGAAACCATCTGTAAACCATCATGCAGATCACGGTTTACCTGCTCACGGGTGTTATACATATTGGCAAAATAACCTCCCGGAATAAAAGTTATCTCATCCCCATACAGTTTATGATAGGAAACAACAAGTTCCTTCAATTCACGATAGTTTGGACGTTGATCCTTCAATGCAAGCCAGCTGAAGGCCCATGTGATCCTGGCCCCCGGCCAACCCTTTTCAACGGCTTCCCGAAAAGCCCGGGCTTCTTCCGGACCGTGAATACTCGATTCATCTTCACCATTGGAAACATCGCGTGATGTTTCAATCTGATTGACACGAACAACCGTGCTTAAAGTGAAAAAACGGTTCCCCATCAATTGCAGTCCGGGATCCCCGGAAAGGTGGGCCGGATTTAGATTATCTCCGGCTTTTTCAAGCTGAAATTCTGCTGCTGAATTTATAAAACTCAAGTGCGAAATCAGGAGGGTTGAAAATAGTTTCACCCAAAAGCAATAACATCTATTCATATTGACGTAAGATAAGAATGATTCACATCCATTCATAGACTTCAAATGTTTAATTTTATCTTGTAAATAAATTTTTTGAAAATGATCAATAACAAAGAGAAATTAAAAGTCCGGGCTTTCATTTCATTATACCTTTCAGTTTTATTTTTCGTTCCACAGGCAAGTGCTCAGGAGACGGAAGAGGCCTTCCCTGAGCCGGAACTTATTACTCCTGGTAAAAAAGGCGGCCCACCATCTGATGCTATTATCCTGTTTGACAAGGATGTCCTTAGCAATTTTGTGAGTGTAGAAACAGGTGGAGCACCGGAATGGCTTGTGGCGGGTAATAAATTTACTGTGAAGCCCGGAACCAAGAATATCAGGACAATACAAAAATTCGGTGATTGCCAGCTGCATATTGAATGGAAAATATCCCCTAAAGATGTTAAGGAGGGCAAAACAGGCCAGCAATGTGGTAACTCAGGAATTTACCTCATGAGCAAATATGAAATTCAGGTACTGAACTCCTATGAAAACAAAACAAATCCAGATGGCCAGGCCGCTGCCTTTTATGGGAACTTTGCTCCCCTGGTAAATGCTTCAGTGAAAGCAGGGAAATGGCAGGTATATGATATTGTTTTCCTGGCCCCAAAATTCACTGACAAAGAGGAGCTGATTGAACCCGGCTATTTCACTGTATTCCACAATGGCGTTCTGGTGCAAAACCATGTTGATATTACAGCACCCACGGCCTCACATCTT
>JAAEOI010000608.1 GCA_024244665.1 Bacteroidota bacterium | reverse complement strand
TTAGGATGAAAGGGGCAAAAAAACGAAAACTGGTAGATTCACTGGCTTACACCCTGGGATATCGCTGCAACCAGTCTATCTTGCTCTTTCATAGCCAAATAAGGGTGCATTGGAATACTCAACACCCTTTCTGCTATTTCTTCCGAAACCACCAACTCATCCTCCGTAACCAAAGCAGGCTGCCGATTCAACCCCACCGGATAATGAACAGCAACAGGCACCCCAGCCTCCTTCATTTTCCCCAACACCGTCTCCCTATCATCCACCTGAACCGTATACTGAGCATAAACGCTAGTATTATACGCCTCAATATAAGGAGTAGCAGCAATCCCCACCCCATCAAATAACTCAGTATACCTCTCCCCAATCTCCTCCCTCTTCCGAACCTCCCCAGGAAATATCTCCAGTTTAGCCAGCAATACAGCCGCCTGAATCGTATCCATCCGCCCATTCACCCCAATACGAGGATGATGATAACGCCGATCCTGTCCATGCACACGAATCTCCCGCATGGCTTTGGCCAGTTCATCATCCATAGTAAAGCAGGCCCCACTGTCGCCATACCCACCCAGCGGTTTGGAGGGAAAAAAGGAGGTACAACCGATGGTCGAGAGTGAGCAGGATTTCCGCCCCTTGTAGGTC